>NZ_JBQHUZ010000002.1:0-440409 GCF_052064775.1 Oribacterium sp. HCP28S3_H8 | reverse complement strand
CATAATCCTCCTGCTCATTCGCTGGGGGATTATGTAAAGAAAAAGGAGGAGGATTTCAATAATGCCAAACAAAACAAAGCAAAACTTTTCATTTCCTACAACACAACATAAACTTGTTTATGTGAAGCTTTACATAAACAAGTTTATATCCCATCACAGCACCTCTTCTCTGCTCTTCGGCGGATGTTTCTTCACCGGTGTTTCTTTCTTCTTCCGAGGAGCCTTCAGCTCCGCGCACACAGACTTCTTCGGCTGTACCTCCTTATCGGCTGTTTTCTGCTCTGTGGGTCGAGCATTTGTCCCTGTTTCTGCAGCTTCCGGTGCTCCCATGGAAGATTCCCTGTCTACGCTCTTCTCCTTCTGCAGATCGAGTAAATGCCCGTCAATCTGACCGATCAGATCGCTGGATGTGCTTCGGATCGTCTCCAACGAGGCTTTCAGTTCCGCTGTTTCTTTCCCAGTGGACCACCCGGCAATATAGCCGAAGGAATAATCCGAAGTCTCAATGCCGTAATGCTGGCAAACGGTATAGGCAACACTCTCCGCCTGTACTTCCTTTGTCCTGGTATCAAACTTTTCCCTGTCCTTTCCGGCATGGAGTGTCGCGTGCGCCATTTCATGAATCAGTGTTTTTACGGTCTGGATCTCACTCATTCCTTCCTGAATGGCGATCCGGTTCTCTGCCGTATGAAAATACCCTTTGGCACCACCCGTAATCTCCTCAAAGCTGACCGGCACAGGGGATGTCTGCCCCAGTGCTGTAAGGAAACTGCCATAACCATCAACCGATCCCGTCAGTTCCTCCACACCCAGCGCAGGAATCTCTTTTCCTTCCGTCTGGCTCACATCAAATACGGTGGCGACCCGAAACGACGGCCTTTCGATCTCAACTGTTTCCTTTTTCGGTTTGCCATCCGCATCGAGAACTGCCTTCTGCGTATCCGGATCAATCACATCCCGTTCTGTCTTCACTTTGTAAGGTGCCGGGGCAATGATCTTGATTCCCTTCTCTCCACGCTTTACCTGTCTGCCATGGTTTTTCTTCCATGCCTGATATCCGGCAACCAGCGTGGCATCCGGCTTCTGCATGCTGATGAGAATCGTGTTGTTCAGAGAATAATTGTGGAACTTGGACATACTGGAAAGATACGCCTTGTACTTCTCACTCTCAAAAAGTTCATGAACTCCCTGTTCCAGTTTTTCCGTGATTTCCGCGATTGTCTGCTGCGGCTTCTTTGTACCCGGCTCTGATACAGCATCTGCCCCAAGGTGAAGATCGGTAACATCTCTGGCATATTCCAGAGGCGGGACCTTCAGAATGCTGTTTTCCCGGAACGAATAATAGCTGTCGTCATTGCCGATAATGATGTGATCCACAATCGGTGTTCCTAACAGCTCACAGATCTTTGCCATCCGGTCCGTCAGGGCGATATCTTCCTGAGACGGCATAAGATTGCCGCTCGGGTGGTTGTGGAACAGCATGACGGATGCAGCATTGGAGAGAATGATGCTCTTCATGATTTCTCTCGGATGTGCAAGCGACTGATTCAATGTCCCGATGGAAACAACATTCATGTTGATAGGACAAAGATCATTTCTCAGGTTTACAACCGCCAATACTTCACGGTCATATCCCTTTAGTGTCTCTGCCATCAGACGGACAGCTGCTTCCGGTGAATTTACAGGTTCGGAGCTGTAGAGAGGCGGCTCCTTTACCATGCGGATACCGACTTTATCGAGCTTGTAGCGTTTACTTGAACTCATCTGCATCACCTCCGATCGGGATCACGATTACAACATCCTGATCCTTCAGCTCTTCCAAGACATCCCGAACTGTTCCGGTCGTTGAAATGGGTTCATCAATCGTCTTTTCGTTTTCCATAAGTCTTTTTTTCCTTTCATGAAAAAACTGAGCCATAGAAATTTCTACAGCTCAGTATCTTTATCCTGTTTGACGGATGGATTAGTTCCAGGGAAACATGGGATCAATATCGAATGGACTGTCACCTCCTGTACGAATGAGAAGACACATAGATGGAACGTCTCCCAGCATCGCCAGTTTCATAATGTTCTGCCAAAAGAGCTGTTCCAGTTCTCCGATCTCCTCTTCAATCTTCTTGTTTTCCTCAATAAGGGAACGAATCGCTGCTGCATTGCATAAAGAATTCATGTTTTCTGTCATGTGTATGACCTCCTTCACCTTCTATATAGGCAAAGAACAGCCATTTCCCTCAAAATTTCTTGAAAAATTTTTATTCTTCTCCGTCAGAGTCTTCGGATTCCTGTTCATTCTCCGTTTCCTCTTCTTCCGGAAGGTCAAAACCGTCGTCATCTTCCCGGTAATCTGCGTCCGGATCTGGCTGGTTGGCAGGCTTTCCCTTTTTCTTCTTTGCCTGCAGGAAAATCCACACACCAATACCTCCGATGGCAGCGACCAGAACAACTACCGCAGGAAGCATGAAGTTATTGCTGCTCTTTTTCTTCTCTACGGGTTCCACTGTGGTTTCCGGTTCCTCTTTTTTCTCTTCCGGTTCCGGTGTTACTGTCTCCTGTGTTTTCTGCTGATCCAAGGATTCCCTGATAGCATCTGCATCCTCATCATCCATCAGATTCAAAAGATCTTCCTCATCGACCTGATTCAGGAAGTGGACCGTCTGCTCCCCTTCATCATCACGATCAATGATGAGGTAAAAATAGTTTCCGTTCTTTGTAACGACGGTAATGAACTGCTTCCCACTCTTTGTTGAAATGTCATCCACCAGTGTGAGATTGCCATCCGGGGTGAGCGGATCCAGTTTCTCGGGTTCTTCCGCAGTCTCTGACGGCTCCTCGGTTGTCTCCGTCGGAACCGACTCGGTGGATGCTGCCGGTTCATTTGTCTGGGCAAATACCGGGATCGACGAAACACCGCAGCAGAGCATTGCTGCCAGTACAACGGAAAGCCATTTACTCTTCTTCATGTTCCGCCTCCTGTTCTGCCATTTCCGCGCCTTTATTCGGAACCATGGCTGCCCGATTCTGAAGAAGTTCCCGCAGTTCCTCCGGGGTAAGGCTGAAAGCATGCACAACCTCATGGATCTCTGTGTTCTCCTCTTCTGTATATTTCTGTTCCAGTTCTTTGATCCGCTGATCCCACTCTGCCCGTTTTGTACGGGCTTTATTAAGATCCGCTTTGATTCTTTCCAGTTTCTTACTCATGAAAACCTCCTTACTGTAATCTGCCAAAGCAGTAGAAATGCTGTCTGAAATACGATGAATTGATGGAAGCATACTGAATCGGGTTGCCGCAGTGAATCATCATGCCGTTGCCGACATAGATCCCGACATGGCTGGCGCCCGGCGTGTCATACGTTCCCTGGAAAAAGATAATGTCGCCTGGTTTTGCTTCATCCGGCGGAATGATATTCAGCTTCTGACGAAGTCCCTCCGCCGTTGTCCTGCCAACATTCCATCCATTACCGCTGTGATTGATCACCCAGCAGACAAACCCAGAGCAGTCAAAGCTGGTGGACGGACTGGATCCTCCCCAGACATACGGATAGCCAAGGTATTTCTCCGCCTCATGCATCATGTTGGCAAATTTCTCGTCACTGAGCGCTTCCACCGGAATGTCATAGTCCGTATATTCTCCGGCAGATGGATTGGCATAGACATCATCCGCAAACAGATATTCCCGGTTGCCCTTTGTCTCATTGAGAAGCGCATACCGTGACTTCTGCGCATCAGTCAGAGATGCCTGATTGATACAGGCTTCCATCGTCTTATTGACGAGCTTTACATGCAGAATCTTATATTCGTACTGCACTTCCACTTCATAGGTGTATTTCTCCCGCGAAGTCTCGCCGGTATCCGGATCCCTGACGGTCCGGTGTCCTGTCCGTTCCTCTATCCTTGTGCGGGTCTGAATTTCTTCCCGGAAAGTCAGCTGATACTGTGCATGGAACAGTTCCTTTAGTTTGTCCTGCACCTCTTCCTCTGAATAATCCTCATAGAGAACCGTGAGATACGATGTCAGAACATAGGGATTGTGGTTGATATTGGCAAGATCAAATTGGTACTCGTCATAGCCGTGATGCGTCGTTTTAACCTGATCAACCTGCGACTGCAGATCTGCTTCCATGGCTTTATAGTCATTGTTTGCTCCACGAATCGCCGCATCTTCTGCGGTATAGGAACTGCCGAGAATACTGTTGCCGGTGCCGCTGGCAAACATGGAACAGGATGAGAACGTGCTTACAACCAGAATAAGGATCAGTCCGAGAACACCGGTCGTCAGCAGCATTCCAGGATGTTCCGAGACAAACCTCTGAATATTGGCGCCAATGTCTGCAATTCTTTTGCCTGCTTTGGTGCTTCCTCTGGCTGCTGCACTTCCGGTTTCTTTCCCAGCCGCTTTTCCGGCTTTCCTTGCTGCCGCATACTGCTGCTTAATGTTCTGCCGCTGTTTCCAGCGTGAAAAGAAGCTGGTATTGCCTGTGCTCTCTGCGGCAGATTCTGACGCATTTGCTTCCTTTGCTGTCTTTCCCACGCGTGAAGCATATTCAGACTCCGATTGCAGCTTTTCTGCTGTCTTTGCCGCCTTAAGCTTTCTCGAATATTTCACCTTTCCTGCAATATCGCCTGCAGCTCTTCCGGTATCTTCCGCAGCTTCTGTACTGCGGTTCAATGCCTTGCTGCCGACGTTATCATCCTGATCTCCTGATTCAATAGCAGAATGCATTCTCTGGGAAATAACCGCCGATGAAACGGTTTTTGATGTTTTCGGTTTGTCCTGTTTCTTCTTTCTAAACCGAAGCTCCTTCCCATAGTTCGTATTGCCTTTGAAACGGGATTTCTTCCTAGTCCTTGTATATCCTTCCTCAGAAGGAAGCCGGACCTCTTCTGCCTCCGGTGCTGCTCTAGCCGACTGCTCCGCCATATCCTTCCGGAAGCGGACTTTTTCTTTCTTCTCGGCCAATTAACTTTCCTCCTTCTCGTGGGATATTTCACCCGGCTTTGTCGTCATGATCCGGTACAGTTCCAGATCCGTCGGGAAGTGATCCACAAACGGAAGGATGACATTGCCATAAAAAAGCAGCCCTTCTCCCTCGCCGGAATGTGTCACATAGGACAGCTGATGCGGAGAGATATTGAGCTGCTTTGCAAGAATGGCCCGGTCACCGGATGCTTGATTGAGCATATAGATGAAATCCGAGTTTTCGAAGATGTTCTCGACTTCCCTACTGGAGAGAAGATCCTTCACGTTCTGTGTGATACCGGTCGGGATACCGCCCCACTTACGGAATCTCTTCCAGATCTCCACGGAGTAGGCTGCCGTCTGTTCTTCTTTCAGAAGCAGATGGAACTCATCCATGTAGTAGCGCGTAGACTTTCCGGCTTCCCGGTTCGCAGTGACTCTACCCCACACCTGATCCTGAACGATCAGCATGCCGAGCTTTTTCAGCTGCTTGCCAAGTTCCTTGATGTCATAGCAGACCAGACGGTTATTGATATCGACGTTGGTTCTGTGGTTGAAGAGATTCAGTGATCCCTTGACGTAAATCTCCAGTGCCGTTGCCACATGGTGGGCTTCTTTCTCCTCCTGTGCCAGCAGCACATTATAAAGGTCCTCTAGAACCGGCATGTTCTCCGGCACCGGATTGTCAAAATACTTCTGGTAGATCTGATGCACACAGCGGTCGATGACCGTCTTTTCTACCGGCTGCAGTCCTTCCTTGCCTCCGACAACCAGCTCACACAGGGAAAGGATGAAATCCGCCTTGAGTGCAATCGGGTTGTCTTCCTCCGAGTAGTTCGCATTAATATCCATCGGATTAATGAACTGCGTACTGGTCGGAGAGATCTTGATTACCTGTCCTTTCAGACGTTCTACAAGCGGGGAATACTCTGCCTCCGGATCGCAGATAATAATGTCATCATCTGTCACCAGAAACGCATTGGTGATCTCACGCTTTGCGCTGAACGACTTACCAGAACCCGGTGTTCCGAGGATCAGGCCATTCGGATTCTTCAACATCTTTCGGTCCACCATGATCAGGTTGTTGGAAAGCGCATTCAGCCCGTAGTACAGCGCTTCCTTGCCGTTCTGGAACAGCTCCTGCGTCGTGAACGGAACAAAGATCGCCGTACTGGAAGTCGTCAGTCCTCTCTGAATTTCAATTTCATTGTGTGCAAGCGGCAGACTGCTCATCAGGCCCTGTTCCTGCTGAAAATCCAGCCTTCTGAGGTTGCAGTTGTGCTTTTGGGCAATGCTGGATGCCTGAAAAATATTGTTTTCCAGCTCCTGTTTGGTTTTCCCGGTGTTGAGGATCAGAAACGTCATCAGGAACATCCGCTCATTCTGACTCTGCAGCTCCTGCAGAAGACTCTTCGCATCTTTCCCATACGTTGCAAGATCTGACGGGATAATGTCCATGTCGTAACCAGCACGAACAGCTTTCTTCTGCTCTTCAATCTTGGATCGGTCGAGTTCCGTGATCGTGTGCTTGACCGTCTTGATCGCCTCGTTCTGATCGACAGATTGGATATGCATCGTAACCACCTGTGAGGATTCCATATCCAGAAGGTCCTTCAGAAGCTGATCCGAAAGATCCGAGGCTGTAATTGCCAAAAACGACATGGCTCCGTAAAGATCTCCCATCTGGAACATACGTCCGCCGGGAAAGGAAAAAGAAGATGGTGCGATGAAATCCTTCACCGAAAGTCCTGACTCTGGCAGCCATTTCCATTCAAAATAAAACCGGTCCTTGTCACCCATGTGGAACAGATCATGCATCACTTTCAGTCGCTGCTTTCCATCCAATACAGTTGCCACCACACCGAGTCTTCGGAAGTTATTCAGAAGATCCGTCTGAATATGAATCAGACGTGGTTTGGCCTGCTTCATGGATTCCGCTTCAATGCCAAACGTCAGATACTTGGTCTTGGTCAGACCGTTATTACCCTGCGCCAGCTGCGTCCGCAGCATCTTACTGTATTCTTCCCGGACATCATTAAAGCCGTCATTTCTCGGCGGGATACGGATGCTCTTCTCAAAGCTCACGGCATCTGTGCTGAGATTCATGAACGAAAGCTCAAAATGTACCGAGCTGTCAAAGAAATTCAGGAATCCGCACCATTCATCAAAGATGGCTGTCTTATCCTCCTGCTGTGCCAGCTGGTAATTGATGTCCTGAAACTGAATCGTCTTGCTGTAATAATTGCTGTCTGACCGGCAGATCCCATCCTGAAACATGCGTTCAAACGGAATGGACTGCTGTGCGGTCCTTGGGATACCGTCATCCTGTCTGGCATCCTTAATGATCTTTTCGATTTTCCGCTTTTCGCGGCTTGTCAGGTTTGTCGGCAGCTTCAGACTTTCTGCCGCCCTGTCTTTTTTCTGCTTCCAGAACAATCTCTCTCACCTCCTTATCTGCCTGCGCCATACGCATCAGCGCAGCATAATAGTTGTTCGTCTTGTATGGCCGCTCTTTCGGGCGGATGAATTTTGCTTCGATAAAGTGCTGCATCAGCACTTCCAGCGGCATGCCGTCTCTCTCGTACATAGCAAGAAAGAAAAACGGCAGCATGATCAGGATCATCCCCATGGAAGCCAGACTCATATTTCCAGTCTTTCTGATCAAAAAGAAAGACGGTACTCCAATGAGCGCCGCCACAGAAAAACAAATAAGCTGTCTCTTTGTCAGATTGAAGAATACTTTGGACTTCACACGGGTAAGATCTCTGGGCACCGAGATATACGCCGACAATATGATTTCCTCCTTTTTCAGTGTGCATTAAACACGGATTTTGCAAGACTTCCCGTCTTAAAGAGCGTAAAGCACAACAAAACGGTGTAGCCGAGGACTCCCCAGACTGAAGCGATAATATCATCCGAGAATGCAATGTTCTGGATCAGCACCGCATAGATCCCGACACAGATCATGATCAGGAATCCCTGAAAGCCAAGTGCACAGATGGATCGGAAGTAATTCTGTCCGATCTGACTCTGTTCCCTGTTTGCAAACGTGGAGAACGGAATCGGTGCAAGGCTCGTCATCAGATAGATCTCAATCATTCGTCCATAGATGATGACAAAGATCACAAGCGACATGATCCACATCGCAATATTTAGTATGATGGACTGCAGGAACACGCCCAGAAGCGGTCCCAGGTCCATTGCCATCAGGGTGTCTTCCATCTGCGACAGTGCGCTGCCGTCAATTGCCGTCGTGCCGGAAATGATTCCTGCACTTTGTGAAATAACATGCTGTGCGACATCAAATACGGCCATCACAATATTGAACGTATTTGTAATCAGCATGACCGCGACAAAGGTCTTGAAGATCCATTTGAAGAAAATCCATGTTTCAAAATTGGCTAAATTGTTGTGATCGATAATCAGCTGAATCAGCTCGTAACAGGCAATAAAAGTCAGGATCATCCCAGCAATCGGGATGATCACCGACTCAGAAACATTCCGGATCATAGAGAAAACGCCCGGAGAGAAATTCGCGGGCGATGTCCCTACCTGTGAAGCGACGCTGCCAACCTGTTTGTTGACAGAATCGAAGATGCCGGTGAAATTGTTCATGATCCCGCTTACGAGCATTTTCTTCAGCCATTCTGTAATCTGCTGAAGAATTGTGTCCATTTAGCGGTCTCCTTCCCCTGTATCAGCCGAACAGTCCGGAAAGAAGCGGTACAAGTACAGTCCCGATAAGGGCGACACCGCCGCCTGCCATCAGCTGCTTCATGCCCTGAGACTTCGCGCCGGATAGCGATAGGTAATCCCTTGAAATTATCTCAGGATTTTCCCCCGCTCCACACCGTGCGTGCGGCTTTCACCGCACACGGCGTTCCATCGAATTCAGTAGTTTTGGGACATGAAGCACACAACTTACACACCTCGTTACAGCATTTCATTCAAAGAATAATGGGCGGCATTTCTGCCAATGCACGAAGCTTGTTAAGCTTTACAAGTTGTTTTGGTTCAAGATTAAGGAATTTCAGGAGTCTCTCGACTGTTGGGTCTTGTGTTGCATGGATGATGGTATGCACATCCTTCTTAATCAAAATCAGGTTGGCATATTCATCGGTTCCACCTTTGCTGACCGGCAGCTTATGGTGACAGTGGATGTCATGAGGAGCCATTGTCTCCCCAGTGACAGCACATTTGCCGTACTGCGCCGCATACAGTGAAATCCTGTTATCCGCATACTCTATAGATCGACCCCGGACAGGATTGCGCATCACCCAAAGCATTGTTTCTGTGTCAATTTGAAGATTCTTATGAATCAACTCACGACCTTCCACCGTATACTTATTGACCGCCTTGCGTTTGTGCTGGGCGTTCTTGGGCTGTGCTAATCCCACCGGAACCACAGGCCGCTTGTGAAGAAATCTCAGCTGTCTGCTTTCTCCATATTTCCGCTTGATAAACCCATCCTTGAGATATCCTGTTTTGGACAGATCGCCTTTCAGCCTGTTTCTGAGCTGTTTGTTAATACTGAAGGCAAGCTTTCCGAAGTCATGAGATACTTCTGTAGCAATACAGTAGTATTCGTGAAGTCCTGCAACAACAGAATTGTATTTCTGTAACTGCATGAACTGTGCTTCTTCTGACGAATGAGCCAGCTTCTTCACTTCTTCGGATAGCTTTTCATGCGCCTTTTTGTACGCCTTATCGCTCATATGAGACCGAATGACATATTTCCTGCCCTTTTTACGAACTTTCAGCTTGAATCCGAGAAATTCAGAATACTGCCGTTTCAGGTTCACTACCTTGGATTTATCAGGACTGATATCCAGCCCCAGTCTGTCCTTCAGCCATAATTCTGTGGCTTTATAGGCCCTGACAGCTTCCTCATGAGAGGAACAGAAGATTTTGAAATCATCTGCGTATCTGACCGCGTGCATTTCTTTCAGTCTGCTTCTGCGCAAAGCTCTGTAAGAATGGCTCTTGATCTTTGTGCCACTCGCATTTTCTCTTATCTTGAATTCTGTTTTGGTTGGCATTTCTTCCCATTGGGAAGCAATCCACCAATCCAGTTCATTCAATACGATATTTGCAAGTAGCGGTGACAGGATTCCTCCCTGTGGTGTTCCCTTGGTCGGATAGACCTTTTCACCGTTTGGCATGATGACCGGCGCTTTCAGCATTTCCTTAATGATGCATATCAGCTTTTTGTCACGGATTCCCAATGCCCAGATCTGACGGATCAGTTTTGTATGGTTGATGTTGTCGAAGAATCCTTTGATGTCAAGATCAACGACATGATACAGGTGTTGTACCTGCACCAGCCGCATACACTGTGCAATCGCTGTTTCAGCAGAGCGATTCGGGCGGAACCCGTTTGAATTCTCGCTGAATTTTGCTTCACAGATCGGCTCCATGACCTGTAAAACGCACTGTTGGACAATGCGGTCTATGATCGTGGGGATTCCCAGCGGTCTCATCTTTCCATTGGGCTTTGGTATCTCCACACGCCTTACGGGGCGCGGGTGATAGTTGCTGAATTGATTTCGTATCCGGCGGACGTATTCTTCCTCACTTAATTTCATGAGGCTTTTTATCGTCCGCTTATCCACACCAGCCGTATTACTTCCTGTATTCTTTTTGATCGTCCGATAAGCCAGCTTGATGTTTTCCTCGCTCTCAATGATTTCCATCAGATGATTGAAGGTTTTTCCATTTTTGCTTTCGGCATACAGGCGGTCAAAGGTTGACTCCATGTCGTAATACTCTGAATTGCGGATTTTTCTTTGTTTACTTTTCCTTTCTTGCTGCTCCGAAGTGGGCACAGGCATCCTCTCCTTCCAGTTTGGATTTTCTTTGTCATACTCGAAGCTGTGTTTGTTGTGTATTTTATGATTTTTACTGAATTCGACTTGTGGCCGTCCCTCCACCGCTTACTTGTTCACGGCTTCACAGGTACCATGCCACTGCTCTCACTAGAATAAAGAACGGTTATTGCCCTCTCGCGAAGGTATTCCCATCCACCACTTCATCGGTCTGCAACAGCCTCCATGTTCCCAGCTTTCCACGTTCCGATATTCCTATCATTGGATACCTTTAGGTCTTTCCTCTAAGCCTGTATCCGGTCATGCATAACCGCATCGCCTGTAACGATGCATGGACTTTCATAACAACCAGTCTTACTTATCCACGGACACCACCGTAAAAGGTGTACTGCCTTTCGACAGTATCAACGTTTAGACTCGTACATTCAGAAATTCGTCAGATATCTCTATCATCCTGACCATGGGTAACCGAACCCCGGCATATAGGCAGCACCATCCACCGCTGGACAGCTTTCGTGTATCGTCTGAAAATCATACTTACGACTGCTCTCTGCCGACTTCACCGAGCTCTATAACATCTTTGGGGGAAACCTGTTGCATGGTTTCCTGCCATTCGGAGTATTAGGTAGGCGCTTCAGGGCGTTACTCCCTCATTTCACCAATCGGAATATCAGTTCTCCAAAGTTTTCGGGTCAATGCCCTTCGACTTTGTGCGCAAGCTTTTCACTTACGAACGTGTCGCACGGTTGTCGTTCCCGTATCCTTCCATGAGGTTGATTGCTCCCCAGATACCAAGACCTGCGCCAAGAGCGATAACAAGAGTCTGAAGTACACCAACTGCGCTGTTAAAAAATGCCATAAATTTTTCCTCCTTGATTTGTGCCTTTCGGCTATGCATGTTTTCGATACTTTGCTTTCATGTCTCTGATGATGCAAAGGACTTCCTTTTCTCTTATGCGTATGCATTGTTCCTGATCAAACAGATCCTGAAAACAAAACAAGCAGCCAGATGTCTTCACAGATAACATCTGACTGCTATGTAATCCGCATCAACCGATGCGGCATCAATATGTGTCCAATATTTCCGGGTAATAAGAAACCGGAGAACGCTTCTTAGAGTGATCTCCGGTCAGTAAAAGCTATATATTTATGTGCGACAGTCGAGTAGACTAAGGGCTCACACCCTTAGCCCCTCACAGATCCGGACGTGCGGCTTTCCCGCATCCGGCTCCTCACAGTAACATTTACTTTAATATAGCGGATAGTAAACTTTGGGCTTTGCAAGTGGATAGCACTTCAACATGTCAACGAATCCGCTCCATGTATATGTACGTCTACATCCCCGTCTATTCATCGCTTTGAAAAGAAACTGCTGTACCCGATGTAGGAACGCATTGAGCTTATAGATGTTAAATGACACTCCGTAGTATCGGTAGTAGCCGGCCAGTTTCACATTGAGTTGTTTCACTATGTCACTCGCAGGCTGGTTCTTATTTTCATAGAGCCATTCTTTGAATTCCTTCAACTTCTTCTCAAATTTCTTTCGCGATGTTTTGACTTTGGGCCACGGGTATCCTTTCCTGCTCTTGCCGTAGTAGAATGTAAACCCAAGAAAGTCGAATGTCTCCGGCTTACCCAGCCCCCTTGCTTTGCGGTTTTGCTCCGCATATCGCCCGAATTCTATCAGTCTGCTTTTGCTTTTTTCCAGTTCGAGGTTAAACTTTGCCATACGCTCTTTTAATGCCGCATAGTAATGCTCCGCATCTGATTTGTATTGGAATCCCGCCACAAAATCGTCTGCGTAATTCACAAGAAAGCATTCGCTCCTTGCCTCTTTCTGGATTACTAACTTAAACCAAAGTGTCAGCACGTTATGCATATATATGTTTGCCAACGTTGGGCTTATATTTCCGCCCTGTACTGCACCCTCTTCCGTATCTTCATACATACCATCCACCATTACTCCTGCCTTTAGATACTTTCGTATCAGCCACAGTATGTTCGGGTCTTTGATATGCCATTCCAGGAATCTCATCATCCATTCGTGGTCGATATGGTCGAAGAAACCTTTTATGTCGGCATCCACAATGAAGTTTATCTTCCCGCGCGACACATGTTGATAAACATCCTTGACCGCTTCATGGCATCCCCTTTTAGGTCTGAAACCGTACATGCAATTTAGAAACCTTGGCTCATATATCGCTTCCAGTATCTTCTTTACTGCCAGCTGCACTATTTTATCCTCATAAGATACGATTCCCAGAGGGCGCAGTTTTCCATTTGCTTTGGGTATATAGACCCTCCGCGTCGGGAGTGGCTTATACGATTTGTTCTTCAGCCGTTGCACAAGGTCAGCAATATTGCTGTCAAGATGCTTTCCGTATTCTTCCTTGGTCACTTTATCTATACCAACCGCTTTCTTGCCATCAAGTTCCTTGTGGCATTGTTTCAGCAGGTCAGCATTGATCAAGTGATACAGACTTGTGAATTCTGGTTTCTTACTTTTCGCTGATATTTCTGCTATTCTCTCTAATTTTGTTCCCATCATTTCCTCCGTCCCTGAGTACGGATGATGTTTCCTCAGAGAGACCGCTACTGCGTAACCTCCTTCCCTCTGTCGGCATTACCCGACTTCAACAGTACTATGAAGTTATCCGACTGCCTGCCGCCCGTTTGACATCCTCCATTTTCAGTTGGTATGTCATACTCTTTTGCGAGAGGCGACAGGCTCTCCCCAGTTGATGTGAATCCTTAGTGTCAAGCATGATCGGCTCTCTGACCCCGCAGTGCCATATAGTTCTCACCATAACGAACTGTATGATGTTGCCTTCCACACCAGTTAAGACGTCGGCCAACTGGAATAACTAACTTTTCGAGGCTCAATCGCTTTAACGACCCTACTTGCTTGCTGTCTACGCTTGTCAAGCATCATTACTGATGCCATCCCAAGACTCGCTAATATCTGGCTGGTTAGGCCTTGGATATACCGGACTCCCACCGGTTAGGCTACACACCCTTGGCTGGGCGCACAACTGGAATTTGGAAAATGGTTTTTAAAGTGCTCTAAGCTTATGGATGATTTCTTCGAGAGCGAAAACAATCCCCATATAGATGGCACAAATAATCCCCATATTCACTCCAAGTGAAGTCCCAATATATTTTTCACCTTCAAGCGTTAGCCTGTATATCTTAAATCCAAACAGGTATACATATCTTATATTCTCTTCACTTGAATATGCGTGCACATAACCAAAATATATTGCTATCGCCATTGATAATATGGCAAGCCCAAAACCTATCCCTAATGCCAGAGGCACTCTGACTCTCTTTTTCATATCTTAGCCACTCCAACTTCTGATTTATTTTGAACAAACTGACTTTCTTCTTCTGGCGTTTTCGCATCTACATACCGCCACATGATCATATTCAGATCATAATGATGCGTTCTGGCTGCCGCCCACACTCATTTCACTTCCCAGTGACCATATCGTTTCCCACCGACACGCACTATGCGACCAGAATCCGAAAGTATTTTCATAGCTCTTTTTACGGATGGAACAGATATTTTAAAACTTTCTGCCAGTTCTTCCTGGGTTAAGGAAGGACTCTCAGTCAACAAAGCAATAATTTTATCAGCCAAAGTATCAGCCAAAGTATCTCTCTGATACTTTGGATCTTTAGTCTGATCTATTAACGCGCTCTGCAAAGCATTAAAATGCAGTCGTATGCCATTTCCGAGCACCTCATACCTTGGAAGATCAGCCCCTATTGCAATACATTCATCACAAATCTTCTGAATACCACGTCCCCAGCTTTCGATATATCCCATCCGATAGAACACATTTGCAATATCAGGGTTATAAGGAATCGAATCATGCGGCTCCATCAAAGTTTTGGATGTCCAGCCATCCGGCAGGATACATCGATTGCTGATGATCATTTCCTGGTCCTCTATTCTGACTTGTATCGGAGTTCCGAACATATAGCAGTTATGAGCTATCGCATTGTAAATTGCTTCACGGACCGCTTCACGCGCATACGGGTATGTCTCGACTCTGCGGTCATGCTCATACGTGATTTTTGCCTTAAGATATTTCATATAGATCAGATCAATAATTCTGTCTGCTATTGTAATAAGAGACGTATCCATCACATCCTGGTACTGAAGATCTGCTCCTTCGCCAAATTTCCCGATTTTGACGTAGCTCCCATTCTGAATAATTTGCGGATCACTATAAAAAAGCAGAACTGCAGAACGCTTCAGCTTTCCATTGGAAATAAGATGCAATTTACTCAGAAGCTCCGCGTTAGAGACATTCAGCTCTGTATCCTTCATCCTGCCGCTTTTGAATGCCTCTCTGCGAAAAATCTTGAAACTTTCCTCATCCAGATCATCTGCAGAAAGGTTATCGACCGTGACATCTTCCCAGCGGAATCCAGTTTTTCGCATAATAAATTCTGACAATGCAATGCCTGTCAGCTGCTGTTTTGTAGCCCCGCTTCTGTAATGGTATTCGCCATGATAACTTATAGGAAAGCTACTGGGCTCAACCTTTATCTCAATATAATCCAGTCCGTTCTTTGTATGCATGTTAACGTCAGCAATAATGCCTAATCCCGTCTGGATTTTGTTCGGGATATCCTCAAGAAGTTTCTTGGCGTTCTTAACCCCCACAATGCTTCCATCATCGCGGACTCCGATAAAGATCGTTCCTCCCTGCGCATTGGCAAATCCGCATATCCATTTCAGATACTCATCACGCCAAGACTCTTTGTATTCTATATTCTGGCTTTCTGCCATGCGTTTCCTCCTCTGTTAATCAGATACAATGTATCCTGACTGTCCTTCTTAATTCTATCCATCTGCTAAGCTCCAGGTATGAGTGCAAATCCAACAATCACAGGAAACCTGTTAATTCACACGTTCCACTGTAGATTGAAGTCCCATTCCTGGAAGCGATTCTGGGATTATGATACCTTCGTGGTCTAGTCCAGAGAAATCCACCCTGCGCCAGATTTCAGCTTACCCCACTTTGTTGCGCCCCGCCCAGTGCTTTCCTGCACGATGGTATAAACACCACCGTTGCGGATGGAGCCTGCCAGGGCGTAATTCGTACCTGCACCCTTACGGATATTCAGAACCGAAGCTGTAACCTTTACTCTATACGGAGAGAATGCAGGCTTGCTCTCCGCAGGGTACACAGCATTCCCCGAACCATCAAACACCTTGTATCCGGGGTTCTTGTCTGCACAGGCTTTCGCATTCGCCAGGGAAGAGAATGCACCCTTCTGGGAAGCACTATCAGCCCAGGTCTTGCGGACACGGTACAGTGTGGTAGTGCTTGCAGGCTTCTCTTCATCAGTGCTGCCGCTCAGACGGGCAGTAACCTTTGCCGCCAGGTCACCCATACGGGAATAGAGCCAGTCACCGGGGCAAGACTTGTTTGCAAACCATCTATGTACAGTCAGAACCATCTCATCAGACTTCGGGCTGTACGCCAGAGTCTTGTTCTTGTCACCGAACCAGAGCAGCTTCTTTTTACCGTTGCGCTTGCAAATGTCCACGCAAAGGTTGATGAGGGAAGCATATACAGCGTTCGTCATAGCGTAAGGGTGAGTCTTGTCAGACGCACATTCGATGGTCACGGCACGATGGTCATTCGCAGAACTGGAAGAACACCAGGAGCGGTCTTTCTCTTCCACACACAGAGAGATTCTGCCGTCATAACCGATACCGTAGTTGCAGCTTGCCTGCCGGGAAGGACTGGTGAAGCAACCGCAGATACTCTCCGCAGAAAGCTGACCGACTACACAGTGCGGGGTAATACGGTCAATCGCATGATTGCGGGGACTGTTTTTGTTAGGTGAGATTTTGGTGTAGGACACCAGAGAACTGTTACTCATTTTCATTTCCTCCTTGTCATATCGGGTAAGGTCATACCTCTCAATGACAGCCATAAGGTTGTCCACATATTTCAGAGAGGTTGCATACCCGTCAGCTTTGATATTCTCAAGGTACTGTCTGGGGTCAGTCACACCCTTCAAATTGGAATAAGCAGAAATGTTGGTGAAATCAAAATACCCGATGATACCATCTTCCATGCTTCTAAACTTGCACCATTCCATAGCGGAACTGGTGTAGGTTCCGTCTGGGTTCTGCTCACTGCCTACTTTGTGGTAAACACCCACGCAGGTCTTGCAGCGTCCTTTGCGATACTTCAAGCCAAAGTAGTTATGAGCGTTGACTGCCAGTTCAGACGTACCTTTGTTACTCTCAAGAATCGCCTGGGCAATAATCGGACTGAACACGCATACATTGTAAGCGGCAGCATATTTCTTAATGTACCCGGCAATACTGTCAGTAAACTCCTGGATAGTCATAGGTCATCACTCCTTTATAGGAGATAGGGCGAACCCTCTCTCCCGCCTTAGTTTGCGCCGTTGTCAGTATCGGACTTCTTCTTGAGTACTTCGATAGCGGCAGTAATAGCCGGGGGAATATTGATACCCATGAGTCCTGCGTTCTCCACGATGGAGATAGTTTCGTTTGCCACGAATGCAATAACCACAGCGTCACGAATAAAATTAGTACCAGTAATTAAATCCAGGCGGCAGGCAACCAGAACCACCAGAAGGGAAACACCCTTACGGCACAGCCCTTTCCAACCTGCACGGCTCTCAAGCGCACCATTCTCAGTCTTGCCGCTGTTATGGAACACGCCTGCGACAATCAGACCTGTAACATAGTCAATCGCCATGAAGATGACCAGAGTTGCCAGAGCAGCGTCCCAACCGCCAAACAGGGAAGCAATAAAGCTACCCGCTACTCCGATTGCAGTACAAATCCATTCTTTCATAATCTTAGCCCTCCTTGCTGTAATCCTCCCCGGTGATTTCCTTGTACTCTTCCTGGGTAATCCACTTGCCTACTGCGTTCCACACCATCTTTTCAGACCAAATGCCCATCTTGTAGAACTTCTTTACCTTCTCATAATTCTTGCTGTGTTCCATGATTTACACCTCCATATCCACGCCAGTCATCATTGCCAGGTACTCAAATTTGCCCATAAGTTCAGCATAGCGCATTTCCTGCTCAGTCTTTTCACGGAAGCAGAGATACCAACCGTCAGCATACTGAACCTGCTGAATCAGTTCAGCGTTGTGCATGACCATCTGAGTGTCACCGTCCACAATCGTAAGAGTGGACAGATTGTCCTCAAACACGGACACATCAACCTCAGTCTTGCTGACATAGTTGTTACCATTCTGCTTGAAGCCCTTGAGTTCCGTGCCGTCAGCTAAAATCAGTTTTACCATAGTAGTGTTCCTCCTTTAATTTCTTGCAAAGGTCTAACATATTTGACCTCTGTAGCTTGCTCATGTAGTGGCAGTGACCATTGAACCATGACCTAAACCAGTCATCGAAATCCTTCTCTGAGAGAATGAGTACCAGTTTCTTAGCCTTCCTTCTCATACCTGTAAGCCGTTTCGGATGAATCTTATGAATCACCCGCCCGGTATCGGTAAGCGAATACTGAATCTGTAGAAACCTCCACATTTCAGACAGTTTGCATATTCTGGTTTTCCGAAGATTCACGGTAATACCCAGGTCATGTGCGATTTCTACAATCTCTATAAGCAGCCCTTTCAGAAACTCCTTATCCTTGTGAATCACATAACTGTCATCCATATATCTGCCATAAAATTTCACGCCTTTTACAATCTTTATGTAGTTGTCAATCGGTATGGGATAAGCAATCCCTGCGTCCTGCGCTACCTGGTCACCAATGTTCAAGTGCTTTCGCAAGAACTTCTTCCCGGTCAGCAGGTTCTTGTCAACCTTTTCGTGTTCCAGTGAATTGAATACATCGTCCATAGCGGACTCATATTCTTCATCATTCATATAGGACACATCCACCTTCTCATTGTCTACAATCTTTTCCAGGAACCAGAGTGCTGTATCGTCATCAACGTACTTTTCAAACAACTCCATGAGTTTGTCATGTCGAATGTTGTCATAGTATTTTGAGAAATCCATCAGCAGGATATAACCATCATTACTCTGATTCTCCCGGAAGAACTTGTGCAGGTGCGCTTCTAACCTGCGGCGGGTAAAGTCAATTCCTTTACCTTTCTGGCTTGCGCCATTATCATAGATGAGGTGGTCTTTAATTGCGGGAGTTAAGACTTCATCACATAAAGAATGTTTGGCAATTCTATCCCGTATCTGTTCGCCTGTAATAAAGCGGGTCTTACCCCGTTCATTAAGAGGAAAACTGCTACAGGGCTGAAATTCGTAGGTATGTTCTTTCAACTCTCTTTGCATTTTGGACAAGTCCAGAAGGTATGCCATTTCATACCGCTGAACCTGCGGCTTCCAATCACTCCCACTCTTTGCTCTAAGATAAGCGTCATACAACGCATTGCCGTCATATATTTCACGTTGACAACTACAATTCTCGTAAGAAGTAGTATCGTGTTTGGTATTTACCATCATAGGAAGGACAACCTCTCCTTTCTCTTACTCCGAAACGCTCAAGTGGCTATTTAATCGAAGTATCGAAATCGGGGCGAACGCCATTAGAGTTAGAAGCGTTGTTGTTGTTCGCATTCCCGTTGTTGTTCACATTAGCGAAGTTATCGGCGGTTGCAGAGATTGCCCCTTTGAACTTGTTATCAGATTTACGCCAACCTTTAATAAGGTCTATCTCTCTTTGAATGTCCTCACCGAACCTCAAGAAAGAATTAACATCCACCGGGAGAGTTTCTATTGCATACTGTAATTCCTGTACCAGTCGGTAACACTGACCGATTGCCAGGTCTTGATGAACACGCCGCTCCACCAACTCTTCATAGTAGGTGGGATAAATGCTGTTCGCAGTGTAAACGTGTTCACCGATAGACCTCAGACAATCGACTACAGCTTTCCGCTCATCCTCAATAAACCAAGTATCAAAGGCTTCCTGCTGTTTGCGGAAATGGTCATAAATCTCTTTCTCAACGTCAGTAAGTTCTTCGTAGCTTCGCCCACTGAATTTCTTCTCAAGACGTTGTGCCGCCTTTCGTTTGCTGTAGCCGAAGTCACGGAGCAGCAAATCAGTAACCTCTTTTCTAACTTTGTTGAGATGATGGAACACCTCAAACTGAGAGGGTTTCCGTTTGCTTTTCAATACTGACATTTCATTAGTTCCTTTCTACTGCACCCCACAAGGGGGTGCAGATTTTCGATTAACAGATACAGAAATCGGGGCGAACGCCAAGAGAGCTAGAAGCGCTGCCGTAGCTCGCAAGCCCGTAGTAGTCCACACCAGCGAAGTAAACGGCGGTAACCACATCTCTCAGCCAGTAATCATATCGTGTAGCAATCGCAGCCGGGTTGAGGACGAACAACGGAAGCTGAGATTTTTCCACGGTATAATTGTGCATTGCGCTCCACGGGTCTTTCTGACCGTCACCCATCGGAGAGTGAACAGGGCAACCGTAAACCATACGCTCTGTCATAAGTTCAACTTCGCTGTCAAACCATGCACCACCCGAAGGTGCGCCGTTAGATACAGCATTCGTCAGATAAACACGATGACTAAGCACATGACCACTAAACGCAGCCTTGATTTTGGTCTTAGCCGCATTCAAATTAGCCTTATACATAGCCGAACCAACATAACCACCCGTAGTGACATTCGTGGTATTCATCTGAGCCGAACCCATATTCTCATCGGGTACAATCACCGCATGGTGTTTGGTAGTATCGGTATCGCCGTTATGCAGGTAATAGTCAAAGCCTGCAATGCGGTAAGTCACTCCACTGATAACCCAGTAGTCACCGACATAAAGACCTGCAAATGTACCATCAGAAATAGCCTTGTACTGCTCTGCTGTAACAGAAGTACCCAGGTTCTTACCACGGTAAATGCTGTTATGTGCGCCTGCGCCATCCGCAATCACATTCTGAATTGCGTCAATGTCAGCCTGCAAACCCTTATGGAGATTCTGAACGGTAATGACCTTCACGCCGTTACCATCGTGAATCAACATCTGCTCAGTACCCGTAACGGACAGAATCGCTTCCAGGTCTGCAAACTTTTTCGTCTGAACACTAATAGTTGCCATCTTTTATTCCTCCTTGTATTTCCAATCTGCCAGAATCGCATAATCCAGGTCATCCACAATCAGCGTGATTGCTTCATCATCTGTAGCAAGCGGAGCAGAGAAGTCATTCTGCATTGTCATCTGCTCAAGCAGAGTCAAACGCTCATCCAGTTCAGTACACTGATTTTGCAGGTTGCCCGCAGCGTCCTTACTCAACTGGTCTTTCATAGCCTGGAACCAGGCATTGTAAATTTGCTGCTGCTGACTCTCAAAAGCCGCCATGCTTGCCTTATATTCCTGTTCCAGATTATCCGTGTAGTTATCAAACTCCGTTGCTTTGGAATCAGCTTCCTGCTCAAACAAAGTTTTCTGCTCTGCAAAATAATTCTGGAATGCGGTATACAGGTCAGTGCCATTCTCCACCATGCTCATAATGGTGTTGAGGGCTTCGTTCATGCGGTTAGCGTCTTTTGCCCCGAAGAAAGATTTCTCTTTCCCGGTATAAGCCGTAATGTCCTGGAAGGATACCGAACCATCTTCATTGTTAATCTGGTTGTATCGCTTCAAGCCCGCCCACACAGCGTCCGTATAGTCAACAGGTAAAAGTTCCCATGCCATTTACAAGTCCCCTCCCTTCATTCCGAAATTCCATGTAAACATCCTCCTTCCTTCACTCTCATTCGTGAGTCTGTCATACAGGTCTAAGGCTGCACCCTCTAAACGATTCAGTTCATTGAAATCCATCGTAGTGCCGTTATCGTTATAAACGGGTGCAGACCCGTAAGACATTCTGAGAGTGTTGGTGTTGAGGGTTTCCAGATTTTCTTCAAGCTGATTGATTTCATCAGCGTAAAAGTAGTCACCTGGTACTCTGTCATCACCCAGGCTTACAAGAGAGAACTCCTTGTACAGCTTGATTGCCATATCCCGGAGGAACGTCAGATTGTTCTTAATACGGTTGAAATCCGAAGCATTGAATCTGTCACCCGTATAAACACCCTCTGAATTTGTACTTCCGTGCCAATCTGTTTTAGGTGTTTGCCATGCCATCTTCCGTCACCTCCTAACTGGATACACGTCTTGCGGTTACCTTGCCGCTGAACGCCTGGTCAAAGTTGATTGTGTGCCGATAGATATTTACCTTCATTCCGTCATGGAACTCATTCTCTTGGTACACAATATCGTTTGCGTCAATCTCCGGGTTACCTCTGGTATCGTACTCATACTCAATACCTGCGGTATAATAGTCACCAATCCATTCAGCCAGTTCTGTAGCAATCGCCATATCACTGATAAGCGGGTTCGCCCATTTTACAGACTTACCTCTGCTGTTCAGTGACTTCGTGGCATATCGCTCCACGATTTTGTACCGATAGCCCAGAATTTCCAGACGGAAGGTTCCTGTCTTAGAGAACTTGACTGTCACATAGTAGTTACCCCATGCAGTGATACTCACACCACTGGCACTTTCGTCCAGTGTTGCCCGGAAGTTGTAGGACGGTTCACCCACATAGAAGGTTTCCACATCACCAGACTTCACGGTAATATCCTCACTGACAAGACTCTCTTCGGCATTACCCGGCTGATAACTGTAGCAAGGTACGATGACCTCTTTGACCAACTCCTGCTTAATGGCTTTCGGGGAAGAAGTCATGTCCTGCCGCTCCATGGTGAAGTCAGTCACATCACCGAAAGCGAAGTTGTTAAGCACAATACGGTTGTACGGCTCTGCCGTTCCCGTGAACTCAATCTTCATGGTGTCGAAATCATCAAAGTCCCGAAGAACCACCAGGGTCTTTGTAATCTCTTCTTCCACCTCATACTCAGTAACCAGTTCGTTATTGTTGTAGGTACGAATGACCATTCCCGAAGGAAGAGCGTTACCGAACACGAACTTCACACCGTAGTACATACAGGCGGCTTCCTGCACGATTGTTACCATAGGGTTTGTGGTGAACTTACCGTCAGCGTCAGACTTCTGCTCCGAAATAAAGCCTGTGTTCAACGTCCTCTTACTTGCCGCCCGTGGCAGGAAGAACATTGTCCCGTCTGCCGTGGTGTAGTTACTTGCCAGTGTTGCGTACTCATCTTTGGTATCATCCGTTAGAATCTTCGCAACGTGGGAGTAATCGGTTTCACCATTGCTGCTTGCCGCAGCTTCCGGGACGAAAGAGGATTTAATCTGAATCGTACCAACTCTGGACTGTGACAGAACACAGCGGCAGGCATTGGCTATAATCTGCAATGCTTCCTTACAGGAAACACGGGGGATAGGATTCTTCGTATATAGCTTTTTGAGTCGGGGGTCAACATAGTAGTCTTTCTCCCCGGCAGCTTTCAGAACCTCAATCGCCAGGTCATAATAGCTTTTGCCGTTCGGAGCATACAGTCCTTTGTAATACTCCGTGTCCATGTTACGGAACACGTCCTGGCAACGGATTGTTGCCGTGTAGTCATCGGACTCCCACTCAGAACAGAGCAGGTGATTTCCTCTGACCCATTCAATTTCATCAGAGTTCGGAAGCTGATACCCGTAGTAAATGTCCATCTCCTGTCCAGTTTCCAGGAAGTTGATAGCCGACTTCGGGTTGTCCACATTAAAATACTTGTCATAGTTTTTCAGCGTTACTGAGAAATCAATCTGAGGAATGTCAGCACCAATCGGGCTGACATAACTCTCAAGCGAAGAACTCATAACAGAATCGTTGTAGTACACCAGTCCGTAGCCAAAACGGAAAGAGTAGATACGCAGCCTGCTTTGGAGGTTCTTCATTTTATGAATCACCAGAGTCAGTGTGGTTACATTCTCAAGCACTTCCTCTGTAGTAAAAACAGCTTTGTCATTATCCCGGAACTCAACCTTTTGCCCGGTATTCGTGACAAAATCAAAATCAGTAGGATAGTTCTCACCGAAGTTAATCGTAATACCTCTGAAATCAGTCGGAGCCGCATGAAGATTTATGGTCACTTCATACAGTCCGTCTGATACCAGATTCTTCCCTACCAACCCTGTGTTGTAGAACATTGCCCCCGGCTTGTTCCGTGGGAGAAAATACATGGAACCGTCAACCCTGGTGAAGTTCTCTTCCAGAGTGGCGTACACCATATCGTCATTTCCCTCATTGAACAGGTTGTCCGGGTTGGAGAAGTAGGCAAACTCTCCGCTGTCTACTCTGGCTTTCGCCTGCGCTTCCTGGTTGACAACTCCGAAAGAAATCATTATGTATGCTCTCTCACGGAGGGAGTCTTTCATGCTTGCCTTATACTCTTTGGATACCTTTTGCATAAAATCACTCTCCTACGTCAATCAGATTCACCTTGCAATTCCTGTAGTGTGTCGGGTGACCGTCCTTATCTACCCAGTAGGGTTCAGCCGTTCGGTTACCACAGTACATTTTGATGGTCTTAGGTGCATTACTTACAGGGTCAATAAAAGTTACATTTACAAAGAAGTTATCAAGGATACTCAGTATCTTTGACCACTGTTCGGCAGTGAGCCATGACCATTCCAGATTGTCAATCTTGTACTGGTCACGTCCGATACGCTGACCCACCACCGTACCGTTTGCGTTACGCCCGGAATCTACAAGAGTGGTCACCGTAGGGGTGACACCTCTCTTGCAGGGAGGTAACGCATAACCGTTGATTGCCAGATAAGCCATTACACATTACCTCCTTATCCCGTAAAGCTATAGCCATTGGCTTTCTTCTGAGTGGTCACAGCGTCAGTCACCACACGGTTACCAACCTGCACCACGGTTTTCTCTTCCTTATCAGCCTGCCTACGCATATCATCAGCCATCTGAACCATGGTTGGTTCAACGTACTCATGGTAGAAATCCTCCATGGCTTCACGGAAGCCCGTTGCGGAAACCTCCGTGCTGCTCTGTACGTTAGAAGAAATAGACCGGGAGAATGCGGCAGAGTCATAATATTTCAGAGCAGAAGTATCAACTGCCAGTGCCATTGTCGGACTGAAATTCGTAAAGGAATCAGCCCATGTTCCGACTACAGACTTCGTACTCTTACCCACCTGGGCAATCGCATTATTGAAACCTGCAACGGCAAAACCACCAATCTCATAAAAGACCTTAGACGGGGAGTTTACGTCCAACTTGTCCTTGAACCAGGAAATGATTGAACTACCCCAGGAAGAGATTGTGCTTTTGCAAGTATGGTACAATTCACCGATACCGTTCTTAAAACCACTCACTACGTCAGAAGCTACATTATAGAAACCATTGTAGGAGCAATGTGCTGTGAACCAACTCTTCACACTGCTACCAAAGGTACTCATGTTACCCTGTGCCGCAGTGTAGTACCCGCCGATTCTGTTCTTGAACCCATCAACCACACTGGTTGCGAAGCCAGAGAATGCAGAAGCGGAAGCAATACCAGAGAACCAGTTCTTCACATTGGTTGCCCAGGTAGTCATATTGCTCTTCGTATTCACATACGCAGAACCAATCTTATCCTTGAACCCGGTCACCACATTGTTTGCAAAGGTCTGGAAGTTCGTAGAGTTTACGCCACCGAAGGAACTACTGGTGAACCATTCCTTGACCTTACTTGCCCAGGTGGTCACATTCGTTTTGGTGTTGGTATAGGCACTACCGACTTTGGTTCGGAAACCTTCAATCGTGTTGTTCGCAAAGGTACTGAAAGTATCGCTGTTCACTCCACCAAAAGAGTTGTTGCTGAACCAGTCTTTCACTTTGCTTGCCCAGGTAGTCACGTTAGACTTGACCGTGGTATAAGTGCCACCAACCTTGTCTTTGAAGCCGCTTACGATATTGCCGCCGATTTCCTTGAAATGCTCAACAATACCCTTGCCGTCCTCACCCTTCGTGAACCACTCAATGACTTTACCTGCCCATTCCTTCACCTTGCCTGCAATCTCACTGAACTTGTTAAGTCCCTGCAAGAAACCTTCGACCACATAACCGCCCATCTCCTTCATTACTGTAGAAGGAGAGTGAATACCGAAGCACTCTTTGAATCCCTCAATGAACGGGTCAAATACGTTCTCCTTAATCCACTTGCCGATATTTTTAATGCCGTCCCAGATACCCTCAAGTAGACCCGCTACCCAGTCAAGACCACATTTCTTTGTACCGTCATCATTGGTGAGATATTTCTGGAAGTACCCGGTAATGTCCTCCCAGATACCCTGTACGAAACCTGCGATACCGCTCACAGCAGCCGCTATAGCGGAACCCAGTAACTTGAAGAAACTCTGTGCCACACCTGCAAAGTCAATGCCCTTGATACAAGCCTTGAGATTCTTCCACAGGTCTTTGCCCATCTTGTTCCAGTTATAGCTTGCAATCCACTCCTGGGCTTCATTGAATGCACCCTTCAAGAAATCGCCAATGCTCTTTCCCACAAGGCTCCAATTCAAACCGCCAAGCAAGCCAATCATAAAATCAAGGGCTACCGTGACACCACGAACCAGAAGTCTGCCCAGGTATGTGAAGTCAATTTCCTCCATTGCACCATTCAGCAGTTCTGCTATATGGTTACCCAGGTTCTTGAAATCCGCTGTCTTTAGGAACCAGTATGCTGTCTGTATTGCACCGTTCAGTCCGTATCCAATCTTGTGACCGATACCAGACCAATCAATGCTATCCACAATCTCATTGAACTTTTCACCCAGTAAAGTACCCAGGGTTTTCCAGTCACCTGCGTCCAGTGCTGCTTTCAGCTTGTCGGTAAATTCAGAAATGCTACTGTCAATCGGCACGGTTTCAAACATATCGCCATAGTTCTTACTGCCAGAACCGCTTCCACTGGAATCCTTCTGACTGATAATGTTCAATTCATCAATGCCAACCGTAGCGTCCTTAATATCCTTTGCCGCTTTCTTCGCAGACTTACCCGCACCAGAGATAGAATCGCCATAGGAAGCCGCCGCTTTCTTCGCTTTCGTGAAGGTGGTTGCACCAGACAGACGGGCGAAGAACTGATTGACAATGTTCAGCAATGCCGCAAATTTATCAATCAGAGCGTCCACCGCAGGAGCAATCATATTGATGAGCGAAGCCACCATAGCACCCATGCTGTTCTTGAGGTACTGGAAACTGGTTGCCAGACTGTCCATGCTTCCTTTGAACGTACCGCCCATGAGGGAACTGTACATATACAAATTCTGAATACCTTCCTTCATTGCAGCCGTAAGCTGTGCAAAGAAGAATCGAATTGCACGGTACATTGCAATACGCTTTAAGGAAGAGAACAACTGACCCAACTTCCCGTTCGCAATCTGAGCCACCGGGTTCATCTTCTTGAGGTTAGAGGTTACATTCTTCATTCCCGCAGCCAACTTAGAACCCAGCGTAGAAGCAACCGCTTTGATACTTCTCCCGAACAGACCCAGAACACCGCCCGTATTAACAAACTGCTGATAGAGCGTTCCCAGGTTTCCCACCACTTCTTTGATTTTGGCAGGAAGTGCGCCCAGTGCATTTTTCGCCTGTACGAACGGATATGTAATACCCGTAAATCCACCCACTGCACCTGCCACTTTACCAAGCGAAGATACGAAATTGTGAGTGGCACTGGTTGCTGCCGTAACCTGTGAAGTATACTGAGTAACACCAGAGGTTGCCGCCGAAGTAGCGTTCGTTGCTGCCGCAGCAGGAGTAGCAGTCCCGGCAGGCGTAGCTGTCTGGTTCCCAGTAAGGTTTCTCATATTCGGAATCTGAATGCCCTGCATATTCTGTAGAGCAGTGCTGAGTGCTTCAACCTTTTCCACACCAGACCAGTTCAGACCATCCAGAGAAGCACCGATTTCAGTTATTCTCTTAGAGATTGTGGAGGAAATCTTGACATTGCTCAGAGAATTAAGGCTTTTCGTCAAATCTTCAATCTTCTCAATCCCGGACATACTCAGCTTTGCATTACTGATTGCGTCCAGTTTCTTGCTGATATTGTTCAGACCTGCGCCACCTTTGGTTGCTGCTTTCAGCTTATTGAAGCTGTTAATCAGAGCGTCTACACCTTTAGCGGCATTTTCGGACTTCGCTTCAATTTGAAACTCAAGACCTTCAATCTCAACTGCCATGATTTATTCCTCCTTCCGTTTGAATTTTGAATTGACCCCTGCCATTATCTGTTTCATGGCTTCCTTACCCGCATGAAGTTTCTTCTGATTCTCTTCCTCTTGCTGCTGTCTATGACGTGCTTCGGTCAGAGGAATCGGATCCTGCCTGTAAGGAATAGGCTTATGCTTTTTGCTCATAGCATTCAGTACCGGGGAAGCGTCAACCAACGCTTCATAGAAATACAGACCTTGTAGCCAGAGGGCTTCATTCTGCCGCTCTTTGACCTTTTCATCCATATCCCTGTAGTACCGTGCCATCTCACAATCACCATCCCAGTAATCGTGATAGCCCATGCCCAGACTCATGTAATAACCGCAGAGTTTTTCAAAAGTTTCCCCGTAACGATAAACAACGGGCAAGCGGCAGTTGCCGCCCGTTTCAGCCTGGGAGTCCGAACCCGTTACCAGTTCGCTTCCCAACTCATGTTTTTTACCGCTTTCTCATCGGGTTCCTCCATCAGAGTCACAATCGGGTCATTGTACATCTCTGCCAACTTGCCAATCAGTTCATCCTTATGAGGCATACTCGCATAAATCTTGTCAATCACATCCTGCTTCACGAAACGATGGTGCGCCTTGAATGCACCTGCAAAAAGAGCAGGAAGCAGAGTCATAGGCTTACGGTCAATGTCCTGTGCAACAAAGCCCTCATCCTCCATCTGCTTGACAGTACGCCTGGTAAACTCAAGCGTGTATTCCTTATCTTCATAGGTAAAAACAATCTGTTTAGCCATTGCTCAACTCTCCTTTAATTCTCAAAATTAAATGTGATCTTACTCTTCGTCCTCAGTGATAGGAGTGGACGGGGCAATCGTAATCGCCATACCACGAACCTCATTCACGCCGCCGCCAGTAACGTAGACGGACAGTTCGCCTGCAAACTTGAACTTGCCCTCAGAACCCGTAGGAGTCGGGGAACTTGCAGTCTCAGTGCCACCGAACCATACTGCGTATTCCTCATTATTGCCCTCAAGGGCTTTCAGAGCCTTGTACTCAGTGTGGTCATAGTTGGCATTAAAGGTCATGCCGTCATTGCTCTGGACACCATTCACATAGGTCTGCATTTTGTCAGACAAAGTGGTGGTTTCAAGCAGTTCCGGGTCACCGCCCAGGTCGGGGAACTCAGTAATGTCAAGCAGCTTCTCCCATGTAGACTGTTTCTTGTGCATGAGGAAGGTCATATAAGTACTTGTAGCCATTTTGCTTACCTCCTGTAAAAGTGTTTTCCATCGGTTGCCACACGGAAACGGGCTGTAATCCGATAGATTGTTGCGTCCTCCATGTTCGGAACCGGGGTCATAGCCGTTCTCCTAAAATTCATGGAGTACAATGCGTCATTGATTTCTTTGATAATCTTCTTGCATTCCGTTTTCTTACCCTCAGCCTTATTGGAGTAGACATTGATTTCAAACATGGCAATGACCATATTCTCTTTCATGCTACTGTCCTGCCATTCCGTAGGGATATAGCAGTCACTCTGGGTAATACTCACATGAGGAAAAGAAGAAGGTGATTTCACATATTCACTGGCAATATCAATCTTAGGGAATTTCTCTCTCAAGATTTTCGCAAGCCTTGTATAGACTTCGTTTTCGCAGTCAATCATGTGTAACACCTCCTTGCTATCTCTTCAAACTTCTCTTCCAACTCTCTGACTGTTTCGTACATACTCATGTTTGCAGGGTTACCGTAGGTGTGAACTTCACCTGCGTGTTTTCCCGTGGTAATAACTTCACCGTTAGAACCAGGGTCACCAGTGTACCGCCATCCATTTTCAAGCCGTCCCAGTTTATAGCCGTAGCCGCCACGGGTGAAACCGTTCTTGCCTGCTTCCGGGTGATTGTCTGGGTACTTTACACCTGTACCAAACTCAATAAAGAGGACTGAACTTCCTACAGCTACCACGGCTACTTTGTTGTTATCCCGGCTTTCTACAGACACGCTCACATCGTTCGTACCGTCATAGACGGCTGTCTGGAACTTTGCTGTAGCCACCTGGACTCCCTCTTCGCCAAGGGCTTGTATGAATTTTTCAGTACACTCTTTCAGCCACGTCTTGTAGTTCTTGAGTTCTTTAATGGCATTGTCAATGCTCTTTTCAGATAACGTAACTTTGATAACACGCTTGCTCACGATACGGTCACCTTGCTAATAGCATAAGAGATACTGTTAAGGGACTTTGCAACACGCCGTACCCTATAGTCACAGAGAGGATTGCCGTCATTTCCGAACTCTGGCTCTTTATCTACAAAGAGCAGGGTGTTTTCGTCAATGGGGCAATTTATATCATCAGTAATGAGTACCTTGTCATAGGACTCTAAGTTACCGAACATATTCACCTGGGCATATCCAGTCGCAGGTGAAACACTGCATTGCAGTTCAACGGGGATTTCATAGCCCACCTGGTATTCACCAGTTTCATTCCCGTCATCGTCCAGAAGTGGCTCCCTACCTTTATACAGGCAGTAATGCACGGATTTTAGATTGCGCTTCATCAGCTTCATAGAATCACCCCCGCCATAGGTAGGATTCGCCGCAGCAGAGTAGGGGGAATGTCACCATCTTCATAAGAACGGGAAACGCCGTTTTCGCTGTGTGCTGTTTCACCCTCTGCCCCACGCTTGTTCAGCATATAAGCGGCAATTTCAACATGAACCGTGTCATATTTTGCAGGAACCGTATCTTCTTCCGTATAAGGGTAGGCACGGGAAAGCACTACCCCTTTCGCTAAAGTGAGGTAAGTGGACAACACATCGTTATCCGTTTCCTCTGTCATGCTTTTAAGCATGGTCAGTTTCTCTTCATCGGTCATGTTGTCCACCTCCTTTCAATCTTCATTAGACCGTAGTCTTGCCAATGTCAGCGGCATTCGCCACATAAATAGAACGGCTGTAGGTCGGCTTCTCAAAGGTAGTAGAAATACCAGTGAACTTGCCGTGATACCATTCGGGACCATGGTCAAGACCAATCTGACCGAAAAGCTGATACTTCTCACCAGCACCCGTCTTAGCAAGCGGCTCCAGGAAGAAGTTACCCTTACCCGGAACAGGCTGATAAACAGGAGCCAGAACATCAAGGTTCAGAAGCAGTGCAGTACCCGCAGGCAGGCACTCACCCAGATACAGGTAAACAACACCGATAGGAGTTACCACACTGGAAAGAGCAATACCGTTAATCTCACGGGCAGCGGGAACAACGGTAAGACCATTCTGAACAGCGTCAGCGTTGACCTGGAACAGAGTCACAGCGTCACACCACAGCACCAGACCGTCAGTCGGAGCATTCGCACCGTAAATCTTCTTCACCATGTCGGCAATATCCCACAGACCCAGGGGCTTCTTAGCCATTGTCATAATGTTAGTGGTGATAGCATTCACCAGACCACGGGTCTTGTTTACCTCAGAATCAGAAGTAGCCTTGTTGTACTCACCGTTGATAAAGGTGTACTCAATATCACGGTTGACCTTCTGAATCTTAGCGGCAACCTGGAAGTCCAGTTCGCTCATCGGGTTTGCCTGCTGCTCTGCGACATTGATACCGCTCAGAGTACCCATGTTGCTCTGCTTACCGTAAGAGATACCAACGGACTCCTGGAAAATCTGAGTGACGTTCGTTTTCTGAGAACGGGTCACAACATTAGCATCCGGGGCAGTCAGAGAAGCACTCTCACTGATTGCAGGCTGAGAGCCATTACCGTTAGAGGTGTACTCCTGTCCAGTAACGAACTCTACATGATTCGTGGTTTTCGCCTTGCTACCAATGATGGAAGAAAGCGGGGTACGCACGTTACCCTTGTTAAACAGCATTCCAGAATAATTCAGAACGCCAAAACTGGTTGCAAACGTATCTGCCATTGTCTTTTACCTCCGATTTTTACTCTTTCATCTGATTCGCTTCATCCTGCGCTTTCAGACGTGTATAGTAGGCAACTGCGGTCAAATCGCCGCTTGCCTGCGCTTCTTCGATTTTCTTAGCGTAATCCATGCCGCCCGTCCCATCATAACCCGCAGCAGGTCTGGGAGTTTTCTTCATCTGTTCAGCACGAATTGCCTTTTCACGGGACTCATTGAACGTAGCCTGGTTCTTCATAACCGTGTCCATATCGCCGTCAACCATTGCGATTGCAGTACTGTCAGCAAGTTTCTCATCGTAGCCCATAGCTACCAGTTTTGTCTTTTTGTCTGCCAGAGCGATAGAACGCTTCAAATCGGTATTCTCCTGGGTCAGCTTGTCCATGATTGCTTTCTGTTCAGCGGCAGCGGCTTCATCAGCAGTCTGCTTACCTCTTAACTGCTTCTTGTAATCAGCAGCTTCGGAATTGGCTTTAGAAAGCTGTGCTTTCAGACGATTGATTTCAGCGTCATTATTCTGACCTGCACCCGCAGCCTGTAAAGCCGTAGAAATCTCTTCCTCAGTCATACCTTCCTTGTAGGAATCTCCAAGCAAATCACTTAAATAACTCATAATAAAGTCCTCCTTGCGTTTTAAGGTGTTCCCTCACCATGTTCTTCTGTTTTATCCTCTTGTCTGAGTGTGCGTTTTTAGGTGTTCCCTCACCATACAAGCAGGTCAATCCTGCGAAGTATCAGTTTCAAGTTTCAGTACACAGCGGCAGTTCACATTGTTCTCTGCCTTAGTGAACTCACCCGGTCTGGAAGCATGGTCACCATCAAAGGTATAAAACTCTTCATCCAGAGCCACGCTTACACCTTCCAGGTATTTATGAGTATCCCGAACGGCTTCATCCCGGACAGTCACCCATTTCTTTAAGACTCCCAGTCCTCTTGTGGACTGGAACTCATAGGCTCCATCCTCTTCCGCTGCATTGAATACCCTGTGATATTCAGATTCGACTAACATCTGTAAGCCCGACAAATCCCCGGCTATCACATGGTCAGCGATTCTGTCTTCAAAGGTTTTACCGTCTATCACCTCATAAATGGCTTCCTCCATGGAATCCACGTCTACGGTCAAATCGTAGGCAAGCATATCTGCCGTGGCTGTAATGCCCTGCTGATAAGCCCGGATGAGCAGTGATAAAATGTCATCCGCAATCTGAGCAACCTTTGAGGTCATATCCTTCCCAGAAGCGGAGTAATAACTGGTGGAAGTCAGAATGTTGAGTTCATCAAACGCAGAAATATAAGCTGAAAATGTATTATTCATAGGCAAAATAAAAAGGGACTATGAGTTCGTCACTCACAGTCCCATTGGACTCACCAGAACCTCTGTCCTGGTGTTACTCTTTCATTCTCATCTTGCGTTTGATTTCAACAATCGTAACCTTGCCCTGCTCAATTAGCACTTCCACTCTGCTGCCGTGCTTGAGCAGCGTTTCCACCTGCTGCACCATTTCCTTTGTCAGTGTTGGAGTCATCGGTTTCATCCTCCTTTTCCGTATTCTGCTTTTCAAGCAACTCCTGTGCTTTCTTCTCCTGTTCCTCTGCATATTCCTCACTTAATGTGTATGCCAGGTCAGAATCAACAAACAGTCCGCAATGCTCAAAAGCAAGCCGTGGGTGAATCTTACTGTTCTTCAACATAAGGTCAAGCACCTGGGCTTTTTGCAGAATGTTTTCGTAATTTCTTCGGGTAAAGCGAATTTCAATGTTGCAAACCTTCAAGTCCATGCCTTTCAGAGTTTTGCAGATATTCAGAATCAGCTTAAGGAAAATCCTCTCACTCTTCTTGAACATCAATTCGCTGTCCTTTGCTCTTGCTTCCGCAGCAGACCAACCATCTCTCATAATGACCGCAGACCCGGTATCACTGGTAGACGTACCGCCGTTGCGGTTCGGCATACCACAGATAGTCAATACCGTCTGGTACATATGGTCAACCAGGGTTTGCGTTTCACCCTGGTTCAGAGTACTGGTCAGATAAGATACTTCGGCTTTCAACTGAGGGTCAATATCCCGGAACTTAATAGCCCCTTCCTCTCTCAGCTTCTCATAATCGTCAGACGAAATGTCTACGTTATGGAAAAGCATGAGTGCCTGGATGAACTGTTCAACTCCATCCTGGCGATTACTGTCCGTAAGGTTAATTGCGTCCAAGAGCGGGATAACCAACTCAAACGCACCAATGCGGGCAATATTCAGAGGATATTCGATGATGGGAATATCACCCAGAATGTGCGGCTCTGCCTTGATGATATGAGATTCTACAATCTCAAAATACTCATGGTCAGAGTAGCAACAATAATGAACTATACCGTTGTCATCCACCACATACTTGACACCCAGAAGCGGCTTGTTTCCAAGACCATTGTTGTACACTACAAAAGTGTTTCGTGGGTCAAGTGTGTAGATTTCAAATGGGGAGTCATCGTCCTCACCTACTCCCTCATCTGGAAGAACCATTCTGAAAGACGTACCGCAGATATGGAACCAGTCAGCAAGTTCCTTATCCTTTGCGGGCTTCTCTTCGGCAAACACAAATTCGTTAAGCTGATTGATTGCGTCCGAGAGATTATCACCGTTACCACGGGAAACATACTGTAGAGGTTCGCCCATCAAATAGCCAGACTTGAAGGACACAATCTCATTTGCCCGGTTCTCCACGATTTTATTACAAATCTCTGGACGAACCTGTTTCTCACGGTTGAGAATCGGCTGTAATCCTCTGTAGTAGTACCACAGATATTGAATTTCACTGCGATTCTCCCAGTGATAAGGAAGTGCCTTATTGAGAATCGCAACCACGTTCTCAACGGTCACTTCGGTTTCATCAGACTTTATCATGCGTCTACCGTATAAACCGAAAGACACGCAAGCCACCTCCAATCCTAATATTTCTATTGTAATTATAGCACTCTTCAATGGTTATTTCAAGAGTTTTCTTGATAATAGGTTTGAAGAGTTTTTGTGTAAATTAACACGGTCTTTTGAAAACTTCAACCTTCGCTCCTACCAGTCCACGCAGTTCATTCTCAAGCAGAGAAAGAGAGTCGGGTGCGTCATCATGTGGCACTTTACCAGACCGGGTGTAAGTTGTGACCTGCTTCATAAACATGGCATACTGACTGTTCCGTGCGTAGAGTGACGGGTCTTTGAAGTAAAAATGCTTGATAATGTTATCAGAAGCGAACTCGATACGGGTCTGCTTATTACTGATAGTTCTCTTCGTTCGGATATTGCAGACATACTTTCGGTCAGTCAAAATCTGCTGTACATCCCTGGCAAAGTATGTACCTGCATTATTCGACTCAAAAGTTCCTGCCACCACAAGATTGTCCATCAGAGCCTTTGCACACTCTGGCTTAGTGACCTCTGGCGGGGAGTCATCGAACACTACGTCTACAATGTAGACCTCATCTCCGTACACCGCAGCAATCGGCATAGAACAATAGTCAGCACCCTTGTCCGCAGTATCGCAAACGGCAATGATACTGTCTGGCTCACGGTCTACAGGGAGTTCAAAGTATCGGTTCAAGGACGCTTCCGGGAAAAGAATACCTTTCGCTTCAAACGGCTGCTGCTGAAACTCAGACTCAAACTGCTCTGCCGAAAGCATTTCTCTCTGGTCACGGAAGTACTGCGTGGTGAAAACCTTCCTGCCCTCACGAATGTATTCAAAGTTACTCTCATCCGTCACTGGGTCAAGAGCAGGGGTTTCAATGATTTTGCACCGCTTACCCTGCTTCCGCATTTCCTCCTGCAAGTGACCGATAGGGTCATACAGAGAATATCGTGTACCGCAGATAACGATAGGCGTACCCTCAATGGCACGTCCGATAATATCACCAGAAATAACCTCCCACTTGTCATCAAGTCTCTGTCTGTTCTTCGCTTCCTCACGTCCCTCTACGCAGTCATCCAGGTAAAGAAGGTTGGTTGCTTCCGAAAGACCTACCTGCCGTGCGTCAATGGAACGGCACATGACCGTAGGGAATCGGGACTTGTGCAGAAGGTTGATGACCTTCGTATCAGCATTGGTCTGTACCAGTTTGCTCTCTGGGAAAATATCATAAAAATGATAATCGTTCGGTTGCTGAATGTACTCAAGGCAACCTTTGTAGAAAGACTGAACAAGGTCATCACCTGTACCCTCCATCAGCGTAGAACGGTCTGGAAATTTACCAGAAAGCATATTCGTAAAGTTGATACCAAGCTGAGACTTACCACATCGTTTCGGCATGGAAATGGACAGAAAGTCCAATTTTCCATCAAGAACTTCCTGGTATCCTTCCACATATCGTCTAAGGTAATGACGGCGGGGCAGGTAGAACTTCTTGTCAAGAGGCTTGCCGTACTCTACCGCCTGTAAATATGCGTCAAAATAATGGGGCGCACAAAACAGTAGGGAGCGAAACAGCAGATTGTCAAATTCCTCTGCTGTCTTAAAATCCCTGGTATCTACTGCCAGTTTCAGTCCCGCTCTGATTTCCTCCTGCAAAGCCTGGTTCCATTCGTGAGCCAGTCGGAACTCTGTACCCTCATAGTCACGGCACAGGGCAAATTTATCATCATAGGCTGCAACATCAAGCGGACTTTTTAAGATAGCCTGGTCAATGCTGCTTTTCATTTTACTATAATCCATACATACCTCCGTAAACAAAAAAAAAAAATGGAACCGTCAACTAAGACAGTCCCATTGGACAAAACCGTAACTCACTTACGGCTACATATTAACTTGAAGGGCAGGCACAAACACCATGCCACAGGTCTGACTACAATATTCCAGGTGAACCACATTGCAAACAAAACGATTGACTTGATACACCACCATAGAAACCATAGACAGCAAAACAAAATATAAAACATGAGTTCACCCCTTCCACATATAATGGAGTCGTAGTTTGCGACCTCCTTATATACCTTGCTGTCGATGAAATCTACTTCATCTTAGCTGTTGCATAATAAAGTCATCGAACCAACGAACACCCTTGATGGTCTTATAATGACCTCTATTCTCCGGGGCTGACCATTTGAACCTGTTGATACGGCGGTACATATCATCGTCATTCACATAGTCATTAACATTGTATTTCAGTGCCGACAATCGTTGTTTTCTCTCCTTAGAAGTTTGGTTGAATACGACCTTTGCGTGTTTCAAATCATCCATCGTTTTTACGGGATAGCCACAATAATGTTCCAAAAGCCCATCGAAAGTAAATTCATCCTGCATTTCAATAGCTGGAAATACAACATCTTCCATGAAATGATTATATTCCATACCTTTAGCCAATGCTTTGATGGTTTCTTCTGCGGACATGACTGTATAGTAGCCCTTTTTAACAACAGATTCAGCCATATCATACAGTGCGTCCATCACCATGTCGGCTTTAGGCTGTTTGCTCCAACGGCATATCTCAAGTACTCCTTTGAAGTTGTAAACCCACATATCGTATGATTTACCGTCAGTACCTACCAGTTTGGTAGTTACTGATTTTCCTTCAAATCGTTCTGGATGGCGATTGTGAATTTTCGTAATCGCAGTTATAGGGTCTGAATACTCTAATGCTTCACCTATTTGAAAACGGGTAAACCACGCTTCTTCGCTACCATAGTACCCGTCCACCAGAACATTATTTACCGTTCTCTGTTCAATAAGCGTTAATTCGCTCATAAATAATTACCTCCTTAATCGGTAAAGGTTGGTAGGGTATTTTAAGATTTTCATATAAGTTTTCTTAGTAGACCTTCTACTATAAAAACTTAGTGAAAAATTCAATTTTACCCTACCATGTCTGTCTGACCAACTTCATATCCACCTTCGGGGATAGGCATTTCATCTGGAACAACCACGATTTTATAACCAAGTGCGCTTAACATCGTTTTGAGAAGAGATACAGGAATATCCTTGCGCCCCTTCTTATTATTCAACCTGTCCCAGACGGTTGCCTGCGTTATATCTAATCTCCGTGCCAGTTCAGCATTCGTAACTTCATCGGTACTCATAATGTCTTTAATAATCTCTCTTGCTTCCATATTGCACCTCCTATGGTCAGTATATATATATATATCACAAGCATTTTATTGTCAAGCGTTTTATTGAATCTTTTTTATTTTTGCGGGATTTTCCAGGCTCACCCGCCCCGGTTGCCGGGGGTCTATATCCCCCACCGGGGGTCTGTCCGCAGGATGACCGGGACAGCCTGCACCACAGGCAGAGCGGCGGGACGTGGTGAAAAAGTTTAAAAGAATATCAATAAATCACTTGACATTCAATAAAACACTTGATATATTATAATCAATAAAACACTTGATAAACAAGTTCGAAACCACAGCCGCCCGCCAGGGCAGCGCACAATAAACAGGAGGTAAACAGATGAAAACATACAACGAAATCAAGAAAGAACTGGAAGCCAGGAAAGATCTCAGCGCATGGAGTAAGGGCGTTACAATATACGCTCTTGAACTCCTGGAAGAATACCAGGAGCGGGCAGCGTATGAGGGCAGAGAAGCCGCAGACCGTGCGGAGTTTAAAACGTGGTTGCTCAATGGTGCGGACTCCTGGAAGTCCTATAGTTACGGCGGTTCGTCCCTCATTTATAACGGGGACATTGCAGAGCGGCTCTGCTGCCCATCTGAGTACAAGCGCACCCGTGAGGGTGAGCGCAGACCTAACAGCCGTGAGGAATGGTTAGACGTTCAAGCAAGGGCTTTATATCAAGCCGCTTGCAGACTCTCCCGCATAGCATTTTAAACACGTTGCGCCGTGTATAAATAGCCAGTTAGGGCGCAAGCGTCCCGGCTACGCCGGGGGTCTGGAAACTGTAGGCTTTCAAACCTGCACCACAGAAAGAACCGCATACAATAGCAAAATGCACAAATAGGAGGTATAAACCATGCGAAAATACATATTTACCGAAAAAGGCTATACATTCAAGCGGATTGACAAAAAGACCGCCCGCACCGCATACAAGAACGGTTTAACCGTTATTATTTGCCCGTGCAACTTGCGCCCGTTCACACCCTGGCATAATGAACACAGGTTAAGCAGAAAAGACCGGGCGCAATTCGTAATTGATGAAATCGGAGTTATAAACGATTTTAATAACTTAGTTAATTCGTTTGAATACTATAATTGTATCGATTCCGAAACGGGCAAATACAGCGCTTTTTATATCCCGGTTTGCACCGTGGACAGGTTCACAGGTGAAGCACCAACGCCCGCCACACTGGAAACCGTGGAACAATACGATTATAGCTATATGCAGCAGTAAACCACAGCCCCGGACAGCTTCACCGCCTGCCGGGGCTTATTTCATAGAATGGAGGCATAAAACATTGATTGAAAAGACCTGGGAAACGCCGCAGGGCAGCTATTACAATCTATTTTCCGATATGCTAAAACAGCCGCATTTACTTGTAGCGGGCGCAACGGGCAGCGGTAAAAGTGTAGTTATTAACGGCATAATAACAACGGCATTAAAAGACAGCCCCGCCGCCGTGCAATTTATCTTTATAGACCCTAAACGGGTAGAACTTGTAGACTATAAGCCCCTGCCGCATACGCTAAAATATGCCAGTGAGCCGGGGGACATGGTGCAGGCGTTACAATATGCCATGGATACCACAGAAAGCCGCTACAGGGCTATGCAGAGCCGCCATGAAAAGAACTATAGTGGCGGGGCGGTCTATGTGGTTATTGATGAATTAGCGGACTTAATGACAACTAACAAAAAGCAAGTGCAACCGCTTATACAACGCCTTGCACAGATAGGCAGAGCGGCAAACGTGCATATCATAGCCGCTACACAGTGCCCGCTATCCGCTGTTATCCCTACCCCTATAAAAGTAAATTTTGACAGTCGTGTAGGACTTAGAACCCGCAGCAAGCAAGACAGCCGCAATATTTTAGGGCTTCCAGGGTGCGAAACCCTGCCCCGCTATGGACAGGGCTATTATATGACCCCGGCAGGCTTGCAACTGTATAATATACCCATGTATGACCCCGCAGAGGTGCAACGGCTTGTAGACTATTGGAAGCACCACAGCCGCCCCCGCTTGCGTTGGTTATAACGCACGAAACCCCGGACAGGTTCACAGCCTGCCGGGGTTCTTTTATGTCTATATACTTATATGCCATCACAGCCCCGCAGAGCCACCCAGGACGGGCGCAAGCCCTACGGGGCTATACTTATACCATAACAGGCAGAAAAGCCCGCAGAGGGGCGCAGAGTGTCCACGCCTGCACCACGGCAGCAAGACAGCACCACGGGCGGCGGGCGGTCTGTCCCTGTCCCACGCCTTGAAAGCATGGTGAAACCCCGCAGCCTGGGCGGGCGGTCTGCCGCAGGGAAGGCAGCAGGCGGGCAGGGGTTGCCGCCCTTCTGCCCCTTCTGCGACTTTTGAAATTAGTCTTTCTGCCCTTCTGCCCCTTCTGGGCTTTCTGCGATTTCTGCAAAAGTCCCTTCTGCGACTTCTGAGCCGTCATAAGCACTCTCAAGGTATTTCTGCTCAAGGGCTTTCATGTCCTTCTGCTCTCCCAGAGGATTATTCGGGGTGAGTACCATTTCTGTCTGGTCTTTCATGCCGTCATAGTTCTTCTGCCAAAAGATACCCGTGACAGGGTTCACCTTGCCGTCCTGCATAAGACCCTCACGAAAAACACCACAGAACTGGCGAACTTTTTTGATAAAGTCAGTGCGGGCAGGGTTCCCCTTCGTGACGTTCTCCCATTCCCATGCCTGTTCCTTCGTGATACCAATAGCCATATACGCAGCCTGGTTGCCCACCTTCATATCCCATTCAGAACACTTCTGCACATAATTCAAGAATCGTCTTTCCATTTCTGGCACGTCCTGCAAGTCCAGAGGTTCCTTCGGCATAATCTCCATCATAAAGGCAGTCACCTTCGCATTGTACCCTTCTGGCATTTCCTTAGTCTGAGCCTGCATGATAGGACTGTTCTCTCTGGCTTTCACCAGATTCTTAGGACTGCTCTTCTGATACCCTTCTGTTCTTCTGGGCTTTCTGTCCTTTCCTCTTACTCCGGGTTTCTTCCGCTCTTCTGCCATTGTCCTTCTGCACCTCCTTCTGCTTTGCTTCTTTCTGCTCAAGCAGTCGTTTCTCAGCCTGCTCCCGCTTCCATCTTTCTACATAAGACTCCATTTCTGTCTCCTTTCTGTCGGGCATGAGGTTGGTAGGGCAAATTCAATTTTTACAGTAAGTTTTTATAGATACGCGCGTACTAAGAAAACTTATAGTAAAATCTTATTTTACCCTACCAACCCCTACTAATTTGACTTCATACCCATGCCATAATAGACAGCTACCCCATTTATGACACCTTTATCAGCATACCACTCCGGGTGTGCGGTCAGTTCTGCGTTGAATTTCTTCATGCTGCACACATAATAACCGCACCCTTTACACCACATTTTGTAGTTATCGTAGAGTGACTTTGCTTTTGTGTACCCTTCATCTTTCCGCTCACACTTCTCTTCCAGAAATTGCAGTACCAGGTCATTATCCTTCTCATACTGCTTAATAACCTTCTGCATACCCTGGGACATTTTCAGCCCGAAGCGGATATACTTGAAGTAGCCTGCTACCAACCATGTGAAGATACCACGCATTGCTTCTGGGGTTTCAAAATAGTCCTTGAGTCCCTTGTCCTGCTCTTCATCAGTGAAGTGACGATTGAACTCAATGACACGCACACGGTCAGACGCAAACAAAGACTTATCCTTCACCGAAGGGAGGTCATTGCAGGACAGCCACATGGTAAACTGCGGCTTGAAGGTGATAGCCGACTGATACAACTCACGGGCGGTAATGTCCTCACCACCTGTGTACTGTTTAATTGTAGCTTCATCCAGTTTGCCTGCGGTATCTGACTCACTCATAGTAACCATGCGTTTACCTTTCAGCTTTGCCAGTACCGGGTTTGCTGCTTCTGCGTTCTTCTGGCGGTCACCACGGCAGATAAGTTCTACGGGAGCCACGGTTGAATAGTCACCAAGCAAGTGCTGAATAGCGTCAAGCATGGTACTTTTGCCGTTGCGGGTGGTCTTACCATGGAGGATGAACATACATTCTTCCTTACTTGTACCTAAGATTGAATAACCCAAAGCCCTCTGCAAGTAGTCTGCCTTGTCTGCTTCGTTCTGGGTAACTTCCTTGATGAACTGTTCCCATCGTGGACAGGTAACTTCCTGCAAGGTGTATTCAAAATTGGTCTGCATGGTCAAGAAATCATCCCATCTATGCTCACGGAACTTCATGTGTTCCAGGTCATAAGTGCCGTTCAGACAGTTAATCAGATAGGGATGAGTGTCAAACTGTGCCGCTGCAATCTTCATGCTGTCCGCAGCGTCCTTCATAAGACGGTCACGGAAGCGGCGGTCACCCATCTTCCCCACAAAAGCCATGTACTGCTTACGCTTTTCCTCATCGGTAATCTCTCCGCAGTACAGAGCCATGAGTCGCACAAACTCCTTAATCTTTGCAGAAACCAGAAGCGCACCCACATCCTTGTGCCACTTGCCAGTTTCATAGGTGTACCAGGACTTTGCTTCTGGGCAGTAGCGGGTGTCATTCTGATAACACTCAGAGAAGAGGTCAGCCATACCCGCTTCATCCCAAGAGTACCCAGTGGAATCATCCTGGTAGGCGGTTTCCGGGTGGTGGTCTTTAATGTAATACAGCTTTCTGCTTATGTCCTCAGAGGTAATGTACCTGCCATTGGACAACTGAAATAACTCATCACTCACTCTTCTGTACCTCCTTCCAGGTGGGCTTCAAACCACTCTTTCTGTTTCTTTGCTTGTAATGCACTACGCTTACAAGCCCTGGCAGAAGCAGCACAATCTTTTGCGTACTTCTTCCAGTCTTTCTTCTGCTCTTTCGTCAGCGGGAGTCCCACCGGGATCTTGCCATTAGCAAGTTGATGTTCGTAGTCAGCGGCTTTGTCCTGGTAATTCCAGTAGGCTTTACCCTCACGCTGAAAAACTTCTTCACATTCGGGAATACGCTCCCGGAAGAATGCTTGCATTTGCTTGAACAGGGCTTCTGCGTGTTCCACGTCCATAGCAATATACTTTTTCAGCTTATTGAGTTTCCCGGCAGTACAAGGGAAGAAAGCGGGCATATAGATTGCCATGTGTCCAGAACTCCACTGGATACTCAGTATATTATCCATTGTGCTTTTCCTCCTTCCTCTCTTTATAATCGTTACACTTCGGAGTGCAGCTATAACATAAATCGTATTTCAAATCGCAACACAGGTTCCAGTCACCGCCACCGATGAAGTGTGAACAGGTTGCACAAGTGTCTTTCTCACCATTCATCGTCATAATCTCCTTCCAATGTATTGTGAGGACAGCCAGGACAACTGCTTACCCACTCTCCGTTCTCGTCCAGGTGGTAGTCATCACCATATCCTCCGCATTCATAGCAATAATCGTAGTCATCCACGGTTCTTTTCCTCCTTCATTATTTCTTCCCAGTCGGGTTCTGGCTCTAACGGACATTGATACCACTTCTCAAGTGAAGGACAGGTACATCCAAGGTCAGAGTCATACCAACCACACCTGCAATCAAAGCAGGGATTTCCAGTTTCTCTTCTCATCGTCTGTACCTCGTCACGCTTTCTGTAATGGTTTGCAGTTCCCGGTCATCAAGCGGCGGCTTGCACTGAGTCATGTTGACAAATTTCAGTTCCGCATAAATCTGTGCCGGGTTGTAGCCCGTGTTGTGCATTGCTCCCGCCAGAGAAGTAAGGGACAGGTTTCTGCCCCCAGAAGCAATCGGCGGGTAATCTGGGCGAACTGGAATCTTGCCGCCCTCTGGCTTATTGAACTTCGGAGCGTATATCTTCTGTACCAGTGCAGACTTCCCGCCGTTCTCTTTCTCAACCTCTTTGAAGTACTTCTCCACCACATAATCAATGGCTTCCTGGTTCTCAATGATGGTTGGAAAGATAAGCTGTTTCCCGGTCATAATGAAGAACCTGCGGGCTTTGTAAATCTCAACCCCTGCAAGATTGTTCTTACCATGGAAGGGAAGTGTACCCCGCAGCAGGATATGTACGCCACGTCCGCTTCTGGACTTCTCTGTGTAGGACTTGCAGGCGGTCATAATATCGGCGCAGAGAGGGGTCATAAGACCATCCTCAAAGCCTGCGTCAATATCAATACCAACCAGTCCGTTGTCTGCGAATACAAATCCCAGGTTATCATAATAGCCGTTCTCTACTGCCCACTCTGCCTGCTCAAAGGAACTCCATGTATCCGGGGCAGTAGAGGAAGCGGCTTTCTTCTCAAAGGCTTTCATGGGAATTTTGGAGTTATCCCAGGCACACACCCACTGATTCATATTCTTTAATTCCTCTGGTATTTTGGAATAATCCTTCATTCCCACACTCTCCTTATCCTGTGATTAACTGACTGTACGGCAGGGTTTTCACCCACTTGCAGAACTCACGCCACTCATCCAGTTTGTGATTCTGGCGGGAATGGTACATATTCTTGAGAACAGCGTAATTTAGCTGTACGGTTCTCTTCTGGTTGTAACAGGTCGGTAACATCTGAATCATCTGCCACCAGTCCTTCTTGTCCTTTCTCTGCAAGAAATCCAGACGGGCATTATTCATAGCGTCAATGACCATGCTGAACACAATGAGGTTCGTAGCAGATAGGTGTTCCGTGCTGAAATCGCTCAGAACGAACTCCTTTGCCTGGATTTTGTGCATGGTGGAACAAGAGTTTGCCACAGTGCCTACCTTGTAGGTATCGTACTCTTTCCACCAATACAGAGGGGCGGTAATATCTGCGGTCACGGTAATCATACGCAGGTACTTTCCGTGGTCAGTTCCCGCAGCACCCAGGGTTTCCATCAGCTTCAAGTCATTGTCACCGACTGCATAGCAGGCAAACGGAGTGCAGTCATGCTCCTTCGGATGACAGATACCGTCCCGGTCAATCACTCCGCACTTCCCGCAATCTACAGCGGGATAGCTGTCTGACTTCTCCCAGGAGTTCTTCGGATTTCTCATACCACGGATAGCCGCCTGCCATCCGTAGGTTTCGACTTCATCAATCTTTATCACAACTCACACCATCCCTTCTGCGGACTCTCATGTAGTCCTTATAGTCCAGGTCATTCATCTTTGCCGCTCTGTGCAAAGCCTGTTTCTTAGTTCCCAGTGTGCCGGGGATAGGCTCTTTACTGCCTACCTCATGCACATAGTAACGGCTACTGCCTTTCTGCTTTGATACGGTATATTTCAGAATCATCTTCTTCGCCTTTCTTTTCAGATTCTCTATAATGAACTCTGGCTCCAACTTGCATAAAACACTGAACCAATCAGAATAAAAGAATCGTTCCAGTTCTGCAATATTGCAGTCTGTTGTCGGGGTGATAAACCCTGCCAGTAAACTGAGGTAATCGTCTACAGCCTGTTCCACAATCGCGAATCTGAGATTTTCCAGTCCAATGTCATGCAAGTTTCGTCCCCCCCCATTACATAGACCTCCGTTCGGCAATCTCTGCCATCTTCGCAGCGTTCAGACGGGTATCGCCATGAACACGGGAGTAAGACAGGTAACCGTTCATGCGGTCAATCTTCGTGAGGTTGGTGCTTCCACAGACCGGGCAAACATCCATCTCAAGTTCCTGGTGTCCGCAGTCATCACAATAAGCAAGGGAGAGGTTCACACCTTCGTAAAAACCAAGCTGCATTGCTCTACGAACCAGAGTCTTGACTGCTTCCCGGTTGTAGGAAATCGGATAGCGAACGTACTGAATCTTGCCACCGTTGAACATATCCCAGAAACGTCCTTCAAGGTTTTGCTTTTCAATCGGAGTTAAGTCCTCTGTCACATGACAGTGGAAGGAATTGCTCACATACGGGCGGTCAGATACATTTTCGATAATGCCGTACTTCTTACGGAACTGCTCAATCTGCAAACCACACAGGCTTTCAGCCGGGGTTCCGTAGATTGCGTACAACCAACCGTCCTCATTCTTGAACTCCGTAACCTTCTGGTTGATATGCTGCATGACTTCCAGGGCAAACTCTCCGTCCTCTGCAATGGACTTGCCGTTGTAGAGCCGCTGCAACTCATTCAGTGCTGTGATACCGAAGGAAGCTGTCATGGGTTTCAGCAGGGGCTTGATTTTCTCAGACGGTTTGAGGTGTCCACCATATACACCACCCTCACAATACATGATAGGGTTGGTACTGGCTTTCATCTCACCCAGATATTCATAGGTACGCTTGTGAACCCCTCTAATCATTTCCAGGTAGTAGTCCAGGACTTCATAGAAGTCACGGCTTTCGGCTCTGGCTTTTGCCAGAATCATAGGCAGGTGCAGGGAAACCGCACCGATATTGAAGCGTCCCACAAATACAGGCTTGTCATCTGCGTCCGCAGGTTTCATGCCGCCACGCTCAAACCACGGGGAGAGGAATGCACGGCAACCCATAGGGCTTATCACTCTACCGTACTTTTTGTACATCTCAGCCACATAGCCGTCACCCGTAAGGGACAGCCAGTCGGGATACATGGTCTTTCTACTGCAATCAATACCTGCTTCAAACACATCCTCATTGAAGCCACCCTCACCGTGAAGGTTTTCGTCATAGAGGAAAACCAGTTTCGGGAACAGTACTGGCTTCTTAAATCCCGGCTTACCCTCACCCTCCATGTGAACTTTGAGGAAGGTCTTGCTTGCCATCTTGCCGAACACATCAGTAGCCAGTCCGAAGGTCATAGTAATGAACGGATAATCACCACGGGAAGAACCCACAGTGTTCAGCTTCATCTCAATACCCTGGAAGCCCTGCTCATAATCACGCTGCACCTTGCTCATAGCCCAGTCTTTTACGTCCTGGGTGAAGGTCTGTTGATTGCGGATTTCCATGTACTCAGCGCAGTACTTCTTGTAGGACTTCTCTGCATACGGAGCCAGAATCTTGTCCACCTCCGGGACAGTGAAGCCGCCGTACTGCTGTGAAGCAGTAGCCAGGATAATATCTCCCAGAACGTCAAAGGCGGTATCAAGAGTTTTCGGCTCATTGTACCAGACGTTGCCCATCTCAAAGCCGCCGCTCATAATAGAGGAAATGTCGCACAGGCAGCAGTTCATAGTGTCAAGGCGGGCTGACTGGTCATGGATATAAATGTATCCATCCTTGCAAGCCTGCAACTCATCATTGGTCATAAAGAACTTGCGGTACAGTCGCTTATTCAGTTCGTTGAAAATCAGACAACGCTTCGTAGCAACCAGGGTGGAGTCCGTGTTTGCGTTCTCCTTATCGCCCAGAAAACGAATGGACTGAGATTTCTGATAGACCTCATCCATAATGTGAACGAAATCCTTCTTGAAGTTTCGGTAATCTCTGTAAGACTTCGCAATCTTCGGATTTACCTCATCAAGAACCTGTTCCACAATGTTGTGCATATCCGCAACATGAACCTGTTCCGGGAAACGCTCAGAAACGATAGCCATGACCTTAGATACAATCTCATGGTACTGGGTATCGTCCAATTCAATCATTGCACGGGCGGCAGACTTACTGACTGCGTTGACAATCTTCTTACCGTCAAACTGCTCAATCGTACCGTCCTTCTTAATTACTTTCATGGAGTATAACCCTCCCTTCCTTTAAGGACTGCGGGACATTGATAACTCTCTGGTTGGTGGAACCTGCCCAGTGATAACCCACGTCCTTTAATGCTTCTTCAAAACGTCCGTCCACCAGAACGTCAATGTAGTCCAGAATGGCTCTGCAATAGAAGTTGTCAGCATTTATCTCTTCCCATGTGTACCCGGTATAGAGCCAGATAGTTTTGTGCGGGAAGAACTGCTTGACCTTCTTCACAAGCCATAAAATCTGACAACGATTGACGGGGTGCAGCGGGTCACCCCCAGAGAGGGTAAGACCGCTGATATAAGGCTTGCTCAACTCCGTGCAGATTTCATGGAAAGCTGCTTTGTCGAACTTAACCCCGTCTGTGAAATCCCAGGTGATAGGGTTCTGGCAGTTCTTGCAGTGGTGTTCGCACCCTGCAACCCAGAGAACCACTCTCAACCCATCACCGTTGTTCATATCATCGTGCGTGATATTGTGGAAGTTCATTAAATATCGCCTACCTTACGATGAAGGGAGTTCTCCACCGTAAAGCCCTCTGGGTAACGGGCTTTCAGCTTGTCAATGTTCATCTGCATGACCGTATCAATGTCCGTACCCAGTGCGTCACACGCTTCCGCAATCATCCAGAGACAATCTCCCAGTTCCTTCTCCATGTGTTCAAGGTTCACTTCATGTCCCTGGTACTTCTTCTGTAAGATACCTGCAACTTCTCCCGCTTCGCTGTTCAGACCAAACACTGCATGATACAGACGGTCAGCCTTGCAATCGTAGGGAATGCTGCAAGTTCTAATGGCTAATGCCTGGTATTCTTTACCTGTCATATCAATCTACCTCTTTCCATTCTTCCTTTGACTTAGGTGGTTCATCATTCATACATCCGTGTGCCGCTGCAACGGCAATTACTGCAAGAAGAATCATCCCGCATATACCACACAGAATGAAAGCCAGAATTGCAATCAATACTGTTACCATGACTGGAATCCTCCTTAGAACTCATCGAAATGTTTCTTGATACTCTTGTGGGTCTTATAGATTGCCACCAACTGTGCCACTACGATAACAACGTAGAGAACGCCTGCGATAATCTCCGGGAGCAGGCATACCCACCATGCCCAAGTGATAACTCCCAGTAACTTTAAGATGATGAAAATAATCGTCAGAATCTCAGTAAATCCCATTATTTTGTCCTCTCTTTCTCTTCGTTCTTCCGTTTCTGAACGTATTCTCTGAACATTCTGGTATATTCGTAACTGTCTTTGAATACATGAGAAACGGCTTTGAGCATTTTAGGTTCATGCTCTTCGATTATGCTCAATTCATCCAGTAATTTTCGATTGAACGGACAACCTACACACCCTGTTCGGGTCATACCGTACTTTGTATAGCAATCGCTGTGCTGAATGTCGAAAAGTTCATCATAGTAAACTTCGTCTTTATCGCTATACCAAAATAACGGTCTGTACTGGTCGCATTCATCTTCTCTTGCTGTAAAGCAGGTTTTGTAGCTTGCAGACCTTATACCTTTTTCAGCTTTTCTGACTCCAATAATCATAAGGTCTATGTAGTTGTCCTTTATAAATTGAGCAGAAACTTCTTTCTTAGCATAAGTGCAGCACTTACTTGAAATTTTGAACCACGGGGGATTCTCAATCATAAATTCTTTCAGATACTTATGATAGTTAATGTTGAACATTGAGGTTTTGAAACCTGGTTTGTTTCTGCCATTACACCACCAATTTATTGCTCCCTGTGCTTTTGGGTATTCAGCCAATAGCTGCTCTACGGGTTTATCCTCCCATGTGAAGCCATGGCGTTGTAGCCGGGAAATCATATCTGATACAAACTTTGATAAGAAAGGTTGCCCGTATTCACTACACGAAAGAGGGATAGGCTTAATTGCTTTGATTCTTTCGATTTCAATATGATATTTCTCTTCAAGGTATTTCAGATGGTCTTTTGTTGCCTGGTACTCTAACCCAGTATCGAACCAGATATATCTAACCTTTCGGTCTTTATCAATCTTTGAAATCAAATCAAGCATTATGTCACTATCCTTCCCCCCCCGATATAGAGCAAGCTATGCTGTCATAACGGGAAAGAACGGAATGTGCTTTTGCTACAGAATCAAAGATTGCAAAATTTCCATCTGCTTTCTCTAAGAGTTTCTGTACTTCTAAGTCCACGCCGTTTTCTTCCTCCTTAAATTTTGAAAATTCGTGCCGCCATCATGTCAGCGGTATGAGTCCACAGGACGTTCGGGTATTTCTCAATGGACTTCCCGTACTTATCCCAGTTCTCCTTGTCATCAAAGGCTCCCATGTGCCAACGGATACAAGCCATTTCCTCATCTGTGAGGTCAACAATCTTCTGTGCCAGAATTACGGACTTGTCACCGTGTCCCGGCAGAAGAATGTCGGGGTTGTAGCTGTATGTGCCATCCGGGTTGTGAATGTACGAATCACACTTACAGAGGTCATGGAGCATACCCACAATGTAGGGGCTTGCCTTGCGCTTCCAGTTCAGACCCATCCTCTTTGTCAGAGAAAGCAGAGAAGAGGTTACTGTAAAGCTATGGTCGAACAGCCCGCCCTCATAGTTTCCGTGGTACTTCGTAGAAGCAGGAGCCGTAAAGAACCCCATTGCCATCAACTGATTTTTCAGACAGGACACATCCGTACTGGACAGCCCGCCCCTCATCAGCTTCTCAAACGCCTTGACACGCTTATCTCGTTCGCTCATAATCTTCAATCCTTTCATTCAACTTTATAGAATATAGACCATTGGAGAGTTCAAAGCTACACTTCTCCCTCTCCGCAGGTCATTTAATTAACCCAGAATGCTGTTCAGGTCGAACTTCTTACCGCTTGCCTTTTCAGCAGGTGCAGCAGCCGGGGCAGTAGCCGCAGGCTTGCTTTCCTTCTTCGGGGCAGAGGCTTCCGCTTCGTCAAAACCATCCGCAGGCTCCTTATCACCCAGGCGAACGAACTTGAGCATTTTGCCCGGAGTCTTTTTGGACTCAACCTCTTCGTGGTCTACCTCACAGCGGATATAGTGACCAACAAGTTCCTCATGGTCAATCTCCGTCAGAGTGTAGTCATTCAGTGCAGTCTTTGCGAAGTAACTGAAAGCATTCAGACCTCCCTGGTTCGGCTCACCGTCTGCATTCAGCAGAGAGAAACGTTCCGTGTGCTTCTGACCCGAAGCAAGCTGCATAACAATCTCCATCTTGCCGAAGTCCTCTTTGTACTTGACCTCAACAATCTTAAAAACGTGGGTTCCCTTCGGAATAAGAGTGAAACCATCACTCAGTCCAATTTTTGCCATTTTAAGTATCCTCCTTGAAATTGTTTATATAATCAGAGAATTTTCTGATTAAGCAGATTCTTTTCTGGCTTTCGGAGTAAAGCGGTACTGTGGTTCGGGTGCGCCATGATACTTCTCAATATCAATGCCGTCCTCCTGCATTTTCGCCATATCGTAGCCAGGGTCTTTCATGGTCTTAGAGGTAACCCAGTCGAAGGAAGCACCGCTGATAGTAACGGTCTTATCGCCCTCCTTGAACTGGCTGATAGCTTCCTTCTTGAGCATATCGGTAATAGTCTTATACCTCTTCTCATCGTCAGCTACAGTACCCTTGACCTCATCAATGTGTTTCTTCAACTGCTCTGCTTCGGCAACCAGAGCAGCAATGTCAGTGTCCGGGGACAGGTTGTTATCACGCAGGACTTTCAGAATGTCTGCGTCCGCTTTCTCATCGAACTTCGGAGAAACACCGCCCTCAACGTGGGTTTTCCACCACTTCTCAACCTTCTTGATGGTCTTTTTCAGTTCTGGATAACGCTCAGACAACTTGAACGGACGAACGATGGTGTTCTCAGTGCTACACTGATATGCGTCCGGGTTCTCATAGTCCTTGTCACCCAGGAAGCTACACACCATAATCACGTCATCTACACCCAGAAGGTACGCATAGAGCGCAGCCTGCAAAGCGTAGTACTCTGGAACATCATCAACCCAATCCTCAGAACGCTTCGTGGTTTTCATTTCAAGAACCGTGGTAGGCTTGCCGTCCTTGTCTACCAGAAGATAGTCCCACATACCACCGAAGATAGGACTGTCTTTGAAGAAGTCACCCCAGGTTTTCTGGAAGTAGTCAGCCCCGTACACATCCGTAGGTGTGATGAGGTTTGTCATAAAATAGGACTTCTTCATAAACTCAGCCTGCTTCGGCTCAATCGTCTTACCTGCAACGGTATAGATTGTGTCCTCAAACGGCTCTTCGTAGGTTCTGGTGATTGCACACCAAGCGTTGAACGGGGTTGTCCACTTGTTCAGCCCCATAATCGCCGCAAAGCGTGTACCTGTAATCTTCTTAGGACGCTTCGGCGGGGTGATAGTGATGGTCTTATCATCATTCCACTTCATGGTTTTTCTCTCCTTCCAACTCAACGGCTTTGTTCAGATACCAGATTGCTTTCTGTAAATCCTCCATGCCATTTTTCTTTTTGTGCCTGTAGACGTACTTGAGAGCGTTGCACACGCAGAAGTCCTGCGTGGCTTCTACTCCCTGGGTTTCCACCATAACGTCAATGCACTCAAACTTCCCGGTTTCATAGTGAGCGGGATGGTTTACATTGTCAGCCATGACTCAGCCCTCCTTACTCACCGTAGGCGGCAATCATCTCACCAAGGTTCTGAATAAGCTGCTCACACGCTGCACGGGTGACATTGGTGAAGCCATTGGTTTTCATGGCAATCTGCTGAACAAACTCTTCCTGGTCGGAATCCTTGTCCATCAGAGTCTTGCAGGCTTCCTTGAGTGCCTTAATCTGCAACTCATCAGCCTGTCCGTCAGTACCCGTCATTTCCTTCTTCGCTTCCTCACGCTCCTTCGGAGTGGCAGGTGCAGCAGACTTCTTTTTCTTCTCCTTCTTAGCCGTTTCCGGGTTCGGAGCAGGAATTTCTTCTTCCTCTGCCTGGTCATCAGAACCAAGGTTTGCGTCAATGTCATCGGGTTCAGTAATGTCCAGAACCGCCATCCATAGGTAACGGCGCAGGTAAGTGATAGAAGAGCCAAGAGCCTGCATAGGGTTGGTGACTTCCTTGCCTGCATTGCTCACAATCGGCTTCACCTCACGGTACGGAACACGGAACTTCATAGGTGCTTCCTCAATGTTGTCCACGTTGTAGACCTTCATCACAGCACCCTCATCCGTAAAATCAATCTCCGTGGTAAGACCCACACGGGCGAAGATACGGGTTGCAGGCGGCACAATGTCCTCCAATTCAAAATACTTGAACTCAAGGTGCATATTCTTACCCGACTTCTGTACCTTCTGATTCAGAAAGTACAGTCTTGCTTTCGCCAACTTCTGGCGCACGTTCATTGCTTCATAAATATTAGCCATTGCTAATGTCCTCCTTATAATTCGATGATTAAACCTCTGCGTATGTCCAATCTTCCGCAAGCATATCAGCCTGGGAAGCAAGCCAACCCATCTGAACCCCAGACGTACCTACAAAAGCGATAGCCTGGTTTCCGATTGCGTCATGCTCACAGTTCACAATCTTTCCGTCAGAAGTAACATAGGAGATACCAGACGCAAGCTGAATGTACTGCTTCTTTCCGTTCCAACCTTTACGGGATACCTTCTCACCACGCTTGAGAGCGGCAATCGCCCATCCGAAGTTACGCAGTTTCTTCATCTCGCTCACAGGTTTGTTGACGTTCTTCGACTCACCGTCCTCAACAACTTCCCAGTTACCGTTCATTACCCACAGCAGGTCACGCGGGAAGAGTACCGCAGACGGGACTTCGCCACCATCTTCAAAATGGTTGATGATTTCGCCCTTCTCATTCTGATACCAGTAGGCTTTCTTCCATGCAACCAACTTAATCTTCTTACCTGCTTTCAGTGCATTAGCCACTTCGCTATACTTCATTGTCTTATCCTCCTTAATCGAATAATTCTAAAGATTTCTTTTTTCAAGGAATTGATTCTCCTTGTATTCTTCCGGGGTGGTTTCACACCCAGGAACTCACGGATATTCTTCTGTGCCAGTTTCAGATACCAGTTACGGTCTACCACATCAATAGACAACTCATTATTGTTGTCTACCATGCAGTGAACTGGCAGACTGGGAACCTTTGCGTCCTTGCCTGTTACAGCGTGGGTCTTGTAGATGGTTCCATACCGTCTGTCTGCCGTGGCATATACTCTGTTGACTTTCTGTACGGGAACCTTATCTTCACCCACCATTTGATAGCACCCGGAATACTTACCTCCAACCTTTGCAATCACCTGGAAGTCCAGGATATTCTTACTTGCCATTATCGTTTCTTCTGGGTCTACACCCTTTACAAAGTAATCCTGGATTGCCCGTGCGACTATAACCGCATTGTTGTTGATATTCCATGCACCACCGCTCATGTTCTCCCAGGCAGGGAGTCCCATTTTGGTGAAGTCAATGTTTGCATTGGTTAGAATACCTCTAACCAGTGCGCCGCCCTTGACCTTCGGCTTGCCGTCACCCACAGGAACCTCAACGTAGTTGTTTACATCTCGCTGCACGATTTTCTGAATGAAATCCTCTTCCAGTTCAAACCCGGTTCTGTCCTGCCATTCCTGGGTAATTTCCTGCCATTTTGCTTCATCGGAGTTGTCGAAACTCACCATAATACCATCCGTGTTAAGCTGAATGATTTTCAGAGTCGGACACTCACTGACCAAGTGCATTGACAGTTCCAGTAGGAGAAGCTGTCCTGTGATACAAACTGAACGTCCCATCAGAGGGTCATACAGGTCATTGAAAGCCACGCCGTCTTTACCGTTAAGCATGGTTCCGTAGGTGGTGTTCAGTACCAGTTTCAAAGCGTTTGCCGTAACCTTATCCCCGGCTTTCTTCGCCTGTACTCTCTCTTCCAGGGTATCTACATATACCTGTGGGGATGGGATATTGCGGCTACAGAAGCCGTATTTCTGTCCCTTTGAGAGAGGAATGGTCATCAAGTGCGGATAATAACTTGCCACATCTTTGTTTCGGATTGACCTGCCCTCAGTAGCTTCTTCCACATAAGTAGGAATTGCACCGTGTATACCCCCGTAGGCTATCGTGCATTTGCACTCACCAATGGAGAAGTCCAGGGCGGCTCCCTTGTGCTTCACACCCTGTTCATCGTAGCCACCAAACAGAAGGTAGTTCGGAATGTTCGGGTCATGTAGCTTGTCAAAGAAGTCGAATACTTCCTGCGGAATGTACTGTCTGAGCAGCTTATCCGGGTACTGATAATCTCTTTCGTCTGTCCATGGCTTCTCTGGTTTCTGGGCTTGCAGGTACACGCTTGTCAGTTTGGCATTGGTCATGTACATAGCCTGCCTATCTGTCAGACCACGCTTCCTGCCTACAGCCGCTTTGTTGTCCAGATAACCTTGCCGCAACTTGAAAAGAATCTCCGTTGCGTCCACATCGTACTTACAGTAGTAAGTAGTCTGTGCCTTTTCTGATTCAGAGAGAACGTGGTCAACATTGAAATCAACCTCTGTTTCCTCAATCGGTATACCCAGGTGGGCTTCAATCCCTTTAAGGGATACACCGTCCTGGCAATCATCCTTGAGGTCGAAGCTGTCAAAATAGACTCGGTACTCTCTCAGAGCGGGAATGTCCCACCCGTTTAATTCGTGAACGATGATGAGGTCATTTATCTCCTTCACCTGTTCCGGGGTGAACCCACACATAACTGCCTTGAGTATGTGATTATCGTAGTGCTTGTTATTGAAGCCACCCAGATACGGGTTACGCTCCATGAAAGCCAGAACTTCATCATTGTCATTCCAGATAACCGTGTACTCTCCCGTGGCTACTTCTTTGAACACAAACAGCCAGTCATGGGCAAATACCTCACAGTCGAATATGTAGGTTCCCTCAACCATCGTTACACCGCCCTTCTTCCAGAGCCTTTTGTACCTGCAAGATTTCTTGTCTTGCCTGTACGCAGCGGCGAATCATTGACGCTTTGGAGTGTTCGGGAGGAATTACGCCCCACTTGTCGGGTTCGGCTCCCATACTCTCTTCTACGCCTGCCAGAAGAAGTTGAGCCGTAGTGAAGTGGTTCTTCACATTCTTCGTCATCTTCATCTTCGTAGTCCTCCAAGTCATACCACCAGTTATTTGCCCAGGAGAACAGTGCCAGGTATGCAGTACAAAGGACATTGATGAAGAGCATTGTCATCCCGTAGACTTCATCATCCAGAGCGCAGGCAGTGAACAGCCACGTTATGCCTACAATATATCCGATTGTTTTCAGAACTTTATTCTTCATGTCAATCTCCTATAAATTCGCACCCACACTTCCTGTAACTGGTGCAGCGTTGTTTGAAAGATTTCTGCAATGACCGTATGCAGTCAATATAGTCATAAGCTATCGGCTGCTCCTTACCGTCAAAGGTTCGGGCGATACGTCCTACGCTCTGAACTATCACCGCATAGTCTTTCTGGGGGGTTGTTAAGTACAACCTGTCCAGTCTGGGAATGTCCAGACCTTCTTTTGCCAGGGAATATGTTGCAAACAGATACCGTTTCTTGCCAGTCCTCATATCCTCAATAGCCTGTTCCCGTTCAGCTTTTCGCTTCTTACTGGTCATCTTTCCATCTATCACCGCTGCTTGCTCCCTTAGTTTCAAAGGTAACTGCTCATACAGGTATTTAAGATGGTCAACCCTTTCTGATAAAATCAGATTGAAATGCTCACGGTTCTCAACCAGGTCATCAAGAATAATCTTGTTTCGGCTTTCACATTCTGTGAGGTAGGTAATCATTTTGCAGTAGTTAATTGTGCCGTCACTGTTCAGATAAGCAGGACTCAGTTTCACGTCCGTACCTTTCGGCAGAACACTTACTGTCATAACCCTGGACTTCACTGCTTCATCTGGAACAGTCCATACTACTTGACCCAACATTGCGTAGGTTGCTTTTATCATGCCGTCCGAACGATGGACGGTTGCTGACAGCCCGAACTTATGTCTGGCACACAGCGTATTCAGTACCTTTGAGAACTGGGTTACCGCTGTAGGTGTACCGCTTACTCTGTGACACTCATCCACAATCACGCAGTCCCACTCATTTCTATATTTGTCTAAGTCCAATTTGCACATGGTCTGGATTGTGGCGAAGGTCATAGCCTTGCCGATATTAACCTTTCCTTCGGTTATCGTTCCCAGTAGTTCCGAATCAACATACTGTTCTGCACGGCTCTTGCTCTGCGTCAGCAGGTCTTTGGTATGTGTCAGCCAGAGGGTTTTTACCCCTAACGCACACGCCAGGGCAATTCCCATCTGGGTCTTACCAGACCCGGCAGGGGATTGTAGAATGCCGTAGTGGTTTATCAGCATTGCCGCAACTGCTTCTTCCTGGTAGTCATACAGCGGAACCTTGTCTCCGTAGTCAACCTTCTTCGGCTCTTTGAACAGCTTCTTCATATCTCCTTCCAGAAGCGGCAGGATTGCTCTCAGACACCCGAATGGGAGAATCAAGCTATTTCCATTTACCTCATAGAGATAAAGCGTTCGTGGGGTATTCCCAAGCCACAGGTGCATTCTGGCTTTTTTCTGATACTCTGGGTTTGTCATTTCCAGATTCTCTTTGCACCACTTAATCAGTTCGGGTGAGGGGTCAAGGATTTTCAATCGGCTCCCGATTTCTATAAACATCCATTTCCTCCAACCACTCTTGAAAGGTCTTGTACTCTGGAAACTCTGACTCTGTAATGCTGCCCTGCCCGTAAAGCTGCCGCAGACATAACTCATCGAAGTGAATCATATAAATCTGTCCATCATTCAGCTTCATAGCGAAGTAGCAATGCTCATTGCCCTGGGCTTCCCACATGGTCATAGCTGCTTCCTGGTTCGGCTCAATCCGAGATAACGGGAAGCGGTTGTTGGAACATACCTTGCAGTCAATCAAGACTGCTATGTTGTCCCGAACCGCAAGCACGTCTGCGGGTTGTCCTACCTGGTTCTGTGCCAGATTGTGCGCCCAGAAACCTTGCTCTGCCAGAAGTTCACACAGTTCCTCTTCAAAGTGGTTTCCCATTGTTTTGTTCACTTGCTTCATAGGCTTCTGCTCCCACTGCACCTCACAAGGAGGTGCAGATTAACGATTCTTGATTTTGAAAGCGGGGCGAACGCCATTAGAGGAAGAAGCGTAGTTGTTGTTCGCATTCCCAGTGTAGTTCACAAGAACGAAGTTATCGGCGGATTCTCTGACCTTGTTCATCAGCCAGTACCACTGCAAGTTCTCTTCCTTAGTGCCATCGAACGCCATACGGTTTCTGCGCTTCTTCATCGGCTTCCACTGTTTCACATACGGGCTTTCGTACTCACCGTAGTAGTTCTCACCGAAAATCTCCTTCTCAGTCGGCAGACGGAGCAGGTCACCGTTGTCGAACGGAGCCATCATATCCGTTAGTTCAGCCGGGAAGAGATTCAAAATCTCACCATTCAGCTTCTTACGCAGGTCACTCTCTTCGTAACCTCCTTCATTGGTACGGGTACTGTTCATCGGGTACTCACCAGGCAGGCAATCAACCAGGCAGAAAATCATGCCGTCCTCTTCCTGCTGCATAGCCATAGCCTGCACCTTCACACCGTCCGTGAGTTTGACCTTGATAATATCTCCAACCTTAAAAGTATCAACGTCAGACTTAATCATTCTTTTTACTTTCATTGTGTTTTCCTCCACTTGTACGGCTTACCGTATTTTTCTTGATACCAGATTTCAAACTTCTTGCGGTTTTCCTCATCTTTGAAGTATTCCTTTACCCTGTCAGCAAGGACAGAACAAAGTGCGCTTCCTTCTAATGTGCGAAGCATTAAGCCCCATCAACGAGGACGGAACCATTCTCATACTTGTCCAGAATATCTATGGACAATTCAATGATTGCGTCCGCTTTAGTACCGTTTCTGGTTCCCGAAATTACTGAACTCATCTCTGTCTTATCAGTCACAATACCCCTCAAGGCAAGCTGACCAATCAACCAGACGTAAGACAGCTTGTGCTTTTTAAGCCGCTCACGAATGTTTTCACATTCCTCCACGTTTCCGCTTCCTCCTTTCATATTAGAATCTTGTAAACTAAAGTTGACAACAGACTCTTCAAAGGTTATAATGAAGTTACCACACCCATATACCATTGAAAACTCTGCGGGGTAAAATTTACAGCCCGGAGGGGCTATTTCTTATACCCTGTAAACAACTTTTGTTGACATACTCAGTATAGTAGAGTTTTCCCAAATTGTCAACAGGTATTTTAGAGTTTTCCCAAATTTATTTTTAGGAGGGTTCTTATGGATACCTTAGAACGCATTTTGGAGTTACAAAAACAGTCTGGATTAACAGTAAAAGCCCTTGAAGCTGCTACAGGCATATCTAATGGCAGTTTTAGCAAATGGAAAAAGGGAACCTATGCGCCCAGTGCCGAAGCTGTACTAAGACTGGCTAAATATTTTCACGTTTCTACTGATTATCTATTCTGTTTATCTGATTCACCTTGCCCGAAAGTAGAGATTTCCCTAACGGAAGAAGAGCAATTACTGCTTGACGCATTTCGTTCCGCTACCCCACAAGGCAGATTCAACATTATTACCACCTGTATGTGTGAGAAGCGAAAAGGGGACAACGAAAGTGTCGGGTAATTGATTTCATAGAATGGAGGAAGAACCATGTATGAGGATATAAAAACAGCCTGCCTATACGTTAGATTCTCAAGCCATAACCAGACTGAGCAATCTATTGAAGGGCAGACCCGTGTTTGCCGTGACTTCTGCAAGCGGCATAATATTAGAATTGTAGAGATATATGCTGACAGAGCCACATCTGCCAGTAAGGATATAGAGAAGAGAGTCCAGTTTCTCAAGATGATAAAGGACTCTGAGAAGGGCTTGTTTGACGCTGTAATCGTATACAAACTTGACCGCTTCGCCCGTTCCCGGTATGACTCAGCCACCTACAAATATCGCTTGAAGCGTAACGGGGTGCAGCTTATATCTGCCACAGAGAATATTAGCAATGACCCGGAAGGTATCATTCTTGAATCCGTGCTTGAAGGTATGGCTGAGTTCTACAGTGCCGAACTATCCCAGAAAATTAACCGTGGTATGAGAGAGTCAGCCTATAAACATAACTCTATAGGAGGGGCAGTCCCTCTGGGATATAAGATTGAAGATAAGAAACTGGTAATAGACCCTAAAACGGCTCCCATTGTAAAAGAAGCCTTTGAGAAATATGCAGACGGAGAAACGGTTGCTGAAATCTGCCGCCAGTTTAATGCCCGTGGGTACAAGACCTCAAAGGGTACAGCTTTCGGAAAGAGTTCTTTCACCAAAATATTCCGCAATGAGAGATACATCGGAGTTTACACCTTCCATGACTACCGGGCAGAGGACGCTATACCTGCTATTATTGACAAAGACCTCTGGGACAGGGTGCAACTTAGAGTCGGCAAGATTAAAAATGCACCTGCCCGGAACAAAGCAAAAGTAGTCTACCTGCTTAGTGGTAAAATCTTCTGCGGACATTGCGGCAGTAAAATGAACGGGAATTGCAATGCGGGAAATTACTATTACTATCAGTGTTATGGGAAGAAAAATGGTAATGTTGACTGCAAGAAAAAGAACATCCGTAAGGAGTTCATAGAAAGACTGGTTGCCCAGGACGCTCTATCACTCCTTACGGATGAATATATAGAACAGATTGCTACTATTGCCTGTGAGAAGAATCAGCATGAGATTGAACTGGATTCAGCCCTCCCAACAATCCGTGACCGTATTCACCAGGTAGACTTATCTCTCAACAATCTTCTTAAAGCTATTGAATCTGGGTCAGCCCCGGATATGCTTGTGAAGCGTATGGGTGAATTAGAGAAAGAAAAGAAAGACCTGCAAGAACAGGCTAAGAAAGAATCTGAGGATATTGTTGAACTGGACAAAGCCCAGGTTATCTATTGGTTAGAACAATTCCGTGGCGGCAGTATTGAAGATGAAGAGTTCTGCCGTATGCTCATTGACCTTTTCGTAAACTCCGTCACTGTATGGGATAAGGACGATAACACTTACAAGGTCACCGTTGCTTATAATCTAACCTCTTTACCGACAAAAACGTACCGCCTAAACAAAGGCGGCACGTTGTCGGATTTCACTTCCAATGCACCTTGTTTGAAGATTCCCCACAGATGATCACACCAGTGCCAGATAATCTGAGCTGTACAGCCTGAAAATCTCCGTCTCTGGTTTTGAAATTGATATCTCAGCAAAACCGATACTCGCTTAAGAAATCCAGCCCGCATGGTGTATATTTTTCAATTTTAACGTATCACAGATTCTGCTTCTTCAAAACCCCTAATATCAAATTGCTTCTACATCACCATTTACTACCACATATTCATCTTGCGGTTTCAGCTTCATCTTCCGGTTGAGATACTTCTCAATGTTAAAAGTATTCTTCTTATCATAATCGGCAGTGAGATAATAGTTCGGATGCTTTGTCAGATCGTACTTTTCAGACAGGAAAGGCCGGACACCACGTAGCTGCAGAATACATTTGGAGCCATCCAGCACAGCAAGCTCATCGACGGAAAGAAGATCGTGGCCCAGCTTCTGGTAATTCAAGCTGTGGGATTCTTCGCGCCCCCTGCTCTCACCAGTGTTGTAGGTATCAATCGTCTCCTTACCAAGTGCCTGATTCAGCTCCTTCAGTGTCGTCGGTTCTGTTCCACCCAGGAAGATCCGGGAATCCATGTTGCCGATAATCGTATCTGCATTATCTTTGTAGATTGCCTTCAGCTGGGACTGTGCCTGAAGCACAAGACAGGCTGAGATCTCGCGGCTTCGGATTGTCGCAACCAGCTTCTCCAGATTCGGGATCTGTCCGATATTGGCTGCTTCGTCGATCAGGCAACGTACATGAACCGGAAGCCTTCCGCCGTATACGTCATCCGCCTTCTCGCAAAGCAGATTGAACATCTGCGTGTAGATCATGGCAATCAAGAAGTTAAACGTTGCATCAGTATCCGACATGATGAGAAAAAGCGCTGTCTTCCGGTCTCCCAGCGTATCCAGTTCCAGTTCATCATACATGGTGATATCCCGAACTTCCTGAATATCAAATGGAGCCAGACGGGCGCCACAGCTCACAAGTATACTTTTTAACGTTTTGCCGGCTGCCATCTTAAACTTCACATACTGACGCACGGCAAAGTGACTTGGATTCTTCTCCTTAAGTTTCTCAAAGAGAATATCCACCGGATTCTGATAGTCTTCATCATCTTCCCGGACATCCATTGAATTGAGCATTTCCAGAAGCGTTGCAAAGTTCTGCTCTTCCTCCGGAGCTTCATAGTGGATATAGCCGATCAGCGCTGTATAAAGCAATGTCTCCGCCTATAGTGATAGGTAACCCTTTGAAGTAATCTCCGGGTTTTCCCCCACTTCACACCGGACATGCGACTTTCACCGCATCCGGCGTTCCATCGATCGTTTTTACAAGCATTTAATCAGTCACCAAAATAGCTTTTTAATCTATAGCCGCCAGACCAGCCTGCTCTCGCAGTCTGTTTACCTTTGAAACTTGCTTCTTCGTCATGTTGAGCGTTTTGGTTAAGGCTTTGAGCTTTGCCGCGTCTGATGTTTCCAACAGCGGCAGATACCGATAATGCAGGAGCGTCATGTTTTGATAGCGTTCCTGACCGCCGTTTTTCTTTGGCATTTTCAGCCGACAGGCGATTTCGGATGCATTTCCGAATTCCTCTCCGCTGACCGCACATTTGCCGCCTTGGGCAGAGAATAAAGAAATTCTGCTGTCGGCGTATTCTGTGCTGTGTCCGCCCGATGCCATCGACCGTAATCCTTCAAGAACAAATGGGTTCAATCGGAGATTCGTGTGTATTGGCTTTCTGCCTTTTGCCGTGTAACTACATACGGCAGACCGCTTCGAGTGTGGTATCTTGTTTTTCACGAATGCAAGCGGGTAGATCGGTTGATCGATCCCGGCAACGTAGCGCACCATTTTCGACCTTCCGTATCGCTCCTTCTCCGTCTGGGTCATAGTTCCGCCCTCGCGTTGAAGCCTGCACCCTTTCTCTGAATTCAGCCTGTTGGTAAGAACGGTCATTACCTGCCTGTGGATGATCCTGCAATCAAGACTGATGCAGGTGGCGATCTCGAAGTAGTTCTGGATGCCCATCACCATCGAGTTGTAAGTCCGGATTTCTCCTAATGGCGTTTTGCCTTCGGATGGTCTGGCTATTCTTTTTGCCTGTTCCACGAGCTTTTCCCGCTCTATCCCAAACTTCTTGTCACATATGTGGGACTGTACAGTGTATTTCTTTGCTTTCTGTCTGACCCGTATCTTGAACCCAAGGAATTCCGAATAGCGTTTTCTCACATTCACTATCCGTGTTTTCTCCGGGGAAACTTCAAGCCGCAGTCTTTCTTCAAGCCACTGCGTCACAGCTTCCGTTGTCTTTACAGCATCATCCTTCGAGCGGCAGAAGATTCTGAAATCGTCAGCATATCTTACGATATACATTTCCTTCAGATTTGTGCTCTTCATGGCTCTGTACCCGTGGCTCTTGTCGAACACCTCGTTTTTACCGATTGTCCTGTATCTTCCTCGGGCTACAGCCACCGGATTGTTCTGCCATTGGCTCTCTACCCAGTGATCCAGTTCGTTCAGCACGATGTTTGCCAGTAGCGGCGAGATGATGCCGCCCTGCGGCGTGCCTTTGTCCGGTAGGATAGTTGTGCCGTCCGGCATGCGAATCGGCGCAGTCAGAATCCGCTTTATTACAAATATCAACTGCTTGTCCCTGATTCCCATTGCCCATATCTGTTTGATCAGCTTGCTGTGATTCACGTTGTCGAAAAAGCCCTTAATGTCGAACTCAATGACGTAGTGAAGATGCGTCACCTGCATCAGCGAATAAGTCCTCGCTATGGCATGCTCCACCGATCGGTTCGGTCGAAAGCCGTAACTGTTGTCGCTGAACTGAGCTTCACAGATCGGTTCCATGACTTGCTTAATACATTGCTGTATCAACCTGTCCCAGATGCAAGGGATGCCGAGCGGCCTTGTTTTGCCGTTCGGTTTCGGGATGTCTTTGCGTCTGACCGGTTTGGGCCGGTAGCCGTGCCGACTCCCTGTGACAATAAACCTCACTTTCTCCACGACTTCTTCGGGAGTCCTGCTCCCGATGTCTGTAATGTTTCTGTTGTCTGTGCCTGCCGTGTAACTTCCTCCGTTGGTCTTGATATTCCGATAGGCAAGCAGGATATTTTCGCGCCGCAGGATGATCTCCATCAGGTTTGTAAATATTTCCCCGCTCTTGCTTTTTCGGTAAAGCTCATCAAAGACCGGTTGCATGCCGTAATACTCTGCATGCCGAAGGTCGTCAACACATAGACTCTTTGCTTCTCCTGGCATAAGGCATCACCTCCTCTCAGAGAGTGACCCTTTTGGTCTTACTCGAATCCTTATCCTGGACTGAATAATGCCTGCTTAGACCAACCGACTGGTGACCATCCCTCTTTCCCCCATTACAGGGGCTGTCATAGGTTCGATCACGGCTTTTCAGCACCGGTTCACCTGCTTATTGTTCTTCGTCAGGCTATTCCTTGCGGAACCCGGTACCTTTCCACGTTCCGATAGTTCTATCTGTACATACGCGCCTTTAGGTTCCCACTATAGTCCTGTCGGCTTGCCTGTGCCTGTAACACAGCATGGTCGTTCATAGGAAAAATTCTTACTAAACCACACCGACTGCGCTTTAACGCACCCCGGCATTTCTACCGGGTCTTCTTTTAGACCTGTACATTCGCAGGTTCGTCAGTCCGCCCGCCAAGGCGAACATTCTAACCATGGGCGTCTTGTAGACCCTTGGCCTATAGGCAGCACACCCCACCTCTGGGGCGCTTTCGCCGGCATTGGCTACCGGTTCGGCTGCTCTCGGCCGTTGTCGCGGGGCTTCATACAAGAGCCTTTACAGCTGATGCATGCCCGCCGAGGGCAGGCGTTTCAGGGCGTTACCCCATCATTTCACCTGTCAAACTATCAGTTATCCACGCAACATAGTTGCGTGTCCGCCAGCTTCTTACCGCTGGCGAACGTGTCGCACTGGTCCAGAATTCATCACCTGCCTTCCCTTCTCCCTTGGTGTTAGCAATCAATGCTGTCACAAGCTTCAGGATGTCCTTCTCGGAATGGATATAGGCAAACGGGTTATACTTCATAGACTTCTTGAAGTTAATCGTATTGAAAACCTTAATGACATACGGTTCCCGGATCACCTTCCCGTTCTTGTCCTTCAGAGGATTTCCCCTCTCATCAAGCTTCGGTGCGCCGTGCAATAGGGCATTCCCGCACTCGACCAGAACACTTCCTTTCGGATCTGTGACTACATAAGAACTATGCATTTGGAGCAGATTCGGTTTCAGCCAGAATCTTGTCTTACCGGAACCAGATCCGCCGACGATCAGCACATTCTTATTCCGGGCATTTCCGGGATTCTTCGGACGGTTGCTCATCATCAGCCATTCCGTCTTCGTCAGTATCACATTATTCTGAAAAACAGGATCTTCAAACGGTTCAATATCTTTATGAGTTCCCCACCTTGCCGATCCATATTCGGTGTTGTGACGGAATTTTTTTGCATTCTTTCCTCTGAGATAGACAGCCAGCCGGAACATACATCCGCAGCAGATCCCGATTATGAGATCCAGTGGATAGAAGCTTGGAAGCGGATTGCCGAACGCCGTTCCGAGAGTAGTCATCAGCGATAAGACTTTCTCTGAGGCATTGCTACCTTCTGCCAGCCGCCAGGCCTCTCCAAAGTTTGTGCAGACAAGTCCGAAGATGACATATGGCAGATTCAGGATCAGCATTTTCTTTCGATCATTTACATTTATATTGATCACCTCTTCTTTCTCTACAGGGAATGTTCCTGTTCCTTGTTCCGTACTTTGTTCGGAATTGCTGCGACAATTGCCTTCAGCTTGGTCAGCTGTTTCAGCAGAGAAGGACGTTCCCTATGTCGAAGCTGCTTCTTTGTGTAATCCTCTACAATAGCCGTCAGCGCATCTGCATCCTTTGCCTTGAAGAAGATTGTGTATTTCGGTGGCGCCTGACTCTTATCCTTGGTCACAGCGAAATCTACACCATATTTCCTTGCTACATGCTCAAAGTCCCGGATCCGGCTGTCATCCAGCGGAATGCTGCTGACGCCCTGATTCTTACCAATCAGTTTTTTCACCGTCATCCGGCCATGCGGCCCTTCCGCTTCCTTTGCCAGTTTCTGATTTTTTACTTTTGCCCGGTGATTCAGGTATGCCTTGATTCCTGATAGAATTGTGTGCACAGAAAGACGGGTTGTTGTGACAGCAAGGTTAACGCTTCGGTTTTCGATTTCTTCCTGCATAGAGTCTCCTTCCCGCAACACGGTATGCATAACTCAATAAGTCTGCATAACACTTCAGCCTGTCTTTTTCCTTCCTGCATGAAAGCAGTTCTTGATATTTCCCCAGTCTCTCTTTCATGCGTCAAAGTTCTCCTCTCCTGCCAGTGCAAACATATATGCCGCTTCTCCCTGGTCACGAACGATGCGGACCATCTTCATCGTTTCCAGTCTTGCCATAAGGATTTCAGCATCCGTCAGCGGTAAAATCATTCCTTCCGAGTCCGCTTTGAAAATCTGTATGGGACCATCGATATAGTCCTGATCATCAATGGAGAAGAGATCATATTCTGAATAGCTGAACAGAAGATCGGTATCACCAAGACCTGTGATAATCTCATCATCATCGTCTTCATCTCCTTCGTAATCTATAAAGGCCCGAAGTGGATATTCGAAAATGTTGCCGTCCGGATATATCACAAGACAGCCGGTTTTTTCTTCCTTGCCCGAGATTTCCTTCCTGATTCTGTTACCGATAGACAGGCTTAATTCCGCATAAGCCTGAATCAAAGCTCCCAGATCATCTGTAACTTTTTCCATTCCCAGCAAACATTTCTGTGCAGCATCATATCTTTCAATCATTTCATCGTCCTCCATTGCAAAACTGTAGTTATCTCTGAACATATTTCTGTCTCCTCAAAGTGCTGGCTCATCCTTTTTTCGTGCTGCCTTCTCGGCAGGTGATTTAGCCGCAGCTTTATTTGAGGAAAGATCTCCAAGGACAGAGTGCCTGCTTTCCTTCTCCTGGGCTTTCCGTTCCTGATAATGCTCTCCGATCTCCAGCTTTCTCTCCGCAGCATCATAGTGATAGACGTTATCGGAAAGCCGATCCTCCATGGCAACTTCCGTCCGGTTAACCTCATGAACGACCTCTTTGAGATCTTTCAGTGTAAACAGAGGGTCTTCCTTCATCAAAAGCACTTCGTGGCGAGAGGAAGGAAGAACGTACAGATTCCCGCCGATCTCCTGCGCTGCTTTCTGCATAAAATCCGGATACAGCATCACTGCCGCGCCGTTGTTCATATCCTGCATGGATGCAACAAAGATCTTTGCTGAAAAACTGTCTTCCGGACTATCCTGTCCAAAAAGGTATGACGGAAGCGGTGCTGCTTTACCCGGGAAATTCTTCTCCGATGCTTCAATAGCGTCTTTCATAAACTGTTCCTGATTGATCCCCATGGCATCCAGACCGACGGCTGTTACCAGAAGTGATTTGACAGATCCGTCCTCCTGCGGTGCCATAAGATGTGCGACCACCGACAAGTCCTCGAACTCCTTGTGTGCTGCCACCTGAAGAAATTCCTTGTTGTAATCCGTTGAGATAACCGATATCCGAACTTTCTTCAAAAAATCGCTGTACTGCTCATTACTGATGTGTTTTTCATTCATGTTATTTTCTCCTCTCCTTGCATCAAAAAAGGACGTTCAGCATTTATCTCTGACGTCCTCATCGCTCCTGATCTCTATTCCGTTTTCTGGTCCATTGTGCCAGCAGCTTCAGGATTGTGTCCTGCATCTGCTTCGGCGTATACGACTTTGGAAAATATTTCCGCAAATCGCTTGTATCAAATACTACCCGGTCCATCGGGCTCTTCTTGTCCTCATCCATAACGCTCTGCATCAGGTCTTCGGTACATCGTCCTTCCTGACTGGCTTTCTTTAGTCGCTGCGTCTGAGAGAGCGATGGGGATGTCTGTGCAGATTCCATAGCCGTCAGGAATTCTTTCTGTTCCTCCGGCTTCAAGTAGGAAAGCTCAACTGCCGGATTAAAAGCGAGCTTTTTGTTATCCACCATATCGAGCAACTCCGGAATCAGATTGTTGAGACGCATATAGCGCTGGACCTGAGTACGACTCTGTCCGGTATTTTCTGCTACCTGTTGACGGGCATCTAACTTTTGTCCAACTTGGACAGAAGTTAAATCGGTACGTTGTCCCTGATGTTTCAAAGCTTCCATCTTCATCTGATAAGCTTTTGCCCGTTCACTGGGCAGAATGTTTTCTCGCTGCAGGTTGGAATCAACCATAAGAATGGTCGCTGTGTCATCATCCATCTCCCGGACAATAACTGGCATCGTCTCTTTTCCTGCTAGCATCGAAGCATATCTTCTGCGATGTCCGGAGATCATTTCATATTCCCCATTTTCCAATGGTCTGACGATCGCCGGAACCAGAACGCCATACTGCTTAATGCTTTCAGCGGTCTTTTTCATTTCCTCATCATTGACCACCTTGAATGGATGAGCTTTAAACGGGTGAATCTTATCGAGTGGCACCATCACTACATGTTCTCCGGTATCCTGTCTGTCTTCTTCCGTTTTGAAGATGTCATCGTAGCTGTTCAAGCTGATGTTTGCGCCTTTTTTCGGCATTCTTCAGCACCTCCTTTGTCATATCCTCATACGCTGCCGCCACCTTTCCTTTCGGATCATAGGCAAAGATACTTTTCCCTTCTGCACTGATTTCTGCTGCTCGGGTCGATCTCGGGATCACGGAATCAAAGACCTTAATCCGTGATCCATATGTTTCCCGGATCAGATTTGAAATATCTTTGGCGTAATTAGTTCTGCCGTCCACCATCGTAAGAAGGATTCCTTCAATCCGAAGCTTTGGATTGATCTGCCTTTTCACCTTGTTTACTGTCTGCAGAAGCTGCTCAAGTCCTTTGGCGGACAGATAATTCGCCTGCACCGGGATCAGCGTCGTATCGGCCGCTGTAAGTGCATTCACTGTCAGCATCCCAAGACTTGGCATACAGTCGAGAAGCACATAATCATACTTTTCCTTGATCGGTTCCAGGAACTGCTTCAGCATCCTCTCTCGGTTCATCGTATTGACGAGTGCAACTTCAAGTCCGGCAAGGGCAATATTGGACGGGATCAGGTCCACACCTTCTTTCTGATGCAGGATCCCTTTTGTTAGATCAACTGTCTGCTCATTGATGGAAGCTGTCAGAAGCTCCGTCAGCGTCAACGGCAGTTCATCCGGTCTAGGGTATCCCAGGCAGATCGTCAGTGATGCCTGCGGATCACAATCAACAAGCAGCACCTTCTTTCCCGCATTCGCCAGTCCAATACCAAGATTCTCCACAGTGGTCGTCTTGGCTGTTCCTCCCTTCTGATTGACAACAGCCATTACCGTTGGTTTCTCTTTCATCCTCTCCTCCTTTCGCTATTCCTTCGGATGACTCATGTCGTAATGCACTTTCGCGTCATAGTAATGGTCAATCGTCAGTGGTGCGTTATACAGCGTTGTCAGCATATATGCCCGGATATTGCGGATGTCAGATATCTGGTCATGGAAACAGTCGAGAATATACTGGACATGGCTATAACCAAGCTTCATGATCCGGGATTTCACGACTTCCGAAGGCATATCCTCACCATTTACCCGGATCGTAGGTGCTGTGCTGCACATGATGTCTACACAGGTCTCCAGAATCTCATTCACTCTTCCCTGATCGAACTTGTAATACGGATCGTCCTTAAAACAGTCAATTTCCAGCTGATCACGGAAATACTGCTCATACTGCCTTCTCTTTTCCATTGGATCTGACTTCACAGGATCATGAGATATCCCATCATATCCATCTATCCGGTCTGTTTCCGGGTGAGGTCCTTCTCCGGAATATATACACTGTGATGGATAGATTGGATTATTCTTATTCATTTCAGTTTTATTAAACTCAGTCTTATTAGTGTGTGATTCGCACATTTCAAGAGATGCGGTTTTCACATCTCCAGAAGTGTGATTTTCACATTTCTTGAAATGTGATTTCGAAGATTTCTGTGGATAACTTGTTGAAAACTTCAGCACATAAATCAGAGACGGCTTTCCCAGTCCCTGGCGTTTTCTTTTGATCAGCCCTGCTTTCTGTTCCAGTTCCTGCAGAAGCTTTCCTGCTTTCTGATTGCCGCATTGCAGATCCGACATAATGTCTTCGACCGTATAAATGATGTATGCCCTGTTCAGATCATCGAACCAACCGTTCTTCATCGACAGGGACAGGCGATCCAGCATCAGGCCATACAGCAGCTTTGACTCGCAGGAGATTTCCCTGAACTGTTCACCGGTGATCAGTGCCTTCGGTATCCGATAGAACAGATACTGCTCGGCATCTTCCCGACCATAGAAATAATCAAACGGCATCGTCTTCCTCCTTTCGCTTTGTGAAAACAAAAAAGAGCGCCAGTCCATTCTTTCCGTTCAAAGAATGAGCTGACGCTCTATGTAAAATTGATGTCGTTTAATTTACGTCAAAATGTGACAGACTGTGACAAAAGATTTTTCCCGGCTGTTTCACCAGCAAAATTCTCCTGTCTGATACCTCTTCGTGAGATCTATTATTACCGAAAATCTGTCAAGGATCCCGGTCTGTTTTTGCCTCCAAAACAGGCGAAAATTATCCACTTTTGTAACTTTTTGGGGTCGAAAATGGCCTGTTATCCACTTTGTAACTGACTTTTTTGTTACAAATTGAGACAAACTGGGGCAAAAAATCCGAGATATTTTTGGGTATGAAAAAGCCGCGCAAACGGCTTGTTTACGCGGTTTTTCAGGTGTTTGCAACAATCGATTAACGCTTGCTGAACTGCGGTGCACGACGAGCTGCCTTGAGACCGTACTTCTTTCTCTCCTTCATGCGCGGATCTCTTGTAAGGAATCCAGCCTTCTTAAGAACCGGTCTGAAATCCTCATCCATCTCGCACAGAGCTCTTGCAATACCATGACGGATTGCACCAGCCTGTCCGGTATATCCACCACCGCGTACGTTTACAAGAACATCCAGCTTGCCCTCATTCTGAGTGGCAACCAGTGGCTGATTTACAATGGACTTAAGAGTGTCCAGTCCGAAATACTCGTCCAGGGATCTCTTGTTAATGGTAATCTTACCTGTACCAGGCATAATATAAACTCTTGCTACAGAACTCTTTCTTCTGCCTGTGCCGTAGTTTCTGTTGTTAGCCATTTAGATATCCTCCTTAAAATGTAAGCTCAACCGGCTGCTGTGCCTGGTGCTTGTGCTCTGGTCCAGCGTATACAAATAACTTCTTGTACATCTGTCTGCCTAAAGGTCCATGAGGGAGCATACCCTTAACAGCGTTCTCGATTACCTTCTCCGGCTTCTTAGCCTTGAGATCCTTAAGAGTGGTTTCCTTCATTGATCCAACGTACTTTGAGTGTGTACGATAAATCTTCTGGTCCAGCTTCTTACCGGTCACAGTAATCTTATCTGCATTTACTACGATAACGTAATCTCCGCAGTCAAGGAACGGTGTGTAAGTTGGCTTGTTCTTACCACGAAGAACGGAAGCGATTTCTGATGCAAGACGTCCTAATGTCTTGCCCTCTGCATCTACTACATACCACTTTCTGTCAATAGTAGAAGCTTTTGCTACGTATGAATTCATAACAACCTCCTGATGTGGGGCTACCTACTCTGGTCTCATTCTCTAAAAGACTGATTTCAGTATTTAATGTAGCCCGGGCACTGAAGCCCTGCTTATAAGTATCATGCTGCCATATGCAACAGCCTTTTAATAATACTCGGATTTTCCGTGTGTGTCAATTGTTTTTGGTGGCACTTACCAGCTTTGTTTTTTGGTTTTTTGATAATACGTATCGACGTTATCGGCGCCGTATCAGCATTCTTAAAAGCATGATCGAAACGCGATTTAAACGTGCGGTAAGGGTGTATCCTGATAAACCAGCTTCACAAGCGTAAGCCCCTTCGCCGGCGCCGTCCTGCCCGCGGCTCTCCTGTCCCGTTGACTCAGGATATCGGGAATGTCCTCAGGCTTTCGCTTGCCCGTCCCGACCTCCAGTAATGTCCCGGCGATGATACGGATCATGTGATACAGAAACCCATTGCCGGAAATCCGGATCCGAAGCTCACCACCTGAGAACTCCGGGGATGTTGCACAGCCTGCGACAGATTTCTGCCCGTCTCCGGCAGCATTGACCATTTGCCCTGCGGAGGCATTCGGTTCAAAAGCACCTTCCTCCGGCGAGATACGGCAGATGTCAATATGATAGATCTCTCGTACCGCGTCTCCGCCCCGTTGAAACACCTGAGAATCAGGATTTACAAAGCTACGGAAGTCATGCACACCGATGAGATATCCCGCTGCCCTCTGCATGGCGTAAAGATCCAGAGGGAACGAAAAATTGTAACAATACAGCCGCTTCAGAGGATCCGGAACTCTGTTATTGTCAATCCGGTATTCATAAATCTTGGTATGCGGCTGAAATCTTGGATGAAAGGCTTCCGGTACCTCCTCCGAAGCTATAATCCGGATATCTTCTGGAAGATAGCGGTTAAGCGCCGGTGTAAAATTCGGCGCCGGGATTGTGGACAATGTATCAAATACTGCAACATTGCCGCGGGCATGTACTCCGGCGTCGGTCCGGCTTGCCCCGATCAGCTCCGGTATTTCATTGGGAAGCAGGCTCCGGATTGCCGCCTCCAGCTTCCCTTCTATCGTATCGTCACCCTCGGTCTGATTTTGCCAGCCGTGATAGTTTGTCCCGTCATAGGCAATCGTTAGCTTGATCCGTCTCATACCGGCACTCCCGGCACCATCCGCAGGATAACACAAATCACAAGATATAACGCAATGACAATATACGCGATTCTGTCCCTTCTCTCATAGTGCAGAGGTTTCATCTTGGTTCTGCCCTCACCGCCCCGGTAACATCTTGCCTCCATTGCCATGGCAAGGTCATTTGCTCTCCGGAAGGCACTGATAAACAGCGGTACCAGTATCGGCACCATCGCCTTGGCTCTCTGTATGATGTTTCCGGACTCAAAATCCGCACCACGCGCCTGCTGCGCCTTCATGATCTTATCCGTTTCCTCAACGAGGATCGGGATAAAGCGAAGCGCGATCGACATCATCATGGCAATTTCATGTACCGGCACACCGACCCGTTTTAATATGCCAAGTCCCTTTTCCAGCCCGTCTGTGAGCTGGTTCGGTGTCGTCGTAAGTGTCATAAGCGAGCTGCCAAGTACGAGCAGGATCAGTCTTACACCCATCATCAACGCAATCCGAAGTCCCTCTCTCGTTATCCTTAAAAAACCGAACCTCACAAGTTCTGTACCAGGTGTCAGAAACAGATTAAAGCTGACTGAAATCAAAAGCACAATGATGATACTTTTTAAGCCGCGTGTCATAAACCGGAAGGGTACCCGTGAGAGTTTTACAAGCACTGCCAGCACGAGCGCAGCGATGAGGTAGCCTGTGAAGCTGTTCATCACAAAAAGCGAAATCAGATAAATGAGTGTAGCTAGCAGCTTTACACGCGGATCAAGGCGGTGAATCACCGAGTCCACCGGATAGTACTGTCCTAAGGTGATATCCCTGAGCATCAGCGCACCTCCTTCCCAAGCTTGCCGCCGGCTTCCTTATAAAGCTTGAGGATCGCATCTCTCATTTCATCTACGGTATCGGGTCGTGATTCAAAGCGAATGCCTATATCCTTTAATTCATGCACAAGATACGTAATCTGCGGCGCGCCGAGACCCATGGTCTCAAGCTCCTTATACCGGCGGAAAATCTCCTCCGGCGTACCTGTCATCTTAAGCTCTCCGTGATCCAGCACCAGCACCTGATCTGTGTATCTTGCCACATCATCCATCGAATGTGACACCAGAAGGATCGTCATACCCTCCTCATCATGCAGTGCACGAATCTGCCGGAAAAGGTCATCTCTTCCCTCCGGGTCAAGCCCTGCCGTAGGCTCATCCAGGATCAGAACCTCCGGACGCATCGCAAGCACCCCGGCAATGGCAGCCCGCCGTTTCTGACCTCCGGAAAGCTCAAACGGTGACTTCTCCCAGGTCTCCTCCGGGAGTCCGACCATTCGCAGAGCTTCCTCCGCACGTGCCTTAGCATCAGTATCACTGAGTCCCTGATTTCTGGGCCCAAACATAACATCCGAAATTACATCCACCTCAAACAGCTGATACTCCGGATACTGGAAAACCAGACCAACCTTAAAGCGCAGCTCCTTCATGTTAAATCCATCGGCATAGATATTCACAAATCCATCCGCATCCGCAGTTGGCTGCACAGCCCCGCTCTGATCCTTAGCGACTTTTTTATCTGTCACAAAAAGATGGCTCTTGTCCCGGAAATTTACAAGGATACTGCCTTCTGTCGCTTTAATGAGACCATCTAAATGCTGCGTCAGCGTAGACTTGCCGGATCCGGTGTGACCGATGATGCCTACGATTGAGCCACGCTGAATGTCAAAGGAAACATCCTTCAGCGCATAGCTCTCCATTGCGGTACCCTGCTGGTAAACATGACTGAGATGCTGTACCCGGATCACCGGATCTGTAATATCCATGTGCCTTGGTGTGTCCTTAACAAAGTCCGGATTAAAATCTGCCTGCTTTGGCAGGAGTCTGGAAAGACGGTCCAGAAGCTCTTGCCGGGTGAGAATGCTCTCGTCCAGCATCGGCATCCCCGCCTGCTTCAGTTTCCATGCAAGCTCCGTCATCTCCGGGACATCCATCCGGATCTTTTTCAGCTCCTCCACATGAGAGAAAACCTCCCGCGGTGTGCCATCCATCACAATCCTGCCCTGATCCATGACGATGATACGGTCTGCACCTACCGTTTCTTCCATATAGTGTGTAATCAGTATGATCGTAACGCCACGTTTTTTATTCAATTCGGTAATCGTACAGATCACCTCACTGCGGCCGTTAGGATCCAGCATGGCAGTCGGCTCATCCAGTACGATGCACTTCGGGATCATCGCCATAGTTCCGGCAATGGCTACCCGCTGCTTCTGTCCCCCGGAAAGGCGATTCGGAGACTTCAGGCGATAGGCAGTCATGTCGACTGCTTCCAATGCATTGTTTACCCGTATCCAAATCTCCTCTGTTGGAATCCCTATGTTTTCAGGTCCAAATCCCACGTCCTCCTCGACAACGGATGCGATAATCTGGTTATCCGGATTCTGAAAAACCATACCGGTGGATTTCCGGATGTCCCATATTTCCTGCTCGTTTTTTGTGTCCTTACCACTGACAAGGATGGTTCCTTCGCTTGGCAGATTAAGACCATTGATGAGCTTGGCAAATGTCGATTTTCCGGAGCCATTATGACCAAGGATACAGACAAAGCTGCCTTCTTCGATTTGTACACTCATATCATCCAAAGCTCTGGTTTTCTCAACGACCTTATCGTTTTCATCTGTTCTTACATAGTCAAATGCAAGATGCAGAGCGTCTATTATTTTCAAATCTTTACCTTTCCGGTGCTGCTTCTCTTATGAGAATGTAACCCTGCGATTGTAGCTCATTTTCCATTGTATCCTAGTAATGTACTAAGAAACACATAAAAAGTAAATATGAAAGTCCGTCTATAGAATTACTGCATTGAATTTACTGCAATGAATTAAGCTACGTTAAACTTCATACATATGATGCCACTATACGCTTGATCGTATCAGTGGATCCATCTACCGTCCTTGGCGAGTGCGAAGCCGTCTACCGTCTCGGAGCGCGCCATTTGTCCATCACTCTTAAAGTAATAATACTGTTCGATTCCACTTGCATCCTTGATGCCTGCCCATCCGGTCTTCATGTGACCCTTGTCATCAAAATAATAGGTCTTGCCATTGATATCCGCCATCATGCTTTGGAACATGCTGCCTTCATTCGCATCCTTTGTCGGATTGAAATAATACCAGGTATTGTCAATCAGCCTCCAGCCGGTTTTCATGTCGCCATTATGCGGATCAAGATAGAACCATCTGCCATAAGCATTTTTGTACCAGCCGGTTTCCATCTGCCCCTGTGTATTAAAATGATACCACTTGCCCTTCCAACTCAGCCATTGACCAACGATCGGCTGACCGTTAGGATAGCGGAAATACCATGTATTGCCGGACTGGTACCATCCGACTAGCGTGGAAGTATTTTGTGAACTGCCATTTCCTGCATTACCGGATCCATTGGTGCCTGCAGCAGCATTACCGGGATCCGCGGTAATATGCGTAGTATCATATTTTCCAGTGCCGTTAGATTTATTGGAGTCGGTGATGCTCAAAACATTAGACTCTATTTCCTCAGAACGGCTTCCATATTTTTTCTGCCAGTCTGTATACGGTATTGTACGCACGGTAAAGGTATAATCTCCACTCCTTGTCATCCACGGATAGAGATTTGCATTTATGGTATTGGTAGTAATCTTTACAACGGTACTGCCTTCCCGCTTTAACGTAACCTCATAATATCCTGATGTAACGGTCGGGGCGTTCCAGGACGCCATGCCAAGAGCATTATCACTCCATGTGGCATCACTTGGCGCATCATAGTCACCTGTAACTGCAGGGATTGTGAATATTACTTCCAGCTCATCTGCACTGATCCTCCGCGCACTGACAAAATCTCCACCGGATACGGTGACGTTGGATGCGGTATATGCACCGGAGAAGCGATAGATAATTTCATCCCCGTTACTTTTTTCCTTGGAGCCTGCAGATAGATATACAGCAACCTTGGGAGAAGCGCCGACCTTAAGATAAGAGGAATCGTTGTCATAATGCCAGGTAACATCGGAAACCTCGTACCGGTTCTGGTCCGGCACAGAAACATATGTGTCATTTAACTCCGGATACTGGGTACCGCTCTCATACTCCAGGTTTTTGAGATAATCGTCTACAATGATTTTTACACTGCTTATGGTGCTGTAGCTGTTTCCTGCAAAAGATGTCATAGGAAGCATTATGTAAGACAATGCCAGAGCAAGCGCAATAGATATCAGACGTTTTTTCATATCAATCTCCTTATACCACACGACTTATATCACACGACGGCAGTGCATTATGTACGTTATACGTCGCATTGATTTAAAATCCGATCAATAAATAGCATAATCAGTATACCCTCCCACGCGTTTTTAGGCAATCTACGTTTTCAGGCAAACAAAAAGCGGATTCCTTTCGGAGTCCGCTTTTTTATCTATATGATCTTACTCATATGCTGTCAATGTGGTATACGCAACCTTGTCGGATTCGCTGAAACCGGCTGTTCGATGACCGGTTCCCTCACATCTCTCAAACCGTATTAAACGAGCTCGAGCAGAACCTCCATTGCAGCATCACCCTTTCTCAGACCAACCTTAACGATTCTTGTATAACCACCGTTACGTGAAGCGTACTTTGGTGCATACTCATCAAAAAGCTTGTTGGCAAGATCTACCTTCTTGGTATTTTTCTTCTTACCAGCCTTAGCCTGAGGAACCTCTGTTACATCATAGGTGGATGCGTAAATCTTACGACGAGCTGCAAGTCTGGATGGCTTGTCCTTCTTGATGGTCTTTTCAACCTCGTCATAAACCGTTGTCTTCTTGCCGTCAACAACTTCCTTTACTCTCTTGCCATCAGCGTCCTTACGGGCAACCTTAGCCTTAACAGTAACTTCCTCATAATTGTCCTTCTCCTTAACAGCAAGGGCAATCAGCTTCTCAACCTGCTTGCGAACTTCCTTAGCTCTCGCCTCTGTTGTAAAGATTCTGCCATGAGCAAGAACAGAAGTTGTAAGAGAACGAAGCATAGCCTGTCTCTGGTTTGAAGCTCTACCTAATTTTCTATACATTGCCATAATTATAATCCTCCACCGTGCTCTTTGGACTTACCGGTAAAATCATCTGAGCCCCGTAGCTTTTTACGGGATCCACCTCATACTGTTTGACGTTTCCGCCCTATTCTTCTTTCTGAGAAAGGCTCAGATTTAATTCTTTCAGTTTTGCAAGAACTTCCTCAAGAGATTTCCGGCCGAGATTTCTGACCTTCATCATATCCTCCGGTGTCTTGGAGCAAAGCTCCTGCACGGTATTGATACCTGCTCTCTTAAGGCAGTTATAGGAACGAACGGATAACTCCAGCTCGTCAATGTTCATCTCGAGAACTTTTTCCTTCTCATCATCCGGTTTTTCAACCATAACGGCAGTCTGCGCTGCACTTGCACTCAGATTGATAAACAGAGCCAGGTGCTTGGAAAGCAGCTTGGAAGCCGCTGAAACTGCATCCTCCGGTGTGACGGTTTCGTTGGTAAACACATCCAGCGTAAGCTTGTCGTAGTCAGTCATATTGCCGACACGTGTATTCTGTATAGTCATATTTACGCGTTCCACCGGTGTATAGATAGCATCAACATCCAACACGACATTTCCGTTCTCATCCGGTTCAACCTTCTGAGACGGATCTGCAGCCACATAGCCTCTGCCATTGGTGATGGTCAGCTCCATCTTGAGCTTCGCATCACTTCCGGTCAGAGTCGCAATAACCTGCTCCGGATTAAAGATCTCTACTTCCTCATCCGTACGGATGTCTGCCGCAGTTACTGTGCCCTCTCCGGAAAAATCAATATATGCAGCCTTGGGCGCATCTGACTCTGATGAATTTTGAATTGCCAGATTTTTGAGATTCATAACAATATCTGTCAGACTCTCGGCAACGCCGGGAATCATCAGTGTGTCATGATTAACACCTTCAAACTTAACCTGTGATACTGCTGAACCAGGCAAGGAAGAAAGCATGATTCTCTTAAGAGAATTACCAAGAGTTGTGCCATAACCTCTCTCGAGTGGCTCACAGACAAATCTGCTGTATCTCTTGTCGTCTGAAACATCAACAATTTCAATGTTTGGTTTTTCAAAATCGAACATGCAATGCCTCCTTTATTGCAGGCTAATTATTTGGAATACAACTCGACGATAAGCATCTCGTTTACAGGAACATCGATTTCCTCTCTCTGTGGAAGCTGCTTTACAGTTGCCTTAAGCTTCTCGGAATCAACGTCAAGCCATGACGGAACCATTCTGCCGCCTGTTACTTCGACGATATCCTTAAATCTCTGCAGAGACTTCTTGGACTCTCTTACCTCTACTACATCACCAGCAGATACAAGGTAGGAAGGGATATTTACGACCTTACCATTTACAGTAATCAGTCTGTGTCCAACGATCTGTCTTGCCTCACGTCTTGTACGTGCAAGTCCGGATCTGAAGATAACATTATCAATACGGGACTCAAGAAGTACCATAAGGTTGGTACCTGTCTGACCCTTCATCTTATCAGCCTTAGCATAGTAATTTCTGAAAGGCTTCTCAAGTACACCATAGATGAACTTTGCCTTCTGCTTCTCACGAAGCTGAGTAGCATACTCACTCATCTTACGACGCTGATTTCTAAGCTGTCTGTTAGACTTCTTGTCATAGCCAAGGAATACAGGATCAAGTCCAAGTGATCTGCATCTTTTAAGTACAGGAGTCTTATCTACTGCCATTTTATATCTCTCCTTATAATATCATGAATTAACTTACGTGATACGCCCTTTACACAGCTTTATATATCTTATTCTCTGCTTCATCGGGCTGATGTGCCGCTTTATTTAAATGACGCGGCCTAAGTCATTAATTTGATTATACTCTTCTACGCTTTGGTGGACGGCATCCGTTATGTGGAACCGGAGTTACATCCTTAATGGATGTTACTTCAAGACCATTTGCCTGCAGAGCACGAATTGCTGCCTCACGTCCGGATCCCGGTCCCTTAACCATCACATCCACATACTTCAAGCCGTATACTAAAGCTGCCTTTACAGCAGTTTCAGCAGCCATCTGAGCTGCATATGGAGTAGATTTTCTTGAACCTCTGAAACCAAGACCACCGGCACTTGCCCATGAAAGAGCATTACCCTGAGCATCTGTTAATGTAACAATAGTGTTATTAAAAGATGACTGAATATGTGCCTGTCCGCGTTCAACGTTTTTCTTTACACGCTTTTTTGTCACTCTTTTACCAGTTGACTTAGCCATATTTAAACTAACCTACTTTCCTCAATTTCTCTTCCTGTATTTAAAACATGAAGATCACAATAGTTCCAATACATTTCCCTTTGGACTTGTCATTAAATCGCAAGAAGGATTACTTCTTCTTATTAGCAACAGTCTTTCTCGGGCCCTTACATGTTCTGGCGTTTGTCTTGGACTTCTGTCCTCTGCACGGAAGGTTTCTTCTGTGACGAATGCCTCTGTAGCAGCCAATTTCCTGCAGTCTCTTGATATCAAGAGCCACATCTCTTCTGAGGTCACCTTCTACTTCCTGGTGCTCAGCGATGTAGTTTGCAAGAACCTTAACCTCATCGTCAGTCAGATCCTTAACACGTGTATCAGGGTTAACGCCTGTTTCCTTGAGGATCTTATCTGCAGATGATCTGCCGATACCATAAATGTAGGTCAGACCGATCTCGATACGCTTCTCTCTAGGTAAATCAACACCTGCAATACGAGCCATTTTAGTTTCCTCCTGTTAAAAATTAACCTTGTCTCTGCTTATGCTTAGGGTTTTCGCAGATAATTCTGATAGAGCCTTTACGCTTAATGACTTTGCATTTCTCGCAGATAGGCTTTACTGATGATCTTACCTTCATAGTAAATTCCCCTTTCTAATTACGAATTCGAACAAAGTTGCCGTATTATTCTAGCAAAACAGGCAACAAATGTAAAGTCCAAACTCTGCTTCTTTATTTCCGGATTATTGTTTTTTATGTATTAATTTTAATACATAAAATCATTTGTCTCTCCAGATAATTCTGCCCTTAGAGAGATCATAGGGAGATAATTCAAGCTTAACATGATCTCCCGGCAGAATCCTAATGTAATTCATCCGCAGCTTACCGGAAATGTTGGCAAGCACCTGATGGCCATTTTCCAGCTCAACTGTAAACATGGCGTTCGGAAGTTTTTCGATTACTTTTCCTGTAATCTCGATTACATCTGATTTTGACATCCCGTTCTCCTTCTTATTTTTTATATGTACATTTATATTATGTGCTTTTAGTAATATGGTCTGTTAAGCTCATCGATGAAGCGCTGCCGCTCGACACTCATAATCACTTTACCAGTGTCAGGACCTCCGGACCATTATCTGTTATCAGTACGGTATTTTCATAATGACAGCCAAGTTTTCCGTTATCGGTAACAACGGTCCATCCATTATCAAGTGTATGAACATCACCGCTTTCCTCTGCAATCATGGGCTCAATCGCAAGTACCATGCCGGCCGCAAGCTTTGGTCCTTTACGATGCATATCATAATTCGGAACCTCCGGATCCATATGGATCTCGTGCCCGATACCATGTCCTACATACTCCTTTAGGACGCCACAGCCATGATCCTCTGCGTAATAACCGATCGCTGCACAGATATCATTAAGATGATTTCCGGGAACCGCGTTTTTAACCCCTGCCCAGAAGCTGTCCTGACATACTTCTATAATGTGCTTTGCGTTATCTGAAATGTTTCCTACTGCCCATGTTCGTGTTGCGTCTGCATTATAGCCGCGATAACTTGTGCAGGTATCAATAGATACAATATCTCCGTCCTTTAAGATCCTGTGGAAATCCGGGATTCCGTGGATAACCTCGTCATTCACAGAAACACAACAGGCTGCCGGAAAATCATAGAGACCCTTCATGCTTGGAAATCCGCCAAGCTTTTTCATAAGTCCTTCTGCCTTTTCATTCACTTCACCAGTGCTCATGCCCGGCCTGATCATTTCTCCCAGTCTGTTATGCATCTCGCACAGGATCTTGCCTGCCTCCCGCATCAACTCAATTTCGTGTTTTGATTTAATTTCGATCATTACTCTTAACTTCTTTCCGGATCTTCCGGTTTTCAGGATGATCCTTATCCGAGGATGGAAATGATATCCTGGAATACCTTTTCAAGATCCTGTGTACCGTCAATTTCTCTAAGGATACCTTCATTTTTATAATATGAGATCAACGGCTCTGTCTGCTTATGATAAACGTTTAAACGCTCCTTAACCGTCTCAGGCTTATCATCCTCACGGATCACAAGCTCGGCGCCGCATTTGTCGCAGATATTTTCCAGCTTCGGCGCTGCGTATACAACATGATACGTGGATCCGCATTTCGGACAGGCACGTCTTCCGGACATACGCTTGACAATGTTATCATCCGGAACGTTGATGTCCAGTGCGTAGTCAATCCTTTCATCTCTTTCGGCGAGAGCCCTTGTAAGACTCTCTGCCTGAGGAATGGTCCGTGGGAACCCATCCAGCACATAGCCGTTTTTACAATCGTCGGCACCGATTCTATCGAGAAGCATTCCGATGGTGACATCGTCCGGTACCAGCTCACCCTTATCCATATAGCTTTTGGCTTTTAAGCCAAGCTCTGTGCCGCCTTTGATGTTGGCGCGGAAGATATCTCCGGTGGAAATATGCGGAATATTGTATTTGTCAGCGATTTTGATTGCCTGAGTGCCCTTGCCGGCGCCCGGCGCTCCTAACATTACGAGCTTCATTAAAGCCTCCTGTTGGTTAATGCTCTTATATTGTCATTTGTCTGATAAAGCACTTATAGCCTCCCCACCACATACGGATGGGGAGGCTGTAATGTATCAATCTTCTAAGAATCCTTTGTAATTTCTTACGACCATCTGTGACTCGATAGATTTCAATGTTTCAAGCACAACTCCTACAATAATGATAAGAGATGTTCCTGCAAATGAAATACGACTTACAGAGAAAAGTCCGGATACCACAATAGGTATAATCGCAACAATTGCAAGTCCTGTCGCACCGATAAAGATGATGTATGTAAGAATACCATCAAGGTAATCACTGGTTGGCTTTCCTGGACGGATTCCCGGTATAAAGCCACCCTGTTTTTTCATATTATTGGCGACCTCCAACGGATTGAAGGAAATCGACGTATAAAAATATGCAAAAAAGTACAGCAGCACAATGTAGATAATCATACCTACCGAATAAATCGGTGCATTGGGATTACACCAGCTTCCCGAATTAAGCATCATAAGGATCTTTCCCGGAATAGTTCCATAATCCACCTTAAGGATCTGACCGATCACAACAGGCATCGTCATAATGGAAGATGCAAAAATTACCGGCATCACATTGGCTGTATTAACCTTAAGCGGAATTACAGATGACTGACCGCCGACAAGGCCTCTTCCCTGAACTCTCCGCGAGTACTGCACAGGGATACGTCTTTCCGCGTCCTGCAGAACGACTGTAAATACTACCATGGCGCAGATTGCGGCTGCAATGATGATAACGGAAACCACCATCGTTGCCACCTTCTTACCCTGTATAAAACGTACATACAGTGTCATGAAGTCATTCGGGATAGACGAAAGAATGTTAAAGAGCAGAACGAGTGAAATACCGTTTCCTACTCCTTTATCTGTAATCTGCTCGCCGATCCACATTAGAAGTGCAGAACCAGCTGTCATGGTAACAATAGCAATAACAATATCAGCAATCTTTCTGATTGTGCTCGCTTGGGCATATCCGATCAGCAGTCCGTTTCCACCGAAGCCAATCGCCATCGCGCTGGATTCAATCAGTGCCAAACCAATGGTCACGTATCTGGTGTACTCCGTAAGCTTCTTTCTACCCTCTTCTCCATCCTGCTGGAGATCCTCCAACGCAGGAATCGCTACGGTCAGCAGCTGGATAATGATGGATGAAGTGATGTACGGCGTAATGGATAGCGCAAAAACCGACAGCTGCTCAAAGGAGCCGCCGGTCATTGTGTTAAACCAGCCGAAGGCATCATTGTTTGCCATACTATTAAACAGGTCGCCGAAATATCCCGAGTTTACACCCGGGATAGGAAGATTCGATCCAAACCGAATTACTACGAGCATCCAGAAAATGAATAAGAGCTTTTTTCTTAAATCCTTTACCTTGAATGCGTTTAGTATCGATTTAAACATCAGATTACCTCACAGGTTCCGCCTAAAGCTTCGATCTTCTCCTTAGCTGATGCTGAAAATGCGTTTACCTTGACATCAAGCTTCTTTGTAAGCTCACCATTGCCAAGAATCTTAACGCCATCGTACACCTTCTTTACAAGGCCTCTCTCAACAAGTGCCTCAACGGTAACGGTCTCACCGTCGTTGAACTTAGCTTCAAGAGCAGAAAGGTTTACTCCTGTGATAACCTTGGAATTACGATCTGTAAATCCTCTCTTAGGAAGACGTCTGAACAGAGGCATCTGACCACCCTCAAATCCTGGTCTTGGTGCTCCGGAACGAGCTTTCTGTCCCTTAGCTCCCTTACCTGCTGTCTTACCGTTTCCTGATCCGTGACCACGGCCACGTCTGAAGTTCTTTGACTGCTTTGAACCCTCTGCAGGTCTTAAACTAGATAACTCCATTGTATGCCTCCTTAGATTTCTTCAACTTTTACAAGGTGATTAACTCTCTGAATCATGCCCTTTGTAGTGTTGTTGTTTGGAAGCTCTACAGACTGACGAATCTTTCTCAGGCCAAGAGCCTCAATGGTTGCTCTCTGCTTCGGGATAGCTGCGATAGGAGACTTAACTAATGTGATTTTTAATTTATCTGCCATTTCTTAACCTCCTCAATTAACCCATAATCTCAGCTACAGTCTTGCCTCTGAGGGCAGCAAACTGTTCCGGAGTCTTCATAGATGTAAGACCCTGGATCGTAGCGAGTACAACGTTGATCTTGTTGTTGGAACCAAGAGACTTTGTACGGATATTTCTGATACCTGCAAGTTCAAGAACAGAACGTGCCGGACCACCGGCAATGATACCAGTTCCTTCCGGTGCCTTCTTAAGCAGAACCGTTGAACTGCCGTACTTACCAACATAATCATGCGGAACAGACTTATCATCTGTTACAGGAATCGCTACAATATTTTTAACTGCAGATTCTCTTGCCTTACGAATTGCCTCAGGAACCTCGACTGCCTTACCGATACCGCAGCCTACATGACCATTACCATCTCCTACTACAACGAGAGCAGAAAATCTGATCGTACGTCCGCCTTTAACAGTTTTGGACACACGCTTGATGGCAACGACGTTGTCGTTTAATTCCAACTGATTTGCATCAATTTTTTCACGCTTCATCTTGCTTGTCTCTCCTCTCGATTAGAATACAAGGCCGGCTTCTCTAGCTGCATCAGCAAGAGCCTGAACCTTACCGTGATACAGGAAACCGCCTCTGTCAAATACGACTTCCTTGATTCCCTTAGCGAGAGCCTTCTCAGCAATTGCCTTACCAACATACTGAGCAGCTGCCACATTGTCTGTTACCTCAAGATGTGCATCCTTATCAAGAGTAGATGCTGCGCACAGGGTATTGCCGGCAACATCATCGATAATCTGCGCATACATATGCTTGTCAGATCTGAAAACAGAAAGACGTGGTCTCTCTGGAGTACCAGAAAAACGGTTTCTCAGTCTTGCATGCTTTTTCTGACGAAGCTCAGCTTTATTTTTCTTGCTAACCATCTTACTTTCCTCCTACTTATTTCTTACCAGTCTTACCAACCTTACGTCTGATTGTCTCCTCAGCGTACTTGATGCCCTTGCCCTTATATGGCTCCGGTCCTCTCTTAGCACGGATTTCAGCCGCATACTGTCCAACTGCTTCCTTATCGATACCTCTTACAAAAATAGTATTAGTTCCATCCAGAACTGTCTCGAGGCCTTCCGGATCCTGCATTGTTACAGGATGTGAATATCCCAGAGTAAGTGTAAGCGTCTTACCCTGCTTTGCAGCTCTGTAACCAACACCGTTGATCTCGAGCTTCTTTTCATAGCCCTTGGTTACACCATCAACCATGTTGTTGATGAGAGCTCTAGTAAGTCCGTGAAGGGACTTCTCTTTTTTATTATCATTAGGTCTTGTAACGACGATGTGACCGTTTTCTTCCTTAATGGTGATTTCACTTGCAAACTGCTTTGTAAGTGTTCCCTTAGGTCCCTTAACGGATACAACATTGCCGTCCTTGATCTCAACAGTAACGCCTGCTGGGATTGCTACCGGTAATTTTCCGATACGTGACATAGTAATGTCTCCTCTCTCTTAAATTCTCAGCCAGTTACGGCTGTTTTCAGATGTTTACAGTTTCTGGCGTAATGCACTGCTCCGTTTATTACCAAACGAATGCCAGCACTTCTCCGCCTACGCCCTTTGCTCTTGCTTCCTTATCAGTCATAACGCCCTGATTTGTGGAAACGATTGCGATACCAAGTCCGCCAAGAACCTTAGGCATGTTTTCCTTGCCTGCATATACTCTGAGACCAGGCTTGGAAATTCTTCTAATGCCGCTAATGATCTTGTCATTCTTTGTAGCGCCATACTTCAGAGTCATCTTGATGTCCTGGAACTTGCCGTTATCAACCAGCTCATACTTGGATACATAACCCTCGTTAACAAGAATGTCGGCAATAGCTACCTTCATCTTGGAGGATGGAATGCATACAGTGTCATGCTTTGCAGTATTTGCGTTACGAATTCTAGTAAGCATATCTGCGATTGGATCACTCATACTCATGTTTACGGATATCCTTTCTCAAATAAAATATGTTGTTAGATGCGAAATGTCACGTGCCTCAAAGAGACACGCAACATTCTACATTATAACCATTTTTTTCCGAGTTTCAACCCGGTCTGGCGTATCTTTTAAAAATACATCGTGTATTTTTTTGAATACAGTCCAGAAATTATCGCCCTTGACGACATTTGCACATCGCCGCAGGCTCAGAATTGCCTGATACTTACCAGGATGCCTTTTTAACTCCGGGAATTTCGCCCTTGTAAGCAAGCTCACGGAAGCAAACACGGCAGATACCATACTTCTTGAGTACGCTGTGAGGTCTTCCACAGATCTTGCATCTTGTGTATTCTCTTGAAGAGAACTTAGCAGGTCTCTTCTGCTTTAACTTCATTGATAACTTTGCCATACTATCCTCCGATTATTTTGCAAAAGGCATGTTGAAAAGCTTAAGAAGTTCACGCGCTTCTTCGTCGGACTTAGCAGTCGTAACAAAGATTACGTCCATACCTCTAACCTTATCAACCTTATCAAACTCGATCTCAGGGAAAATGATCTGCTCCTTGATACCAAGTGCATAGTTGCCTCTGCCATCAAAAGCGTTAGGATTAACACCTCTGAAGTCTCTTACACGAGGAAGCGCAAGGTTGATCAGTCTGTCAGCGAACTCATACATTCTGTCTCCACGCAGAGTAACCTTGCAGCCAATTGCCTGTCCCTCTCTGATCTTGAAGTTGGCAACGGACTTTTTAGCCTTGGTTGTTACTGCATGCTGACCTGTGATGATCTCCAGGTCTCTAACTGCGCTGTCGAGAACCTTGGAATTTTCCTTAGCTTCTCCTACGCCCATATTGATAACGATTTTCTCAAGCTTTGGGATTTCGTTTACATTCTTGTAGCCGAACTTCTTAACCATAGCTTCCTTAATCTCGCTATTATAAAGGTCCTTTAATCTAGCCATTTTTAAATTCCTCCTTTCTCTCAATCAACAACCTTGCCGGTCTTTTTAGCAATTCTTACCTTCTTGCCGTCCTCAACCTTAAATCCGACACGGGTAGGCTGACCATCCACAACGAGCATCACATTGGATGCATCGATCGGTGCTTCCTTATGAAGGATGCCGCCCTGTGGATTGCCGGCGCTCGGCTTCTGATGCTTGGTTACCATATTGCAGCCTTCAACGACTACTTTATTGGTTGCAGGATCAAAGGACAGAACCTTACCCTGCTTTCCATTGTCCTTACCGGCAATGATCTGTACCATATCGTCTTTTTTAATTCTACGCATCTGGCAACCTCCTTATAATACTTCCGGTGCGAGGGAAACGATCTTCATGTAGCCATGATCACGAAGCTCTCTAGCAACCGGTCCAAAAATACGGGTTCCCTTTGGAGTGTTGTCTTCCTTAAGAATTACAGCTGCGTTCTCATCAAACTTGATGTAGCTGCCATCCTTACGGCGAATGTCATCCACCGTTCTTACTACAACGGCCTTAACAACGTCGCCCTTCTTAACCTGTCCGCCCGGAATTGCGTCCTTTACGGAAGCAACAATTGTATCACCTACAGCGGCATATCTTCTGGTTGAGCCACCCATAACGCGGATGCAAAGAAGCTCTCTTGCACCTGTGTTATCAGCAACCTTTAATCTTGTTTCCTGCTGAATCATATAATGCTCCTTCCCTGCTCCTGATTATTTAGCCTTTTCAACGATCTGAACAAGTCTCCATCTCTTGGTCTTGGAAAGAGGTCTTGTAGCCATAACCTTTACGGTATCGCCTACACCAGCCTCATTGTTTTCATCATGAGCGTAGATCTTAACCGTACGCTTCACGATCTTTCCGATCAGAGGATGCTTTACGTGATCTTCGATAGCAATAACGATGGTCTTATCCATCTTTGCACTTACGACCTTACCGGTACGTGTCTTTCTCAGATTTCTTTCCATTGTTGTGCTCTCCTTTCTCACGCTTTAGCCTTTTCAGTGATAACTGTCTGAATACGCGCGATATTCTTGCGAACCTCGGTGATTCTTGCTGTATTATCGAGCTGGTTTGTTGCGTTCTGGAATCTCAGGTTAAAAAGCTCCTTCTTTGCAGAAACAAGCTCTTCCTTTAACTGCTCCTGAGACTTTGCCTTTAACTCGTCTAAGTAAGTATTTTTCTTCATTAGTTATCACCGCCTTCCAGATCTGCCTTGGAAACAACCTTGCAGTTGCAAGGAAGCTTATGACCTGCAAGTCTGAGCGCTTCTCTTGCCTGACTCTCAGGTACACCAGCGATTTCAAAAAGAACTCTGCCTGGCTTTACAACAGCTACCCAAAATTCTACAGCGCCCTTTCCGGAACCCATTCTGACTCCAAGAGGCTTAGCTGTAATAGGCTTGTCAGGGAAGATATCGATCCAAACCTGTCCACCACGCTTAATATATCTTGTAAGAGCGACTCTGGCTGCCTCAATCTGATTAGCCTTGATCCAGCATGGCTCTGTAGAGATGATACCGAACTCACCGTGTGAGATTCTGTTTCCTCTTGTAGCCTTGCCCTTCATGTTGCCACGAATCTGCTTACGATATTTTGTTCTCTTAGGCATTAACATAGTTATTTCTCGCTCCCTTCCTTATTTTTCTTGGCAGGAAGTACCTCGCCCTTATAGATCCAGACCTTAACACCAAGTCTGCCGTAAGTTGTAGCAGCCTCAGCAAAGCCGTAATCAATATCAGCTCTTAATGTCTGCAGAGGGATTGTTCCTTCGCTGTAAAACTCTCTTCTTGCGATATCAGCACCGCCGAGACGTCCGCCAACAGAAGCCTTGATACCAAGCACTCCGGACTTCATAGTTCTCTGCATTGCCTGCTTCATAGCTCTTCTGAAGGATACACGGTTCTCAAGGGACTGTGCAATAGACTCAGCAACAAGCTGTGCATCACGATCCGGTCTCTTGATTTCCTTGATATCGATGTAAACGTTCTTGTCTGTGAGCTTCTGAACTTCTTTTCTTACCTTCTCAATCTCAGCGCCGCCCTTGCCGATTACAAAACCAGGCTTAGCAGTAAAGATGATGATGCGGACCTTGTCATTAGCAGCTCTTTCGATTTCAATCTTTGAGATGCCAGCAGAATACAGTCTCTTTTTCAGGAACTTTCTGATGTTGTAGTCCTCAACAAGGGTATCTGAAAAAGTCTTCTTGTCAGCATACCACTTGGAGTTCCAATCCTTAATGACGCCGACTCTCATGCCGTGCGGATTAACTTTCTGTCCCATTCAATGCCTCCTTACTTTCTCTCGTCCAAAACAACTGTGATATGAGAATTTCTCTTCAGTCTTCTCATTGCTCTGCCCTGAGGTTCCGGATGAATTCTCTTCATTGTCGGAGCTGCATTGGCATAGCACTCAGCAACATACAGATCATCTCTTGACATATTGTTGTTGTTTTCAGCGTTAGCTGCTGCAGACTCAAGGAGCTTCTTAAGTAAGGTTGAAGCATATCTTGGGTTATATGTTACGATACCGATTGCCTCGTCAAGATTCTTGCCTCTGATGGCATCAAGTACGAAGCATGCCTTCTGAACTGACACTCTTGCATATGAAAGAGTAGCTGAAGGTCTTCTGTCAGTATTTGCGTTTCTTTCTCTCTTAATCTGAGATCTGTGACCTTTTGACATTTAACATGTCCTCCTTTCAACTATGCAATTAAGCCTTACGCTCGTCGTTATTGCCATGATGACCACGGAAGGTTCTGGTTACAACGAACTCACCAAGCTTGTGTCCAACCATATCCTCTGTAATATATACAGGTACATGCTTTCTTCCGTCATGTACTGCGATTGTATGACCAACAAATGACGGGAAGATTGTAGAACGACGAGACCAGGTCTTAATAACGGCCTTGTTGTCTGCGGCATTCATTGCATCTACAGCCTTGAGCAGGCTCTTATCCGCAAATGGTCCTTTTTTTACTGAACGTGCCATATTCTCTTTCTCCTCCTCAATTATTTGATGGCCTTACCATCACGTCTTCTTACGATAAGCTTGTTGGAAGCCTTCTTCTTGTTTCTGGTCTTGAGACCAAGAGCAGGCTTACCCCAAGGTGTGCAAGGACCAGGTCTGCCGACCGGAGCCTTACCTTCTCCACCTCCGTGTGGGTGGTCATTCGGGTTCATAACAGAACCACGAACTGTAGGACGGATGCCCATGTGTCTCTTTCTGCCGGCCTTACCAAGATTTACAAGGTTATGCTCGCCGTTGCCTACAACACCGATGGTTGCGCGGCACTCGATCGGAACCATTCTCATCTCACCGGAAGGAAGACGCAGAGTTGCATACTTGCCCTCTCTTGCCATAAGCTGTGCAGCGTTTCCTGCGGAACGAACAAGCTGTGCGCCCTTACCAGGCTGAAGCTCAATTGCGTGTACGCTGGAACCTACAGGGATCTTGGAAAGAGGCAGACAGTTGCCGACTCTTGCCTCGGCGTTCTCGCCGCTCATAACCTTCATGCCATCTGTAAGACCGTTCGGTGCAAGGATATAAGCCTTGGAACCATCTTCATAGCAGAGAAGTGCAATGTTAGCTGTTCTGTTTGGATCATACTCGATACCAACTACAGTAGCTGTCAGACCATCCTTGGAATTTCTCTTGAAATCGATGATTCTGTACTTCTGTCTGTTTCCGCCGCCATGATGACGAACGGTGATCTTACCCTGATTATTTCTTCCGGCGTTCTTCTTGTTGGTTGCAAGAAGGGATTTTTCTGGAGTCTTCTTGGTGACTGCCTCAAAATCATAACCGGTCATGTTTCTTCTCGAAGGTGTATAAGGATTATATGTCTTAATACCCATGACTGATTTTTCTCCTTTATGAATGTTGTCACGTATAATTGAGAAATTTTTTCACGTGACGGATCGCTTTATCAAAGTCCTGCAAAGACCTCAATGTCCTTGGAGTCCTCTGTAAGTGTTACAATGGCCTTTTTCTGCTTAGCAGTCTGACCAACAACCATACCTCTTCTCTTCTTCTTGCCATCAAGATTCATGGTGTTTACAGATGCAACCTTTGCACCCTCAAACATCTTCTCAACAGCCTCTGCGATCTGAGACTTTGTTGCTTCAGGATGTACGAAGAAGGTATATTTCTTGGATGCCATCTCACCCATGGACTTCTCAGTCACAACCGGGCGCAGGATCACGTCGTAATATTTAACGTTTGCCATTATGCGTATACCTCCTGAACTTTTTCAAGAGCTGCCTTTGTAGCAACTACTGTCTGATACTTAAGTACATCGTATACATTAAGCTCATTTACCTGAGCGGTTTTAACGTCAGCGATGTTTCTTGCGGAAAGAACTGTGTTCTTATCGTTGGAATCAAGAAGCACAAATGCCTTCTTAACCTTGAGCGCATCCATCATGTTCTGGAAGTTCTTGGTCTTTACTTCATCGAACTTGATCTCATCAACAACGATGAGCTTGTTCTCTGCAACGGCATTGGAAAGCGCAGACTTAAGAGCTGCTCTCTTTTCCTTCTTGTTCATTGTGGTTGTATAGTCACGTGGAACCGGTGCAAATACAACTCCGCCGCCCTTCCACTGCGGTGCTCTGATGGAGCCCTGTCTAGCATGACCAGTTCCCTTCTGTCTCCAAGGCTTTCTGCCGCCTCCTGAAACTTCTGAACGAGTTAATGCTTTCTGTGTGCCCTGACGCTTGTTGGCAAGCTGAGCAACAACTGCGAGGTGAAGAAGGTGCTCATTAACCTCAACGCCAAATACAGCATCGTTGAGATCCATAGTTCCGACTTCCTTACCCTGCATATCAAATACTGATACGTTAGCCATTTATATGTTCCTCCTTTCTTCCGTCTCAGGCCTTTACAGCTTCTCTAACTGTAATCAGAGCCTTCTTTGGTCCCGGTACTGCTCCCTTTACAAGGATCAGGTTATTTTCAGCATCAACCTTTACAATTGTAAGGTTCTGTGTTGTAACCTTGATTGCACCCATGTGAGAAGGCATTCCCTTACCAGGAAGTACTCTCGATGGTGTAGCGGATGTACCATTGGAACCCTGATGACGATGGAACTTGGAACCGTGACCCATAGGTCCTCTGGACTGACCGTACTTTCTGATGGCTGACTCAAATCCCTTACCCTTGGAAATAGCGGTAACATCGATCTTGTCGCCTGCAGCAAAAATGTCTGCCTTGATTTCGTCCTTTACCTTGTAGTCCTCGGCATTTTCAAGTCTGAACTCCCTGAGATATCTCTTGCAGGAAACGCCAGCCTTGTCAAACTGTCCCTTTACCGGCTTGCTGACAAGATTCTCTCTCTTATCAACAAATCCTACCTGAACTGCGCTGTAACCGTCGTTCTCAACTGTCTTAACCTGTGTAACAACACAAGGACCAGCCTGAAGTACAGTTACCGGGATTAACACGCCATCTTCGTTCCAGATCTGTGTCATCCCTACCTTAGTAGCTAAAATAGCTTTCTTCATGTGTTCTCCTTTCTACAGCGGAACCAGTTTTACCCGGTTCATCCTAGAATCATTTCTTCTTCATCTTGATGTCAACGTAAACACCAGCCGGCATCTCCAGTCTCTGAAGTGCATCCATTGTCTTCTGGTTCGGGCTGATGACGTCGATCAGTCTCTTGTGAGTTCTCTGCTCAAACTGCTCACGAGAGTCCTTGTACTTATGTACAGCTCTCAGAATAGTGATGACTTCCTTCTTAGTTGGAAGTGGTACCGGTCCGGAAACCTGTGAACCAGTTTTCTTGCAGCTCTCCACAATTTTTGCGGCTGACTCGTCCACAAGAGTGTGGTCGTAAGCCTTGAGTGTGATTCTCATTACTTGACTTGCCATAAAAAAAGTCGCCTCCTATCGGAATTTTGACGATAAGTTGGTGACTGTACACGTAACCGTGCGTGTCCGTGAGCGAATACGCACAAAATCCGCCTGCTGTTCAGCGGATTAAATTGTAGTACAGTGACCTGCCGTCAGTTTTAATAACTCGACATTCGCTCCGTGAAGTTCTCCCGCATGACTTATACTTGGTTGCCGTATCAGGATCAGAGTAGGAACCGTTGCCGGTTCGCTGAGGTTCCGAAGAACAAATCCGTACGGATCTTGGCTTTCGCTCTGCGAGCAATCTTTCATTTCAACGCTATCATGTCACAGCGAATACTAAGATAGCATACTGATTTGGCAATTTCAAGCGGTTTTTGAGGGAAATTGTTTTTAATATCAAACAATTTTACACGAATCCGGGCGTTTCATTTAAACCCAGCCGTGCGTGTCAACCACAAGTGCTAATTCTACCTTGATTTGTCCGGTTTTGCAAGCACAAAAGTGTTGAAGCCTCAGTACAAAAAAGAGCGCTGAACTCTCAGCGCTCTAAAAATCTTATATATCACGTACCATCAGCAGAATCAGTCATCGGTATCCCATAATACCGGAGCCTCCGGTGCAAAGGACTCCAGTGATCCGCTCACATTTGCTTTTAATGTGCCGTCACTGTTGGTAGAAACCTTATTGCCGTTTCCATCCTTAACATTACTTCTGCTCTTCATAACACGACCGGACTCATTAACCACATACTGCTTACCATTCACTGTGCAAAGCTGATAGTCCAGATCACTGTCCGCCTTCTGGAGCTTGCCTTTATAATAGAGGTAATCATCCTTAACACCTGTATAGCCCTTGCCGGTAGAATCAAAATAGCAGGTAATCTTCTCGCCATCGCCGTCCTCTACGGTCATCTTGCCGGTCTTGACAGAGCAGTCATTGCGGGAGGTACCGCAATAGTAATAATCCGCATCGGAAGTATTGGTGCTTGTGGATCCCAGAACAATGCCGTACGCAGGATTTCCCTTTTCATTAAAGAGATATCTCTTGCTGTCGATCTTCTCTACCTTATAAACATCCGAGGTTCCTGCAACCGGGTGCCCGTTTCTCTTAAAATAGAACCACTCTACATCTCCTGTTGCAAGATTACTGCTGTTTCCTGAATTGTTATCGTCATCCGGACCTACTGTAGAATACCAGGTATTGTTAATTCTCTCGCCCAGCTTATACTTACTGTCTGTCTTTTCCGCAAAATAGCTGTAATTTCCAAGCTCGGAGTCCTGCTTGCTGTCTGTCTTAGCCCAGCCGGTAACCATAACACCATTTTCGTCGAAGCCATAGGTGACGTTATCAATGGTTCTGCTCACAGCTTCTTCATCATCAGATTTATACTTCTCTCCTGTGCGGGTGTTAAAGTAAAACCAATAGCTGTCTCCCTTATTATAATCGTCGTCATCAACATCCTCAGGAAGCGGCAGCTGCTTCCAGCCGGTTTTCATGGCACCGCTGGTAGTATCGCAGTAGTAATTATCATTATCTACCCAGCCGGTCTGCATGATGCCCTGATCGTTAAAATAATAGTAGTAATCGCCAATCTTCTGCCAGCCGTCCTTACGCAGCGTACCGGTATTGGTTGCATAGTACCAGATGGTTGTGCCATTGTTGTCCGCCTTGATCCAGGAGTTGGTAACGGTGGATCCGTTATCATTTTGATAAATCTGCTCTCCATTGGAATTGGTCGTCCAACCGGCAGCATATGCTGAAACCGCGGAAATTGCCGCGAGCATGCTGGTGCCTAACAAAAAGCCTGTGAGTTTTCCTCTCATAAAACATAACCTCCAAAGCCGGTATAAAATATCCAGCCGAAACATCATAAATTTACATTATGTTTATATCATAGCGTGCCATAAAAACAAATACAATCCCAATTATATTAATTGTTCTCATAAATTAATTACGATAATCTTACAGACGTAAAGTCTCTACGGCGATCTTACATATGGAAAGGCACGCAAAAATATAGCATTCTGACATTCGCATAAAAGTCCCCATCATTTCTCCCATCGTCCGGAGCAGCCGCAGGGAAGTACCAGCCCGGTTTCTGTAACCGGCAGTCCAACCTCCTCGGAATGCACCACACCGCCAAGCTCCGGCACAAGCACCGTGGAGAGCATATAGCTCATGACTGCCGGCTGCAGACCTGTCGTATAGGAATTGATCAGAAAGAAAATGCTGTCCTTGGTAAGCAGCTTTGCGGCCAGCTGAATCAGCGGATAGACGGCATCTTCAATTTTCCATATCTCGCCCTTGGGTCCTCTGCCATAAGAAGGCGGATCCATAATAATGGCATCGTACGTATTGCCCCTCCGGATCTCGCGCTCCACGAACTTGGTGCAGTCGTCCACAAGCCAGCGGATCGGTGCCGTATCAAGGCCGGAACTCTGCGCATTTTCCTTCGCCCACTGCACCATGCCCTTGGAGGCATCCACATGTGTCACATGCGCACCTGCCTTAGCTGCCGCAAGCGTTGCGCCCCCGGTGTAGGCAAAAAGATTCAGCACCTTGACAGGCTTGTCACTGCCTGCTGCACGGCGCCTCTCGATTTCCCCTAAGATTTTATCTGAGAACCAGTCCCAGTTTGCTGCCTGCTCCGGAAAAAGGCCGGTATGCTTAAATGCAAATGGTTTTAAATGGAAGGTAAGCTCCCGGTCCTTAGCGGGCAGCTCCGTAAGAAGCGCATAAACCGGTGCCACGCGCTGATACGTTTCCCGCGCGTTCTCCCTAAGTGTGCTCTTCCCCGTCCCGCCGAGGACATATGAAATGGTCCACTGCTCCGGCAAATGAAAAAACTCCCACTCTCCTCCGCCCTTCTGCGAGCGGTGATAGTGTCCATTCAGCTTTTTCCATGCAGGATTACGCAGCTCTGTCTGCCAGATGACCTGCGGATCCGGTCTTCTCAGGATATATTTTCCCCAGCGCTCCAGCTTGTCTCCGGAGCTTGTATCAATGACTTCATAATCTTTCCAGTGATCAGCAATAAACATAATTTTATCGGCTCTCTTTCTCTACGTAATTGATTTTTAATGCCTCTATTAAACATTTCTATTTTTTATGTGTCTATTTTGAATATCATCGCGCGTAATACCTTCGCAGGTGTGAAACCGGTAGGCTTATCTGCCTCCGGACAAAATCCTCCACACCATCGGCAGGTATCTGCCAAGTATTGTTTTAAGGAAGCATGTCACAGCTACAGAAAGCACCGGTATTGCAAAATATACCATAAGCGCAAGCACGGCATGTTCCGTAAGGTCAATCCTGCATAAGGACAATATCAAATTTACCATTTTAATCAAGGGATAATGCACTCCATATAGAAAAAATCCATTTTTCATAAAGTCCCTGACCTGAGGCAGATGGAACATACAAAGCAGGAACCATAAAAGAAGCACCATGGCGCTCCTCTCGAGCACTCGTGACAAAACCCAGAGTCCGATATTGCCTGTAATGGTTCCCTGCACCCCAAGCCACATGCAGACTCCGATCGTAAGCGCCATTGTGGCGATAATAGCAACGTTGCCGGTACAGGTTTTCCGCCCCGAAGAATTGCACTCCACGATATCCCGGCAGAATCTCGCCCCAAAGGCTCCTATGAAATAATAGAAGATCGCATCCTCGTTAATCTCCGGAAGATCCCACATGGTATAGATCAAAATAAGAACCCCAAGCATAACAAAAACTGCTGTCGGCAGCCTCCGGAGCAGAAGATAAAACACCGGTGCCAGCACCGTAAGCAGAATCAGCTGGTACAAATACCAGAATGTCGGATTATAGGTATAATGCACGGCTGCCGAGGAGAGGTTTTGCAGTGTGAATGCTGCCTTCCCCATGACCCCGTACATGCAATATAAAATGACATTCCATGCACCAAATGGCACCAGCAGAGACCAGAAGCGTCGTCTCCATTTGTCCCCGATCTCCCGGAAATTATGGAGCGTCCGGAAAAACAGATACCCGCTAATCATAAAAAAGCCGGGAACCGCCATTTGTCCCAGCGTATTGGAAAAGAGATTTTCTATCCACATGCCCGGATCCGCACGTCCGGAAAGCTGGATTGCCTCCCTTACCGTAGTTTCCAGTATAACATTACTATCTGCCAGATTTACCGCATGGATCAGGATGACAAGTAGAGACAGTAAGAAGCTCATGATAAAAACCCGCCTGGAAAATGCATCCTGCTCCATAGACACCTCCTGTCATTTTCCCTTATTGTACAGAAAAAGCAGACAGTCCGCAAGCTTGTAACGGAACGTCTGCTCTTGTTTACTCTTATTTCCTATTCTTATTTCTTATGCATATTTTTCTTATGCATATTGTGCGGTGAATGCTTCAGAGGTCAGTGTAAATCCAGTTCCATCTGCTGATTCTCTTCTGCTCTCCGCGCTTTATATTCTGTAACCTTTTTGGTGATCTTTGCCGCCGGATCCAGAATCTCGGAAATCGACATATCATGGTTGAGATTATCAATAATCAGCGCGATGTACTTGGACATATCTACATTGATATACCATTCTCTCTTAAGAAGCTCCGGGGTCTGATAAATCAGATTGGTCGTCAGTACTCCCGCCAGTGTTCCATTGGCATATGCCTCATCAAACTTCTCTAGACCATTGGTAAACAGTCCAAAGGTGGTGCAGGCATACACCCGTTTCGCCTTACGGTCTTTCAGCTCCTTAGCTGTATCGATCAGAGATTCGCCGGAGGAAATCATATCATCGATAATGATGACATCCTTACCCTCTACATTATTACCAAGGAACTCATGCGCTACAATCGGATTACGACCGTTCACAACCTGTGTATAGTCTCTCCTCTTATAGAACATACCCATGTCCAGACCAAGCACGTTGGCATAATAGATTGCTCTGCCCATACCGCCCTCATCCGGAGAGATGATCATCATATGATCCTTATCAATGGACAGATCCGGGACATTGGCAAGCAATGACTTGATAAACTGATATGTGCAGGAAATGTTGTCAAACGAATCTCTCGGGATTGCATTCATTACACGCGGGTCGTGGGCATCAAAGGTGATGAAGTTTTCCACACCCATCGCGCGCAGCTCCTGCAGCATCATCGCGCAGTCAAGCGACTCCCGACCTGAACGCTTATGCTGACGTGACTCGTACATAAACGGCATGATCACATTGATCCTTTTGGCTTTACCTGTGGTTGCCGCAATCAGTCTCTTTAAATCCGCATAATGGTCATCCGGCGACATATGGTTAACCTGTCCGAAAATGGAATATGTCATGGAATAGTTCATAACATCCACCATGAAGTAGAGGTCCATGCCTCTGACAGTTTCCAGGATCGTGCCCTTTGCCTCTCCCGTTCCAAATCTGGAAATCTTGGTTGGGATGATATAGTTTTCCTTCTGGTATCCATTAAATGCAATCGTATGCTTATGCTCACTCTCGCGTTCTGCTCTCCACTCTGCAAGATAGTTATTAATCTTTTTACCAAGTGGTTCAATCGACTGAAGTGGTACAAGTGCAAGCGGGCCAACCGGAATCCTCTCAATAAATTCCGAAGTTCTGGAATCTGACATCTTTTCCTCCTGTGGACGTAATGTCCGAACCTACCAATGTTACCTAAGCATCTGCAATGCAGCATAGAAATATATACTAAAAGGCAAATAAAAGTCTGCCTTCAGCACCATGATCCAAGTCTCTATCCCAGCCTCTGGTCTCTGCCATAAAGCGGCAGGATCTCATAATCCGCCATAATACGAGAGACAATCCTGTCTCCATAGATATCCTTCATCCTGCGGAATGTCAGGTTTGTAGATATGATCACCGATTTTTTAAAGACCATCCTCTGATTGATCACATAAAACAGCTTAGATGTGGTAAAGCTGTTGCCAAGCTCTGTGCCAAGATCATCAATGATCAGCAGATCGCAGTTAAGGATCGCATCATTGATTTCTCTTGCCTGGTCACCGCCTGCCATGGTTCTCGATAGACTCTCAAAAAAATCGCTGCTTGTATAATATATCACACTGTAGCCGGAGTCCATCATTGCTTTGGATATACAGTTTACAAGGAAAGTTTTTCCCGTTCCGGGATTTCCCATCAGGATCATACTACCATGATTTTTATCAAAGTCCCGAACCCAGTTTATAAGATCATCCCGGATCCCACGCATATACTCCCGATTGGTTCTGCCTCCGGCTGAGGGTATCGGTGTTATATTATCAAAAACCGAGAGATCAAAATGTTCAAAATTCTGTACTTTGACAATTTGATCTACGTTAGACTGCTGATACAAAAGCTTCATCTGCATTGCCCGGAAGCAGTGGCATTTTTTACCATCCATGAATCCTGTATCCCGGCAGTCACTGCACTCATATCTAAGCTCCAGATAATCCTCCGGTAAGCCGTTGGCTTTTAATAATTCCTTTTTCCGGAGACTAATGCCGCGGATCTTCTCCCGCAGATTCTTAAGAGGCTCCCGGTTTCCATGACCAAGCGCTTCTGCCGCCAGGACAGATTCTGTGCTGATTTCATCATCCAGACGCTCAAGCTCCGGAATACGCTGATACGCATCCCGGATCCGTGCCTGCTGATCACGGTAATCCTTCAGCTGTCTTTCATTATAAACCTGTAGAATCTTATTGTATTGTGCGTTAGTCAGTGCCATGCTGCATCCTGTTCAATACTTTTTGCTTTGCTATACTGTCATAGTCCACGTCTACGGCATCAAAGTTAAGAAAGCGGTTCGGTTTGGAGGTCTTTTTGGGTCTTGCTTTTTTGCTCTCAAAATCCCGGATCAGCTTTTTAGCCTGCTTCACAGTCGTAATCCCCTGCTCATGCCAGTCTATTGCAACGGTTTCAAGATATCTTGCAGAGGTTTTTTCCAGCCCGGCGCAGTATTCCAGCATAAACTCAATCAGCTCGGCGCTCATGCCAAGCTCCCGGTACATATACTCCAGGGTCTCCACCTGTCTCGCCGTCGGAAGTGCTGGCAGGACATGCTTAGCTACAAAAAGGATACCTGCAAACTCCTCGTCATCCTTCACCGCATCCAGCGTACCCGTCATAGCTGCTTCCTGCACCTTCTGCTCGGAGGCTTCCGCCTCCTCCAGATGCTCCTCAGCAGCCTGGCAGGTTTTCTCCTGACGGATTTCCGCATTAATTGTCTGTCCGGCGCCATCAGAAAAAATTCCCTGCTTCTCCCAGTAGCGGACAGCCCTCTCGATATCATGGTCTGTCAGATTCAGGGCATCGGCGACATCTTTCACCTCAAACTGCTCTCCACGATGTCTCTGAATAAAAAGATAGACCTTGATATAATCCCCATTGGCATCTGCCATATACTTATCCAGGAAATCATTGGAAATACATGTTGCATGTACAGCTAATCTGTCGTCAATATTTGTGCCCATATTACACCCCCAAAACTCAATAGCGAGATGATATTAGCACACAAGCATAGACACATCAACCGAACTGCTCCACAACTTTATCCACCATATTTATCCACAGCACGGTGGATACAGTGGAGACCTCAAATGTCAAGTCCTGCATAAAACATTTTATATGCATATGGATATGCTTGCAATGTGGAAAACAACGACTTTTCGTTGTCAATAGTGTTGTCATTTTGTTTTTTTTTAGTACAAAGCATGAGTTATCCACATTCAGGCTGTGGATTTCCTATGTGGATTGTGGAGTAAAAATAATTTTTCTCCATTTTTCATCCTTCCATAGGATTTGCGCACAAAGGGAATCTATCTGCACTCACATAGCTTGTTTATGATCCACTTCGACCGACAAAAAAATGAACATAAGCTGTGTTATAATTAGTTAGCAAGCAGATAGGAAGCAGATATAAGATAGCGCATCTGACAATATATGGAGGATTTTATGAAACGTGATACTATTTTCCTGACAGTCGGATTTATTCTGGCAGCTGCCCTCATTACACATAGTGTATATAATCAGAATAAAAGCAACACTGTACCTGGAGCTGTATCTGTATCTGCATTTGCTCCTGCATCTGAAAGTCCAGCTGAAACCATAAAAAGCACGGAAGAAGATGCCTTCACTTCCGAAAAAAATGCGCTGCTTTCCGAGCTTGATCATGCTGTCTATCCCTTACCGCCAAAGCTTGAGGACATGGGCAGTATGCAAAATTTTCCAGATCTAAGCAGCATTACGATAGAAGCCGATCCCAATACTGTGGCAACTGACGAAATGGCAGAAGCTATCATCGAACACATATTCTCTACAGATACAGGTTTACCGGGACGCCGTATCAATGACGACTGGGTCAAAAACTATGCTGATACCACAGCTGAAACCGTAGATGAATATCGTCAGCAGACAAAAGAGGATTGGCAGGAGCGAATTGATATTACCTATCACAAAGAGATTCAAAGCTCGATACTTGATAAGATCCTATCCAAAACAGATTTTTCGCTTTCTAAAAAACTGGACGACTTTGGATATGAAACAGCGCTATGGCAATTTGCCAATGATGCAAAAAATTCCGGACAAAGCATCCAGGAAGCTCTGGAGCAGTATAATGACTTTACTGATCTTCATGACCTTCACGAATTTAAGTTACATCTCAAAACGGAAGGTGAACGTAATGCAAAAACAGCATTCATACTCCAGTACATTGCGCGTACTCAAGGTATAGAAGTATCAGATGCCCTGATTCAACAGTATGCCCATGAGCAGAACATCTTAAACACTCCGGTATATAAAAGCGTCGTTGGATATAATACAAGAGATACATTAATCCATACGTATGGACCGGATATTATTAACTTTACAGTTTTAAATGACGCCGCCGCGAAATACATGGAAAGCCAGGTTAAAGTTACATCGGATACGGAAGCAACAGAACCGGAAACGGAAGCCGCAGCGAAAGGCAATCCATGGAGGGGTACGGAATATTTTTCGGAAGCACAGCAGGATACCGATGATAAGAAGTCAACTTATGGCAAAGCGTCAGATTATAACTATACAGATGATTATGACGATCCGGATGATTTTGCCGACGAATGGGCGGATGTAGATGAGGATGAATACAGCAGCTATGAGGATGCCATGGATGATGCCTATGATATCTGGTCGGAAGAACGCGGCGACTAGAAGCCGGTCATAGAGAGGTCGGAAGAATATGTTTTTGTGGGGAGGATTTTATGAAACGTTATTATACTTTCCTGACGATCGGATTTGTACTGACAATTGCCCTTATTACATTTGGAGCATATAGAAGTAAAAACGGCACTGTATCTACATCTACATCGGAAAGTACGGTTGAAACTACAGAGAACGCGACTGATGAAGCTGAATTCACTTCTGAAAAAAATGAACTTCTTTCCGAACTTGCAAACGCTGCCTTTTCATTACCACCTAAGCTTGAAGAAATGGGCAGCATCGAGAACTTGCCGGATTTAAGTACCATGACGATAAAGACCGATCCAAATAGCGTGGTGACCGACGAGGAGGCAGAAAATACAATTGAAAGCATATTCACGCAAGATACAGGTTTACCGGGAAGCAGTATCAATGACGACTGGGTCAGAAACTACGCTGATAGCACAGCTGAAACCGTAGATGAGTTCCGCCAGGAAAAAAAAGAGCATTTGCAGGCGTCACTTGATATTTCCTATCATGCATATGTTCAGAACACGATTCTTGATAAGGTAATAGATGACACCAGTTTGACGCTTTCTCAAGAGGCAAGAGACTATGGATATAAAGCAGTTCTCTGGTCATTGGCAAATTCAGCAAAAAGTTCCGGTCTGAGCATCCAAACGGTTCTGGAAGTGTATTATGATAATGATTTTGCTGATTTACAGGATCTTAATAACATTAAGGTGAATCTCAAATTAGATGGTGAACGTTTCGCAAAAGAAGCATTATTAATCCAGTACATTGCTCAAACTCAGGGGATCGAAGTTTCCGATGCCATGATTGATCAGTATGTCCAGGAGATAAACTCTGTAAGTACAGAATACTACACCAGAGATACACTGATTGACACATATGGAGCAGATCGGGTTAATTTTGAGGTTTTAAAGGAAGCAGTCCTTAAATATCTGGAAAGTCAGGTCAATGTAATGGAGGAAATTCCGGAAGAAACCAGTGCCCCTGAGGAAACAGAAGAGGAAACGATAGGCGCTCCCTGGTGGAGTATTGGATATACTTCTGCTGAAACTAAGCAAAATACCAATGATTACCAGCCATATTACGGTGGCGTGTCGGATTATAACTATACGGATGATTATGATGATCCGGATGATTTTGCTGAGGAATGGGCTGAAGAGAATGCAGATGACTATGACAGCTATGAGGATGCCATGGATGACGCCTATGATATCTGGGAAGAGGAACGTGGCGATGACTGAAGGTCAACGCACAAGAGAACAACCGTTCAAGAGATAGCAAAAGGGACATCGCATATTCTGACGCGATGTCCCTTTTACTATGATTTTATTTATCTTCTACACTGATGCTTATATTATGTTTCCAGGATTTACGATTCCTTAACTGCGCCAGGCAGATTTAAAAGGTCATCTCCAACCTCGTAGATATTGCCTGCTCCCATTGTGATTACAAGATCTCCCGGCTTTACATGCTCCAGGAGAAACTCCTCAATCTTCGGGAACGAAGGGATATAGTATACATTGGTATTCTGCTGCAGCATATGCTTCCGGAGATCATCCGAGCTGATCCCGATGGTGTTCTGCTCTCTTGCCGCATAAATATCTGCCAGAACGATTTCATCTGCCTGAGACAATGCGCCGGCAAAATCATCCAGCAGCGCCGCGGTCCTGGAGTAGGTGTGCGGCTGGAACGCGATCCAGAGCTTCCTGTGCGGATACTTCTTTGCTGCCTCAATCGTTGCTGCGATCTCCTGCGGATGATGCGCATAATCGTCGATGATGGTAAAGCCATTGACTGTACCTTTTTTCTGGAAGCGGCGTTCTGTCCCCTTAAAATTAAGAAGCGCCTTTAAGATCACCTTAAGATCAATGCCAAGCTCCCGGCATACCGCGATGGCGGCCATGGAATTATAGATATTATGCTCTCCCGGAACCCCGAGCTTTACCTTGGCAAGCTCCTCGCCATGGTAAAACAGCGTGTACTGCGGACATGCTGCCTTATCATAGCTGATGAAATTAGCAGTATAATCCGCCGATTTATCATGTCCGAATGTAACGATCCTGCACTTCAGTCCCTCGGTAAAATACTCATAGTGCATGATGTCCTGGTTGATCACCAGCAGTCCGTTATCCGGAAGCTTCTCTGTAAATTTCTTAAAGGAATGACGGATATCGTCAAGATCCTTAAAGAAGTCCAGATGGTCTGCCTCTACATTGAGGATGACCTCAATGGTGGGGAAGAAGGAAAGGAAGGAATTGGTGTATTCGCAGGCCTCTGCAACAAACATTTCCGAGCCGCCGACCCGCACGTTTCCACCGATATCCTTAAGCATACCTCCGACACTGACCGTAGGATCCTTCTCCGCCTCGAGCAGGATTTCGGTAATCATGGATGTGGTTGTGGTCTTACCATGCGTACCGGAAACATTGATGGCTTCCTTATAGTTCCGCATAATCTCGCCGAGAAGCTGGGCTCTCGTAAGCATCGGAATGCCACTCTCCTCTGCTGCCTTAAACTCGGGATTATCCGGATGAATAGCCGCAGTATAAACAACCACGTCTATAGTTGCGTTGATATTGTCAGCACTCTGCGGATAGTTAACTTTTGCCCCCATAGCTGCAAGATGGTCGGTGAGTTTGGACTCATGGCTGTCCGAGCCGGAAACCGTAAAGCCCCGGTCCAAAAGGATTTCAGCCAGCCCGCTCATGGAAATCCCGCCGATGCCGATGAAATGGACATGGACAGGTGTTTTAAAATTTATCTGATACATATATGCCTCTTTTTCATTTGTTTTAGCGACTGCATTATAGCATTGCCATGAGCATATGACAAGCCACGTAGATATTCTACGTACCCTCTCCGGATCCATCTTCCGGTAACTGCATCGGCGCTGTGAGATGCTCTCTCGGGATACTGCCCGGACTTAAATGCTCGGTCCGTATCTTATGGTTGATGCGTTCAATCTCCTCTAAAAGGTCCTGCGCAGAAAGAATCTCGGTGCCTTTGTCTCTCCAGGTGATCACCTGCACAACCTTATCCGAGGTTGCCACTGCAATCTGATCCGTTGCGGAGAGCCTGTGCGCCTCCTCTTCAATGTACTGGTCGGCAGTCATAGCTTCCCGGGTAAATACCACATAGATGTTGTGAAAGCGGAATTTCTCCACCGGATGTCCGCTGACCCGGTATGCGTCAAAAACAGCGATCACTTCCTTACCGGTAAAGCCCTGATAGTTCGACAGGATGTCCAGAAGCTTACCTCTTGCCGCATCCAGATTGGTCCTGGCAAGCTCGTTTAAATCCTTCCATGCAAATATAATATTGTAGCCATCCACCAGCAGGTACTGTTTCCTCCGCTCCGGCGGCTTTTTCTGATACTTCTCCGGAGGTTCCTCTCTGCTGGCTGCGCGGATGGTTCTCGCGGCAGCTTCATTCACCTCCTGTGCCCGGTTCCGGATTTTACCATAGGTATTGATAAAAATGTTTTCCAGCTCCTGATCTCCGATATAATGCCCGGATGGCGTATAATTTTCCTTTCTGTTACGGCGCTGCTCCGCGCGCTCCAGGTCTTCGGCAAAATCACGGCGCTCTCCGCTGTCCTCCTTTGCAAGCGGAGACTCTACATGCATATATTTCTCCACCTGATCAAAGGGTACAATGAAGCCGGAGCCATGCGCACAGAAAACAGACGAGCATGGATTCAGCAGATCCTGATCAGGGTCATAGCCGCGCTTTATAATCACTTCCTCTGCATTATGGCAACGATCATAGCCTGCAAGCGTAACAAACAGGTGCCCTCTGCCCTTGGTATAAACCATGACATCCCTGGCATAGTCCCTCATGGTAACCACTGGTGCCCTGCCTTTCAGCACGGTTTTATCTCCATTGGTCTCCGGTGGCATAAAACTTCCCTCCATACTGCCAATGTCGGTCATTGCCCTGCCTACATACTCTGTCGGAAGTTCAAGTGTAAACGCATAATAAGGCTCCAGAAGCACATTGACCGCCTTCCTGAGACCCTGCCGTACGGCTCTGTAGGTAGCCTCCCGGAAATCTCCTCCCTCGGTGTGCTTCTGACTCGCCCGTCCCGTAATCAATGTAATCCGCATGTCCGTAATCGGCGAACCGGTCAGTACGCCGGGATGCTCCCGTTCCTTAAGATGCGTAAGCACCAGTCTCTGCCAGTTGCGCGGAAGCACATCCTCCGGACAGTCCAGAGCAAACTGAAGCCCTGTCCCCCGCGGCAAGGGCTCCAGCAGGAGATGTACCTCCGCATAATGTCTGAGCGGTTCAAAATGACCCACACCCTCGACCGCGTCCTGGATCGTTTCCTGATACAGGATCTCGCCAGGTCCAAAGCCTATGCTGATGCCGCAGCGCTCCTTCACAAGCCGTTTTACAATTTCCGTCTGCACCTCGCCCATGAGATGCACATGGATCTCGCGGAGCTCCTTAAGATAGGTAATGTGAAGCTCCGGGAACTCGTCCTGAAGCTCTGATAATTTACGGTAGAGCTCCTCAGGATCTGCATCCTCCGGGAGCACCTCATAATCCAGCACAGGCTTAAGGCTTGTCTCTCCGGACCCTGGTTCTATGCCGATGCCATCCCCTGTTTTCAGGCTGCGAATGCCCGTGACCGCGCAGATATCCCCTGCCTCTGCAGTGTCCTTTGTCTCATATTTGATACCACTGTAAAAGCGGATTTCATTGACCTTTTCTCCCGGCAGGAGCTCGGTCCTCGTCTTAAGTGTGCCTCCTGTAATTTTAAGCCAGGTGAGACGCTGATTTCCTTCCTTTGAAATTTTAAAAACTCTTGCGCCAAACTCCTCCGGATATGCCGGGAGTTCCGTAAGTGCATAAAGAGCATTTAAAAACTCGTCGATCCCCTGAAGCTTAAGCGCGGAACCAAAGAATGCCGGAAAAAGGCTGCGTTCCCGAATGAGCCTGCGGAGCTCCTCCGGGGGAAGCATACCGGTTTCAAGATAGCGGTTCATTGTGGCTTCATCCGTGAGAGAGACATTCTCCGCAACATCCTCCGGCAGCTTAAGCTCCGGGACACCATCTGTCAGCCGGTACTCTGTACCTGTGAAATCCACAATGTGCTGAGACAGCTTCTCCCGGAGATTTCCGCTGATCTCTGCCCGGTCTGTTCCCGGCTGATCCATCTTGTTGATAAAAAGAAAGGTCGGGATCTGATAATGCTTTAACAGCTTCCAGAGCGTTTCCGTATGTCCCTGGACACCGTCAGAGCCATTGATCACAAGGATAGCATAATCAAGCACCTGCAGGGTACGTTCCATTTCCGCGGAAAAATCAACATGTCCCGGTGTATCCAGCAGGATGATCTCGCGATCATACAGTGGAAACATCGCCTGTTTGGAAAAGATTGTTATGCCTCTCTCCTTCTCCATCGGATCCGTATCCAGATAGGCATCGCCATGATCTACACGTCCCAGACTCCGAAGCTTCCCGGAGCGATATAAAAGACTCTCGGCAAGGGTGGTTTTACCGGCATCCACATGCGCCAGGATACCTACTGCCAGCTGCCTCATCTTGCCTCTCTACCTTCTTTAGAGATCACAATGTCCTCTGATCGGAATTTTTTCCGCATTTCCGCCTCGGCACGTTCAAAAACCTCTCGCAGCTGGTCTACAACCTGCCCGAAATCCATGCCTTCCTCATCCACCGTGATATCCGCATATTTCTCATACAGGCGAGTGCGCTCATCATAGAGATCTCTCAGCGTATAGCCCTCCGGGATGGCAACTCCTCGATCCACCACGTTGCCGACTCTCCGGCACATTTCCTCATAAGAGATTTTAAGATACACCACCGTGGAAATTTCCTTTAAGTGCTGCATCCCCCAGTCCTCATAGCAGATGGAGCCCCCTGGCGCGATCACAGCATTTCCCGGATGGATCGACGCTGCGGTATCTCCCTCAATCTTGAGAAATCCTTCATTCCCCTGCTCTGCGATGATTTCTTTTAACAGCTTGCCTGTTTTCTCCTGAATTACGATGTCCAGGTCAATAAAATTCATCCCCAGGCGCTTTGCAAGCAAAACGCCGATGGTGCTCTTGCCGCTCGACGGCATTCCGATAAATGTTATATTCACATTAGTGTCCTCTTAATCTCTGGTCCATCAGGTCTTTGAAGCTCAAAGCTGCTCCGCAAACATGGTAAGTGGCGGCACGAGCTGCTTTTTCCGGCTGACTACACCCGGCAGACGAACCGTCCAGCTGTCATCTGTCGGATCCTCCGGATCTCCGATCTCATGATCACAATGCACGGCAAAAGCATTCTCCACAAGCTGACCCGAGCCTGCGCCGACACTGATGAGGATCGTATCCTGATTGAGGATGTTTGTGAGCATAATGAAGCTCATATCAATTCCCTCCTCAGTAAGTGCCTTCTGCGCATAGGAAATGAGCCTCGGCTTCAGCTGGTCAAGCTCATCTGCGTTTAAGCTGGTTACCTGACTTACACCAAAATGCACCTTGCCTGCTGTGAATTTCTTAAAATCCTGATGGAAAATCTCGGAATCCGTTTTGCCCTTCAGGTTGGACGCAGCCGCAAACATTTCAAGCGCGTATTTCTCAATATCTACTCCTGCAATCTCCGCGAGCTCCCTGCCTGCCGCCTTATCAACCTCCGTGCAGGTCGGTGAACGAAAGAGAAGGGTGTCGGAAATAATGGCGGACATTAGAAGTCCTGCCGTTTCCGGATCAGGCTTCACGCCGTTTTCCTTATACATCTGGTAAATTATGGTCGAGCAGCAGCCCAAAGGCTGATTCCGGAAATATACCGGGGACATTGTCGGCACGGCGTCAATCTTATGATGATCAATGATCTCGCGAATGTCCGCCTTTTCCACGCCTTCGACTGCCTGACCCGCTTCATTATGATCCACCAGGATCACCTGCTTGCCATGGGCGCCCAGCAGATTCCGGCGGGAAATCATGCCAAGGTACTTTCCGTCCTTGGAGAGCACCGGAAAGTCTCTGTGCCGCATCGAGGTCATGATATCGCGAATGTCATCGATCGCATCTTCCTCGCTGAAGGTCACCAGCTTATCCTTGGTCATAAAGTACTTGATCGGCATGGACTGGTTGATCAGGCGGGCTGCGGTATATGCATCGTAGCTTGTGACCATAATGATCATGCCGTTCTGCTCTGCCAGTGCCTTGATAGTAGGCGAAACATTGGCACCCTCACAGATAATGATGCAGTCCGCACCATTGTCAAGGGCTGACAGCTGGCTCTCCGCGCGGTTTCCGAGGATGACGATATCATGCTTGTCAATATAATAGGACATCATCTCCGGATTGGCGGCGGCAATCAGCACCTTGCCTTCTGTACAGAAGCGGCTGACATCTCCGGTTACAAGTGTGGCCTCCAGCGTTTCCAGGATATTTTTATACTGTGTATGTGCCTTGGAGATAATACTGGAATCATAAACATTCATATACGATTTTGCAATATCGCCCAGCGTAATCAGCCCGTTGAGATTCCCGGATCCGGATACCGTCGGAAGCGTATAGATGTGCTCATTGTTCATGATGTTCCATGCCTGCTTTAGAGACATGTTCTGATCCACTCCGGGAGTCTTACGGTACTCCACGTCGCTGACCTGTGTCCTTACAGAGCGGATGAGTCTGGGCGCTGCGACTTTAAAATGTTCCAGCACAAAGCTGGTTTCCGCATTGGGATTACCCGCGCGGCAGGCAACATAACGATCTGTCGCATTGATCTTGTTTTTAAGTCTTGCATAGGAAATCGCTGCGCAAATGGAATCTGTGTCTGGATTTCTGTGTCCTGTAATCAGGATTTCCCGCTCTGTATTATGCATTGCCTTCTTTTCTTTTACTGAATCTGGCATGATAAACTCCTTTTCAAATGCTCGTATAATTTTTTCGTATAATTTTTTTATAAATGAAACACGTAGATGAAACCGTAACTGTATGGATCGCATCTTGTCCGGCAGCAGCCTTATGGCACAAAACCTGCGAGGTCGTCCTTATGGTGTCATCCCCGGAGCGATATTTTTGCCCGCAATCGCGCCTGCATCCGCATCCGGATCTGCTTTTGGTCCGTTACCGGATCCGGCATTACCGGAGGCTGCTCCTGCTTCAAGCGACTGCTGCAAGCCTGAAATCTGCTGCTCAAGATTTTGCTGTGCTGCGCGGGAAGCCGCTTCACTTGCCGACTGCTTTTCATCGTACTCCGCCTTATATGGCAAAGCCCGTGCACGGCTGATCGCACTCTGCAGATCGGATGCATAACTGTAAGCCTCACTGTAGTTTTCACAGTACTGAAGCTTATCCACTGCATCCTGGATGAGATCCTCCGTGGTTTCATCCTGATATTCCAGGTTTTCCAGCGTATCCAGCGCCTGCAGGAACGAGTCCTTATTAACCTTTTTGATGGACTCCTCCCGTGACTCCTCTGCCCTGGATGCGTCTTTGGACTGCTGCTGTCTGGATTCCTCCGCTTTTACCTCAAGATACTTGTCAATACTGTCCGACATGCTCTCCTCAATATTATCAAAGTATGCCTTCCGGCTCATGAGCCGGGAGAGTGCCTTTGTGCGGGTATCCGAGTCCTCGAGCTCATCCGCAATCGGCTTTGCCTCCTTGTACAGGTTTCTCTCGGTAAATACATCCTTTACCTCATTAATTTCCATGGACTCATACTGCGTAAGCAGGCTCTCCAGCTTCTCCGCATTGGCAGCATCTGCCTTTTCCCTGAGAGATGCCGCTGCTCGGATTTCCGCTGTGGTTGAAAAATAATCCTCAATTCCGGTAGTCTCATCAACCTTACGCTCTACCGTAGCCGGCTGTTCCCAGTCCTCCGGTGTAAGTCCCTCATGGAGCTGATCCATCGCAGCCTTCCAGATCTTGCCGGCATAGGTTGCGCCATACACACCTGGCATCGCCTGAGGCTGGTCATAGCCCACCCATACTGCCATGGTATAGTATTTTGTGTATCCGCAGAACCAGGTATCCTTGGACTCATTGGTCGTTCCGGTTTTACCTGCCGCCGGCATGTTATTGGCAAGAGCCAGTCCATATCCCGTGCCATAAGGCTGGGTCAAGGTACCTTTTAATATATCCGTAATAATAAATGCCGTATCATCACGATATACCTGTCCGCCCACCGGTTTATAATCCTTGGTCAGTTCTCCGTCTTTTTCATGCACAATCTTTGTAATGCAGGTCTTGCCGCTGAACTGTCCCCGGTTTGCAAGTGTCGCATAGCCTTCTGCCATATCCACCACTCTGACACCATAGGTAAAGCCTCCGATGGAAACCGCCTTGGTTGTGGCGTCAATCCAGCTCATATTTTGGAAATGCATGGAAGCAAGATACTGAAGGCCTTTTTTTACACCCAGATCATCCAGGATCTGCCATGCAACGGTATTAAGAGACCGGTTCAGTGCCTCCCGCAGCGTAATCATACCATGATAGCCATCGCCGGCATTGGACGGCCCGTTATCAAATTTATGATCATCGATCATCGTGGTGGGAGTGTATTCTCCACTGTCGATTGCCGGTGCGTAATCCAGCAGCGGTTTAATCGAGGAGCCAGGCTGACGAGCACTTAAATAGGCACGATTGTATTTGTCATCCGTTCCACGCCCTCCGATGGTTGCGACGACATACCCGGTCCGGTTGTCCACAACTGCAGCAGCGCCCTGCAGCGCGTATTTACCGTTTTCCTGTACATCCTGGAACCCGGAGAGTGTATGATCCAGCTGCTCCTGCACCTTATTCTGCACTGCCGGATCCAGAGATGTATAGATGCTGTATCCGCCGTTCCGGATCTCCGTAATATAATAGTCGTATGCCTCGTTATATTTCTCTTTATAGGCAGTCTCTGCGTCCTGCGTATCCCAGATATACTCAAAATCAAAGTGATTCAGGTCCATCAGGGTAAGCGCTGCACTGTGCAGAGCATACGATGTCAGGTAATCCTCATCTGTCCCTTCCTGCGTATTCTGTACAACTGTGAGCGGGATTGCCGTAAAGGTATGATATTGCTCCTCTGTAATATAACCGCATTCCATCATGGAGTGCAGCACCTGGTTTCGTTTTTCCAGACAGGCATCCGCGTGGCGCACCGGCTCATAGCGGCTTGGAGCATTGGATATGCCGGCGAGGGTTGCAGCCTCTGTTTCATTTAGGTCTGCTGCATTTTTATCAAAATAGAAACGACTAGCCGCCTGTACTCCGTAACAGTTGTTTCCATAAAAGTTGGTATTACAGTAAAGCTCCATGATGTCCGCCTTGGTGTACATCTTTTCAAGCTCCTGCGCCAGCATTATTTCTACAAATTTACGGGTAAAGGTACGCTCACTGGTAAGGTAGGTATTTTTTACCACCTGCTGGGTGATGGTCGATCCGCCCTGCGTGATTCTGCCTTTGTTTTTTACAAGCTGCAGCGCTGCTCTCAGCATCGCCTTGTAGTCCACCCCATGGTGGATTTTAAAGTTCCGGTCCTCCTGGGCGATGTAGGCATTCTGCAGATTCATGCTGATGTCATTGATTTTGACATACTCAAAGTGACCTGCGTTAATGGTGCCCAGCAGCGCCCCGTTGGTATCGTAAATCTTAGTATCCTCGAGCTTTGTGAGTTCTTTTACATCCACAGAGGCAAGCTTGTCATAGGCTGTCGCCCGCAGCTTTTCATATTCCGGCTTGATTACCAGAAAATACGCAGAAAGGCCTGCAATCGCCGTAAAGGCGAGCAGACCTAAGAGTAAACGTTTAAAAAATCTTAATACACGATGCTTCTGCCTCGGATGTTTTTTCTGCGGAGCATCTCCGGATATATCTATATTCGTATGATTATCTTTTTTATCCATTTTTCAGTGTGTTTATTATGCCTTACTTAGCGTAATCTACCGCTCTTGACTCGCGGATCACATTGACCTTGATTACACCCGGATACTGCATCTGTTCCTGAATCTGTTTGGCAATGTCATGCGCCATAATAGTCATGTCATCGTCGGAAACCTGATCCGGAATCACCATGATCCTGACCTCACGTCCTGCCTGCACTGCAAAGGACTTCTCTACGCCCTTATAGGAATTGGTGATATCCTCAAGCTCCTTAAGACGGTTGGTATATGTCTCAAGCGACTTCCTTCTGGCGCCCGGACGAGCTGCAGAAATCGCATCCGCTGCCATAACGAGACAGGCAATTAAGGATGTCGGCTCCGTACCGCCATGATGTGCTGCTACAGCATTGATGACCGTTTCCGGCTCATGATACTTTTTACAGAGATCCACACCAAGCTGCACGTGGGTGCCCTCCATGTCATGATCAATGGCTTTGCCGATATCATGCAGAAGTCCTGCTCTCTTGGCGATCCGGACATCCAGTCCAAGCTCCTCCGCAAGCAGACCGGTAATCTGTGCAACCTCCACAGAATGTCTCAGTGCATTCTGTCCAAATGAGGTTCTGTATTTCATCCGTCCGAGAAGCTTTACAAGATCCGGATGGATTCCGTGGACACCGACCTCAAGGACTGCAGCCTCACCTTCCTCCTTGATTGTCTCATCAACTTCCTTCTGGGCTTTTTCCACAACCTCCTCGATCCGGGCAGGATGGATACGTCCATCTACAATGAGCTTTTCCAGTGCAATTCTGGCAACCTCACGCCTCACCGGATCAAAGCCGGAAAGCACAACCGCTTCCGGTGTGTCATCTACAATCAGTTCTACACCTGTCAGCTGCTCCAGCGTACGGATATTTCTGCCTTCACGTCCGATGATCCGTCCTTTCATTTCATCATTGGGAAGCTGAACCACAGAAACCGTGGATTCCGTCACCTGATCTGCGGCACATCTCTGAATTGCATCTACAATATAGTTTCTCGCAATTTTTTCCGATTCCTCTTTTGCCTGATTATCATACTCCCGGATCATCATCGCTGTATCATGCTTGATGTCCTCCTCTACAGACTTGAGAAGCTCGGATTTTGCCTGATCCCTGGTAAGACCGGAGACTCTTTCCAGCTCGGCAACCTTCTGATTATGCAGATCCTCTACCTCTGCCTCCTTGCTTTTTAAAGCCTCATCCCTTTTGGCAAGTTCACTTTCCTTCTGTTCCAGTGCAACAGCCTTTTTTTCCGAAGCTTCCTCTCTTTTGAGCGCTCTGTGCTCCAGATCGGAAACCTCTTTACGGCGATCCTTGATTTCACGGTCCAGGTCATTTTTGGATTTCAGGACCTCTTCCTTTGTCTCCAGTAACGCTTCCCGCTTCTTATCCTCTGCCGTTCTGATTGCGTCATCAATGATTTCTCTGGATTTCTGCTCAGCCGAACCTACGGTTCTCGCATAGTCAGACTTCTCCTTATTACGGCCCACCACAAACATGATGGCACCCACACAAGCCAGAGCAACCACAGCAATAATAATTTCAACTGGGGTCACTTCAGTACCTCCCTCACGTATTGATTTGTTAATGCGAACTTAAACCAGGACCCGACGGGTCCCACTGAAATTCTTATATTTTTATAATAAGATACCGTTTCCGATTTCTCTACATTAACTTAACTATTTCATTTTATATAAAATCATAATCACTGTCAACTGACGATACAAGAGAAAGCAAAAGCAAAAGACCATGCCGTACCTTACTGCACGACATGGTCTTTCATTTACTGCTTCATGGATTCCTCAATACAGCCAAGAGTTTTATATAAAAGCTTCTGCAGGGTATGCATTTCCTCCGGCTTGAGGTGGACGCAGCCTCCCATTTTAACTGGTATGTCCACCGCCTGATCCCTCAGCTTCATCCCGGCTTCCGTAATCCTTACGATCAACGAACGTTCATCCTCATGGGATCTTTCCCGGGTTACAAGTCCCTTCTGCTCAAGACGTTTCAGAAGTGGCGTCAGCGTTCCGGAGTCAAGATATAAGCACTCACCAAGAGCTTTTACATTGATCTCATGTCTTTCCCATAACACCATCATAGCAATGTACTGCGTATAGGTAAGATCCACCTCATCGAGAAACGGCTTATACCTCCGGGTAATTTCCTTGGCACAGGCATAGAGAGGAAAGCAGAGCTGATTTTCCAGCTTCAATGCATCATATTTTTCCGCCATCTATGCTTTCCTCCTCTCCTGCCGGCATTCACAGCGCTGCAGCAACCTTCTTTTCAACCTCTGCCATATCCATGGTCGGCTCAAAACGATCCAGCACGGTTCCGTCTCTGCCAACGAGGAATTTTGTAAAGTTCCACTTGATATCCGGTGTGGACTCATAATCCGGATGTGCCTTACCGACAAAGTCCTTCATAAAGTCCGCCATCTTGCCTTCTCCAAATCCCTTGAAGCCCTGCTGGCTCTTAAGATAACGGAAAAGCTCTGTCTCATGCTCTCCGTTAACATCGATCTTGGCATACATCGGGAATGTTACGCCAAATCTGGAGGAACAGAACTTTGCGATCTCCTCTTCTGTGCCCGGAGCCTGATGTCCGAACTGGTCACACGGAAAATCCAGTACAACAAATCCCTGATCCTGATACTTTTTATACATATCTTCCAGCTGCTCATAATGCGGCGTAAATCCGCACTCTGTAGCAGTATTTACAATGAGCATAACCTTGCCCTTATACTCTGCAAGGGTGGTTTCCTTCTTTTCTTTATCAAGAACCTTTATATCATAAATTGAAGCCACAGCTTTTTCCTCCTTATATTAATTTTGTCTTAGAGAGCATCAATATAGGCACATGCTGCCAACGCTGCCACAGCTCCGTCTGATGCTGCCGTTGTAAGCTGCCGCACCGTCTTGGTTCTGCAGTCTCCCGCAGTAAAGATGCCGTCGGTGCCGGTCTTTAAGTCCTCTCCTGCCTCAATATATCCTTTAGAATCCAGCTTTGTTACATTAGCGAATGCAGTATTGTCCGGAGACTGCCCGATCGCAACAAAGAGTCCGTTCACCTCGAGAGTGCGCACTTCCTTTGTGTTCTTATCAGTAACCTCAATAGATTTGAGGCCCTTGTCATCTGCATTCAGCTTGGTAACGGTGGCATTGAGGATAAATTCAACATTTTCCTTAGCCTTAAGACGCTCTACCTCTTTTTCATCCGCACGGAACGCATCCCGTCTATGAATGATATATACCTTGGAGCAGAAGTTCGCCAGGAACTCCGCATCCTCTACCGCCGTGTTGCCGCCGCCATTGACAGCCACCGGCTGATTACGGAAAAACATACCGTCACAGGTGGCGCAATAGGAAACGCCCTTACCAACCAGTTCCTTTTCATTGTCCAGTCCCAGCGGACGGTTCTTGGCGCCTGTCGCAAGGATCACCGCCTTGCAGCGATACTCTCCACCGGAGGTTTTGACAATTTTTTCATTACCATCCGTCTCGATGCCAAGAACCTTTTCAAACTTAATTTCGGCTCCCAGATCCTTTGCCTGATTATAGAGCCCGGTTGCAAAGTCAAAGCCGGAAATATGTGCAATGCCCGGATAATTTTCGATATCCGGTGTATTGATAATCTGTCCGCCGTATGCGGCAGCTTCAAGCACCAGTGCCTTCTTGCCGGCGCGCTCCGCATAAATTGCTGCGGAGAGCCCCGCCGTACCTGCACCTACAATAACAATATCGTACATTTTGCCTTCCACCTTTACTTCAGAAGATCCAGAACCTGCTCCTTAGGTACAAAACCTACACTCTGCTTTGCAGGCTCACCATTTTTAAATACAATCAGTGTCGGGATGGCTCTTACGCCATATCTTGTGAGAAGCTCCGGCTCCTCATCGGCATTCACAGACATAACCTTAAATCCGTCTGCGGAATCCGCAATTTCATTAACAATCGGAGAGAGCATCTTGCATGGACCGCACCAATCTGCCCAGAAATCAACAAGTACCGGAACGTCGGACTTCAAAACCTTCTCTTCAAACTCTGCTGTTGTAACCTTTGTTGCTGCCATGGTAATACCTCCATATCATTTGTATACATTGATTCCAATGAGTCGTTCTCATGGATTGCTTCTTTGCCTACCAGGTTTTCCTTAACCTGTGATTAAATTGTACGCAATTAAATCACTATTGTCAAGCTTTTTTCAAAATAAATTTTGCACAATTTAACTGGTTCTACCTGGAGCCTAAGGCACTCCTTCCAAGCCCCTCTCGTCCTTGCTGCAGCAGACAGATGCCAGTGTGAATGAGAAATGCCCCCAGCACCACCGTCATAAGATAGATGATAATGCCCAGCGGTCTGCCGATGACCGCATCAAGCTCATGGAAAACAATCTGGGAGCTTAGATGATACGGCGAAATATAAAACATATCACAGTCACCATACGGATGAAAAATCACATTTAAGATTTCCGCCAAGATACAACCGATCGCAAAAAGTGGAAGGACGATTGGGAATGTTTTGATCCGCTGTGCTGCCATATGATGCACCGCAATGTAGAGCGCCATCAGTACCATCAGGATATGCCACACATAGCCATGGAGCGTAAGAAGCGGAAAATCCGGATGTGTAAATCCATCATGTACAATCAGTGCGGCAATTCCTCCCAGGAGACCAAAGTCCTGGAGATACGTGAGAATTGCCTTTCGCAAGCTTCCATACCCGGCATTTTCCGGTCTCAAGAGCCATCCGTAAAAGGTCCCAAGATACATCGGCGTCGAACAAAGCTGAAATGGCAGATACCAGACATCATACCCTCCACCAAAGTAAACATGATATAAGTACCATTGCTTCCAGCACTCCAGCAAAAGTAAAAGCACCGATACCATAAAGATTGGTCTTCCAAGCTTCCGTTCTACAGAAAACGAATCTTTCTCATCCATCCGATCGATTTTATTGATCTTATTGATCTTATTGAGCTTATCTATCTTGTCTATCTCATCCATCATTTCCGCCTGCCTCTATCTTAAAGCGACCGCAGCAGCTTCCTGTGCATCACTCATACTGCTGGTCGAGCTCCAGCGCTTTGGTTACGACACTATAGGAAAACCCCTTCCGCATCAATGACGCATAAAGCTTCCTGCGTTCCTCTGCAGTCATAGCAGAGACATCCCGGACCTTTTTCCGGATCTGAAGTCTCACTGCCTCCATCTCGGATTCCGTACCTTCCGTCTCCCGGAAATCCTGCATTGCCTCCTTTATCGTCTCCCTGTCTACACCACGCTGATATAGCTTCTGTTCGATCTCGCGCAAAGACTTGGATCCCCGGTAAAGTCGGATCAGATGCTCCGCATACCGTAAATCATTAAGATAATCATATTTTTTGAGAAACTCCATTGTCTCGTCGATAATCTCATCCGGATACTTGCCGGATTTCTTAAGCTTTGTACGGAGGCTCTGCTCCGTTTTTTCAGAATCCGTAATCAGATAGAGGCATCGTTCCTTACATCGGTTCAAAAGCCTGTCCCGATCAGAAAGTCGTTTCGGATCCAGATTATACTCTGTTTCCTCACCGAACTCTGCCTTAAAATCCTCAAAATTTTTCATTGTCTGCTGCTTTCTTATTCATCATTGAAAAAGCCGGATATTTCCATCAGGAAATATCCGGCTTTGGGTTCCATATGTAGTATGGCTTGTAACATATGTGGCATGATCCTGCTGCACTTCAGGTATTGATTCTGTCCTATGCCTGAACAAAATCATGTATGCTCAGCGCTGTCTCGTTGTCTCAGGCTTCCGGCTGATCCGGATCTTCCGCGCCTTCCGGGGCTGCCTGCGCTTCCGCCTGCTCATAGGTATCTACCGGCAGTCCGTATTTCTCCCGCACCTGGTTCTCGATCTCTGCAAGCACACGGGGATTATCATGCAGGTAGACCTTAGCATTTTCGCGTCCCTGCCCAATTTTATCTCCCTTATAGGCGAACCATGCGCCGCTTTTTTCCACAATATTTTCATTCACTGCAAGGTCCAGGACATCGCCCTCTTTAGAGATGCCGGTACCAAACATGATATCAAACTCACACTGCTTAAAGGGTGGTGCGATCTTATTTTTTACAATCTTGACGCGTACCCGGTTACCGGATGCATCTCCGTTTTGCTTCAGTGTCTCGATTCTGCGGATATCCAGCCGGACAGAAGCATAGAATTTAAGTGCGCGTCCGCCCGTAGTTGTCTCAGGACTTCCAAACATCACCCCGACCTTCTCACGCAGCTGATTGATAAAAATCAGGATACAGTTGGATTTGGAAATCACAGAGGTAAGCTTGCGCAGTGCCTGCGACATAAGCCGTGCCTGCAGTCCGACATGTGAGTCACCCATTTCTCCGTCAATTTCCGCCTTAGGTACCAGCGCCGCAACGGAGTCAATGACCAGAATATCCATTGCGCCGGAGCGTACCATGGTTTCCGCAATCTCAAGTGCCTGTTCACCGGAGTCCGGCTGAGAAATATAAAGGTTATCAATATCCACCCCGATATTGGCGGCGTATCTCGGATCCAGGGCATGCTCGGCATCAATAAAGCCCGCAATGCCTCCTCTTTTCTGCACCTCCGCAACTGCATGCAGCGCAAGCGTCGTTTTACCGGAGGATTCCGGTCCAAAGATCTCTATGATTCTCCCTTTAGGATAACCACCGGCACCAAGCGCAATATCCAACGAAAGTGCTCCTGTCGGTACGGTCTCTATGTTCATGTTGGCGCCGGACTCACCCAGCTTCATGACGGAGCCCTTGCCGAAATTCTTTTCAATCTGCGTTAAAGCCACATCCAGAGCTTTAAGCTTTTCATCGTGATCCTGATTTATATTTACAGGAGCTTTACTGGTTTTTGCTGCCATTTTATCCTCCAAGCATTTAGGAAACGTATGTTCTCATTTCGGATTTTATTGTAATCGGAAACAAAAACAGTGTCAAGTATTTCCTGTTTCCGAAGCGGTCGCCTGTATTATAGCATGGAAAAATGACATCTCCTATACTCCATATCCGGATAATATCCGTAAAAGGATATGGTTCACAAAAAACATCTCATCTACGGGAATCTCCTGTCTCAGGTTCCCAGCGTCATAATGCCAAGGTTTACGGCTGACTCATAATTAAAAACCGCCTGATGATACGCCATCCTGGCGGTTTCCACTGCATTCGCTTTATTGATGTAATCCAGCTGCAGCGCCTCATAATCGGATCTGCCCACAAGACCTGCCGCATCCATACGATCAGCACGCTCCTTTTTAAGTCTTGCAAGCTCTTTGGAGGTCTCGGCATTTTGATATTCCGTCTGTTTCTGACGCACTGTGGCAAGCAGATTGGTCATGGAAATCCGGATTTCCTGCTCCGTGGATGCTATCGTAATTTCCTTTTTATCCCATCTGGTGAAGTTCTTGTCCTTTATACGCAGCGCCTGCCCATACGCATAATTCTGCTGCATTGCCGACTTAATATCTGCTTCCAGGTTTCTCGTGTCTGCATATCCGAGATCATAAACTGGTAAATCTCCAAAGGTAATGTTCTGATATGTATGCGCATTCCATCCGAGGTTTACTCCTACGGTTCTCCGGATTGCGTCCAGACCCTGATTGACCTGGTCCAGGTTATTTTGCGCGCCCGTAAGATTCAGCTTTGCGCCCTGGACATCCAGCGCTGTTGCCGCTCCCAGTGCCTGCTGTTTCACAAGCTTATCGTACTGTGTCTGATACCACTGCACCTGCTGATTGAGAAGCTTCTGTGTAAGCTCCAGATTTTTATAGGAAAAAATTGCTGTCTGCATCCCGTAGGTCATGGACTTTTTTCCATTATAGATGGATCCGTTGGCTATGGCACGCACTGCTGCATCCTTCTGATCTGAAATCTTGTCCTGCTCATCCTCAATATCGTTAAGCGCGGTATCTCTTGCGCGTTTCATCTCATGGATCTGCTCGTCCAGCATCTTCTTTACGTCTGTATCTGTTACATTGTCTCTCTGATCCTTGAGATCATCAATGGCGGAGTCAAACTGATCCTTGGTATCCCGGTAGGTGTCCCGGTATGCCGCATTCACATCATCAAAGCCAGACGTCATGTTCTGAACCAGACTGTCCTCCATCTTGGCAAGGATACTATATTTACCTACCAGATCCTGAACCTCATTAAATTCAATTACATTATCCTCAAGATTATAGCCGGAGACGCGTTCCTCTGCCAATGCTGCCGATGCAACTGTGCCCACCAGCATCAAAAAGGCAAGCGCTCCCGCCGCGATCTGCAGCATTCGCCGCTTTCTTTCCACCTTGCTTCTAGCCATATTTCAGCCTTTCTCTATCTATAAAAGATCTATAAAAGTTACCTGATGCGGATCCCTCCCGCATCAGGCTTTACTTAAACAAAATATATTGATCCACCCTTATCCCGCGTGGCAAGCATGCTGAAATCACTCAGGATGCATCTGCTGTCGCGATCCCATCTCGACCGGCAAGATAATCATAATACTCTGTTACAAGTGAGTAGTCCGCTATATCTGCGGTAAGCTTTGCGACATTGGCATTATATTCTGCTGTTTCCAGATCTCTTTGGCTTGCGGCACCAGTTGCATAGCTTCGCTTCACCTTATCCAGTGCTGCCTGGGCGTTACTAAGGGACAGCTTTGCCTGATCCAGAGAGTTTTTGGCGCTCTTCACGCTGTTAAAGCGGGCAATCATATCCGAGCGGACGCTCTCCTTTTCATTTTCCACCGTTGTGCTGAGAGACCCGATCTGCGTATCTGTAGAGGAAACCGCGATTTTTCTTTCATTAATCAGGATAGCGAAATTGTTAGCAAGTGCCGTCTGTGTATCCTTGGTAAGATCCATCGTGGACAGCATTTCCTCTGTCACCATCGGGATCGCACAGATTTCCGGGTTGTCATTGTATTTCCAGCCAAGGTTCACAAGCACCAGCTGTTTCGTCTTGTCTGCCAGTGTCTGATCGCTTGTAAGCTTTGCCTGGGCGCTCTGCATCGTTTCCTGGGCTGTCAGCACATCCAGCTGCGTTGCCTGGCCGACGCTTAGCTTCCGTTTCTGCATCTCATAGAGTGACGCAGCATGGTCCGCCGTCAGCTGATCCATCTGTCGCTGCAGGTCCGTCGTATAAATACTGATGAGACTTTTGCGAATCTGCTCTGTCACGGTTTTTTCCGTCTGCCGGATAGAGAGCTCTGCTGCCTGCTCATCGGTCGCCTGCGCCGAGGTGTCCACCCCCTGTGCCGTAGTACTGGTCTCATATTGCAGATTGGCGTACGCCTCCAGGATTTCATTGTTATTGGCAGCATTCATAGACGCATCATATGACTGCTGGATCTGATCCAGTACGTCCTCATAATCAATGTTATATTTACCACGGCTCTGGCTCTCTCTGAAATCCAGCCAGAGTGAGGAAACCGTCGGATTGTATTCGCGTACCAGATCCTGCAGCTCTCCCCACTCGATTTTATTGTCGCGGAGCGTTGCCCACTGTGCCGCATCTCTCGCCTGCTCCACAGAGCTCTGGTGCGGCGTCATGGAAGTGTTGGGATATGCAGCATAAGCTATCCCTGTCGGTATCATACTTGCCGCAAGAAGCAGCGTAAAATATTTGAAATGATGTTTCATATTACATGCACTCCTCTAACATTTATTCTCCCTCGGAGTAGGTCCAGTCTATATACGCCTTCTCAGCGGAGAGTCTGCGTTTATTTTCCTGCTCCGGATTTTTCCCCTGCATATATCCGGGGGTCCGGTACATCCCTGGAAATATTTTTCTTTTTACGATTCATAACCGAGTAATACACCGGCAGCATCAGAAGCGCAAGAATGGTGGAAGCCGTGAGTCCGCCCACATCCACGAGTGCAAGACCCTGCATCATTGCTCCATTCTTACCAAATCCAATTGCCATCGGCACCATGGATACAACCGTAGTAAGCGTTGTCATCAGGATCGGACGCAGTCTCGTCGCACCGGCTTCAATCAAAGCCCTGCGGATCGGCATCGCCATGCGATACTGGTTGACTGTGTCAACATACAGGATACCATTATTAACTACCGTTCCGATCAGCATCAGGAATCCAAGCAGGGACGGCATGGAAATCGGTGAATCTACAATCCAAAGCAGGAAAAACGATCCGATCAGGGAAAATGGAATCGTGGTCATAACCATGAGTGAAAATCTCATCGACTCAAACTGCGCCGCCATGACTACAAATACCAGGAAGATGGCAATAACAATCGCCATTCCCAATGCGCCGAACTCCTCGTTCATCATCCTCATCTGCGAGTTCTCTGCAATGCTTACTTCATTATTAAGATGCTTTTTGATAACTTCTTCATCAATGGTCTGTTTGGTCCTGGCATCTGCGCTGGTTGTATAATCTGCTGTGATCGTTGCCTGATACTTCCTGTCATCACGCTGGATGGTCGCAGGTGAATCTTCAAAGCCGATATCCGCAAGATCCTCAAGCTTTACCGATGCACCGGTCGGCGTCGAGAGATAAATGTCCTTGACCTTCTCAAGGTTATTGTATTCATCCTTTGGATACTCAACCATGACAGACACATCCTGATCGTCCACCTGCATGGTCATGGCTTTTTTACCGGAAAGTAAGAGATTTAACTGCTGTCCGACCTGCACCGGAGAGATCCCCTCGGCTGCAGCCTTCACCGGATCTACATGGACTTTAACCAGCGGTGCCGCATTTTCCATCGTGGAATGCACTGCCGTAACGTCAGTCCTGCCCTGCATGTCCGATACAATGGCATCGGATGCCTGTTTCAGCTTATCATAGTTTGTCGCTGTGATGATGGTCTGATACGTCTCCTGATTGGTGGACATCGTAGACATCATACTCTGGGACTGTACGGTAATAACCGCGTTAGGCGTACCATCCAGCTCTTTCCTCCAGAGATCCGCCTTCTCCTTTGTCGACATCGCGCGGTCATCTTTAAGATATGCGGTTACCGAACTGCCACCGCCGCTCACCATAGACTGCAGCCCGGAACCACCGGCACTCACCATATAGTTATCTGTATCCGGGTCGGCGGCTACCAGGTCCTCAATCCCCTTAAGGATTTTGTCCTGCTCCTCGATCTTTAAGCCGGGACGCATTTCCACAGAAATCGCCACCGTACCTTCATCCGTCTGTGGCATGAGCTCGGAACGAAGCTGTCCTGCCAGTACAAAAGATAAGATCAGCAGCGCCACAGAGGTAACCATAACCAGCGCCTTATGGTTGAGAAGCCGGTCCATAATGGAGCGGTAGCCATCCTGCAAAATCCGCACTCCACGGTATGCGGGCGCCTTGGTATTTTCCGTCGGACGGTACATCACATAACAGAGCGGTACAATCGTCACTGCGGAAAGGAGTGAGGCAATCATACAGAACACAATCGTAAAACCGAGCGGCGCAAAGAACTGTCCGGAAAGACCATGCATAAAGCCAAGCGGCAGGAATACGACACAGGTCGTAATGGTGGAACCCATAACGGATTCACCAACCGTTTTGATGGATTCGATCGCCGCCCTGCGACGGGAGGATCCATTGATATCCGTGTAATGATCCATCGCACGGAAGCATACCTCCAGGACAACCGTAGAGTTATCCACCATCATACCAACACCAAGTGCGAGAGACGACATGGTAATGGTATTCAGTGAGTACCCCATCGCCCACATACAGATGAGCGCTACAAGGATCGACAGTGGGATTGAGGTACCTACAATCAGCGATGCCTTTACATCGCCAAAGAATATATAGATGATGACCATGGAAATGATAACTGCCATGATGATCGTCTGGAACACCGAGTTCAGGGAGCTTGTAATGGTGTCTGCAGAGTCCTGAATGACGGCGATCTGGAGGTTTGCGTCCTTCGCCTCAAGAGCCTTGATTTCCGCCATGACGTCCTTGGAAAGTGTCACCGCCGAGTCAGACTGGGTCTTGGTGATGGAAAGCATGATCGTATCGGAACCGTTGTAGCGTCCGATCGCGGTCTTGTCCTGAAGTGCCAGCTTGACCATGGCAATGTCCTTAAGGTAAATCGTATTGCCGTTTCCGGTGATAATCGGAATATTCTGTAAGTCCTGCACATTGTCATAATCCGCGCCGGTGGAAACCGAGAGATCCTGTGAGCCTACACCAGTCGTACCTGCCGGATAGGTAAAATCGGCTGCGCCGACAATCTGTGCCACGGTGGACATATCCAGATGATACTGCGCCATCTTTTCCGGAATCAGCTGCACCTGTACATACTCTGCCTGTCCGCCGGAGGTATCAACCGATGCCACTGTAGACAACTTCTCAAGCTCCGGCTCGATCTCATTCTGCACATAATTCAGCATATTATCCTGCGAAGGGTTATTTACCGCAAGATACATGGATGGCTGATCGTTGATGTTCATTTCCAGGAAGCTCGGATCGCCAGCATCGTCCGGGAGATCTGCCTTAATGGAATCCATCTTCTTTTTAAGATCATCATATGCCTGGTCCATATCTGTGCCATAGTTATACTGAACCATAACCATCGACATGTTGTCCATCGCATAGGAACCGATTTCCTTTACATTGGAAAGCACGGCTGCACCATCCTCGATGGGCTTTGTCACCAGCTTATCAATATCCTCCGGTGATGCGCCCGGATAGGTGGTTGTAATAATCATCATGGGCATATCGATCGAACTCATCAGCTCAAGCTTTGAGTTCATAATCGCCATGAATCCAAAAAACACCAGAGACAGGACCGCCAGGAAGGTAGTAACCGGTCTTCGCAAGGTGAATTGTGTTAACTTCTCCATACCTTTATACTGCCTCCTGCTTACTGCGCTGCTGTCGTCTCTGCCGCTTCTCGGGAAGCGTCTGTTTCGCCTCCGATAATATTGCCATTTTCATCAATAATCCGGACCTTGGCACCGTCATAGAGCTCATCGGTCCAGCTGGAAACGATCTTATCCGATCCGTTGAGTCCGTCCGCGACTTCGATATTCTTATCATCCGAGAGATCCGTGGTAATTACCACTTTATGTACCTCGCCGGCAGCTTCATCATATGTATAAACATAGGACTCTCCTGCTGCGTAAAAAACACAGTCCAGCGGAATCAGCATGGTATTATCATGCTGCTCTGCCGTAACCCGCACCTTACAGGAGGTTCCGTCCGGCAGTGCCTGGGCATCCGTAAGCGTTGCCTCAATCGGGAACAGACCGGTCTGAGCATTCGCCACTGATCCAATATCCGAGACGGCTCCATGATACTCGGAGCCCTGCTTCTCGACCACAACCTCTCTGCCCATTTCCAGGTTGTTAAGCATTTCCTCTGTGACATTAAAATCCACGGTTTTGGCTCCTGTGCCGGTAATCATACAGAGCTGCGTAGACTGCGCCACCGTGGCATTGACTGTCATTGCCGTATTTTGCACGGTTCCTGCCGCCGGCGCTGTGACCGTAGCATAGTCCTTAAGGTTATTTACCTGAAGCTGTGCGGCATCGACACTGGACTGCGCCGCTTTTACTGCATTTTGCGCGGCTGTTGCCTGTGCCTGTGTGCTCTCATACTCCTGCGCGGAGATGTCTCCTGCCTGATACAGCGGTGTCATACGGTTTAATGCATCCGTCGCTGTATTGGCCTGCACCTGGGCGCTGTCCCGCTGTGAAGTCGCTGCCGAGAGCTGAATCTCGGCGGCATCCAGCTGATCCTTGACATCAATGCGTGCAATCGGGTCGCCTGCATTCACCGTATCTCCATTGGAGACATAGACCTCCAGGAGCTCTCCGGCAACCTTAGGCATAACATAATAGGTATCCGATGGCTGGATCGAGCCGATGAGCGATTCCTCACTGGCAATGCTGCCGCTGGAGGGTTGTGTTAATGTGACTGCCGGAAGCTCCTTGGTCTGCAGCTCCTCCTTTGGTTTATTGATCCTCGTAAAAATAAGTCCTGCTGCAGCAGCAATCACAACCACAGCTGCTGCAATTTTAAATCCCTTTTTCATAGTTATAACTCCTCACCATCTCTATACTCTACATGCATCTTCTGTAAAGCCGCAGCCCTGATTCCAGGCGCAGCACCATATTTTACAAAGTCAAGATAAATGTCAAATTCCTGCATCAGATTGTCTGCATGCTCATGGTCCGCAAGAATCTGCAGCAGGAAGATCCCTGCGATATGCCGCACATACTGGAACAACACCCTGAGCGCCTCTCTCGATTTTGTAAGATCTATACAGTCCGGACTAATATGGTCCAGCAGCCAGTCCAGCTCCTTATTGATTTTTTCCTCTCTTTGCTCTCTGGAACGGAGCGCATTAAGCTGTATGAGATTTCCGGTTTCCAGAAACATATTAAGACTTTCCTTTACGGCGGTTGTTTCGCGAATGCTTACAATATAGCGTATCCACTCTTTCTCCGCTTTCCAGAAATCGCCATGAAATTTAAGCAGCAGCTCTCTGTTCAAAATTTCATTTTTTTCATCCAGATCCTCTAAAACATACGCCAGGATGTCTCTCTTATCTTCAAAATACGTGTAAAAGGATCCTCTGGAAATCCCGGCAGCTTTGACAATCTGATTGATCGAAGCTTCCTCAAAAGGCACTTTAGAAAACTCTTCCCTCGCAGCTTTGATGATACGCTGGCGTTTTTCCTCATCCAGCTTCATGAACCGCTCTGACGGCATGAACTTCCTCCCTCATATATCATGTGCTAAAAATAATGTCTTAGTTACAGATGCCTCACAGGACCAAAAACTGCCTGCGCAAAAGTGACACCCTGTCACTCTGAGACTTTCTACAGTATAGTGACAATCTGTCACCCTGTCAACAAGCACTTGATTCTTGCTTATGTTTATTATAAAATACAATCTAGCCTTTACATTGTATACAGTCGACAGTTTCTTTGTCAGGATGATCACGGAGACACATATGGAATTACTAAAGCTGCAGGCTTATGGAAAAATAAATCTTTCCCTGGATGTACTCAGGAAGCGTGAGGATGGCTATCATGATGTCCGCATGATCATGCAGACGGTAAAGCTGCATGATAACATTGATCTTTATCGTACCAAAAGGCCGGGGATCGAGATTCACACCAATCTTTCCTTTCTGCCTGTAAACGAAAACAATCTCATGTATAAGGCGGCAAAGCTTATCATGGATGAGTTTCACATTGAGGATGGTGTACGACTGGATCTGAAAAAGGTGATTCCCGTATCCGCCGGCATGGCAGGAGGCTCTACAGATGCCGCATCCGTCCTTTATGGTATGAACCGGATGTTTGGTCTCGGTCTCACGGATGCGGAGCTGCGGGCACGCGGCGTAACCCTGGGTGCGGATGTACCGTTTTGTCTCATGCGCGGGACCGCGCTCTCCGAGGGGATTGGAGAAATCCTGACTCCCCTTCCGAAGCTTCCGCACTGTTCCATTGTGCTTGCAAAGCCCGGCATTTCCGTTTCCACCAAGCTTGTGTATACAAATCTCCATGTTTCCGAGCTTCCTCCGGAAGCGCACCCCAATGTAGACCGTGTGATCACAGCTCTGGAGCAACAGGACTTAAAAGCGGTTGCAGACAATATGGGAAATATCCTGGAAACCGTTACATCCAGAAGTTATCCGGAAATCGATGCGCTGAAAGAAAAAATGCTGTCATTTGGCGCACTTAACTCTATGATGTCAGGCTCCGGATCAACGGTATTTGGCATTTTTGACAATGCAGCCAAAGCCAAGCTGTGTTATGAATCGCTCCGGTTTGGTAAAGACCGTGAGCTTGCAAAACAGGTATATCTCACTGAACCCTGGAGGTGAAAAATGAGTGATTTTACAGTTAATATGAATGAATATCTCCCGCTTCGGGATCTCGTCTTTAATACCCTGCGTCAGGCGATATTAAAGGGAGAGCTGAAGCCCGGTGAGCGTTTGATGGAAATACAGCTTGCAGAGAAGCTCGGTGTTTCCAGAACCCCGATCCGGGAAGCAATCCGGAAGCTGGAGCTGGAGGGTCTGGTCCTGATGATCCCAAGGAAAGGTGCCGAGGTTGCCAAGATTTCGCACAAGTCTCTGCAGGATGTGCTGGAGGTCCGCGGCGCTCTGGAAGAGCTTGCCACGGATCTTGCCTGCCAGCGGATCACGGACGAGGAGCTTGAGAGTCTCCGTAAAGCGGAGGCACATTTTAAGCAGGTGGTCAGCTCCGGTGGCAATGAAATGCAGATTGCAGAGGCAGACGAGGCATATCACGACATCATTTATAATGCATCCGGAAATAAAAAGCTGGTGCAGATGATCAATAATCTCCGGGAGCAGATGTACCGGTATCGCCTGGAATACATTAAAGACGAGGCAAAACGCGGTACACTCATTTCCGAGCATGAAAAAATCCTGGAAGCAATCCGTCTTCGGGATATTATCCGTGCCAAGGCATTAATGAAAGAGCATATTGATAATCAGGAAATGACCGTATCCAGAAATCTCGAGGAAGGCGAGGATGAGGATGAATCCGCCAAATCCAAAGCCGGAACCCATACACAGAAAAAAGCATAATAATCGTAAAGCCCCCCGGCGGATATTTTGTCCGCCAGGGGGGCTTAATTTATTACGATTACTGTATCACATGCATCTCCAGCGCCAGTAGTTTACGTTTCACCGGTTGATCCCATATAGCCGGTCTGTATCTATGCATATATTAAGATTTATATCTGCTTATACCTGTAGCTTCCTGTTTTACCGTCGGCTTTCATGGCAGGTAAAATACAAAATCTGATACTCTTCCGCAATACAGTTTAAAAAGCGAATTGCCCTTCTGAGCTTATCCTCATCCAGATTGACAAACGGGTCGTCCAGCAGGATAAAGGGATGCTCCTCCGGATACATCGCTTCGATCCATGCCATCCTGCGGCAGATAGACACAAGGTCCTGGCAGCCATCACTTAGCGTCGATGTCGTATGGCTTGCTCCATCAGATATCAGTATGAGATTGTAATCCGCATCCATCCGGTATGGCACATCCTCACTCCCGGTCATCATCTGATAATACTTCCGGAATGCCTGCATCAGGGGTTCCATATATGCTCCGGAGAATTTCTCTTTGGCAGCCGCAAGATGATCCCGGGTAAGCACCAGCAGTGCATATCGCTTTTCCAGCTCTGAAAGCTCTCCTTTCTTTGCCTGATATGTCCTTTCCTTTTCCGAGAGCTCCGTAAGCCTCTGCTGAAGCTCTGTGATCTCTCCCCCGGCGGCACGGATCACATCCGCTGCATGATTCCGTTGTTCCGTCGTCGCGGTAAGAATCCTGCTGAGTCCTGCCAGCGATTCGGTCTCTCCTGCAGGCTTTTTAAGCCCGGCATAGCGCGATACATCATGCGATTCCTCAAAGGAATCCCTTTCTCTTGTTTTCTGGTAAAGCTTCTGCTCACATACATTCAGGTCACTCAGCCGATGATAGCGGATCAGATCGCGTCCAAGCTTACGCAGCAGTACAAAGCGGTTAGGATGCCTCCTTTCCAGCTCATCCTCCCCGGTGTCTCCCGTTTCAAGCTCCTCCTGTTCTGCCCCGGGATAGTCAAAATCCGGATAAAACCCGCCAAGGAAACGATTGACTTTGCCATTGAGCCGTGCAATCTCATGGGAAATCCTGGTTTCTCTTTCCGAAATATCTTCATTGACTCCGGAAGCAGGATGAGAAGCCGCTCCAAAAAGCATGGATACAATACCTATGCCCAGTACCAGAGCTCCCGGCATAGGCTGAGACGTTAGAACCAGCAGCACAATGCCCGCCATCACAAGGAGTACGCCAGGCAGCAGTCGATAGATTGAAAGCTTTTTTCCGGGACTATGCTTATATTCCTGCAGGAGCTTTAATTCTCTCTCATTTAAAAAACGGACCCTGAGAAGCTCCTTTTCCGTTCGTTGGAGATCCTCCTCTGTAGGGAATCCATGTTCAAATGTCTGTGTAAGCCGGTTGAGCTCAATCGAAGCCTGCCGGAGCTTATCCTCCTCTGACATTTCAGAATCCGCACCGCTAAAGCATCTCTCAAGATCTGACTCAAGCTCCGCACGAAGCTCCTCGATATCCTCCCGGATGCGATCATACTGCGCCTTCTCAGACGCCAGGTCCTGATACCGGGACAATGCCTGGAAGCGTCTTTGTATTTCCTCAATATCCCGGCTTAGCTTAATACTTTGCTCTCTCGCCTTGCAAAGCGTGCTGCCGGCATGCTCCATCCGTGCCTCAAGCTCCTTCTGCGGCTTCAATTCCCCCTCGATCTTCTCAAGCTCAAGCCTTAGCCGGAAGATGCTTCCGGTACGCCGGTTCGGAGAAATGGCGTTGATTTCATCCCTGAGTTTCGCGGAAACCCGGGCATACTGACCCATATCATCCGCATCCGCCTCCACATTTCCGATCTTTGCATGGATATCTGAGGTCACAGAGGATGCCACTGCCTGCTGCCCGATAAAAATTGTATTACGGAATGATTCCTCATCCATCTGAAATAATTCCACTCCGATATTTTCCGTATAATCCTGAGATGCGAGATTCGTCTCCGCATTGTAAAGCGTAAACCGGTCCTGGCTTTTACGCTCTCCAAAGACTCTCTCAATACGATAGGACTTAGTACGTGTCGTAAATGTCAGCTGACCACCAAACACACCTCCCTGCCAGGGCATGTATCTTTTCCGGTCATTTTCACTTTCCTCCGTCTTCCTCTCACCGGACAGACCGTAAAACATAACCCGGATAAACGCGGCAAGCGTACTTTTACCGGCACCGTTTTCCTTAAGATAGGTATTCAGTCCATCCGTAAAGGAGAGATCCAGATCATGGAGCCGCCCGAAATTTGCAATATGACAACTGATGAGCTTCATAGGCTCTCCCCTCTCAGGAGGCGGATTCCCATCTCAATCACCTCTGCTTTGGCGTCATCCGGAAGCCTGCTGTCTCCCATAACCGATCTCACAAACTCCCCCTTAAGACTCTTGTCATTCTGAAACCTCTCCGGGTGCAGAGATAACCTTGTTTCATCCATGATTCTGACAAAAAAGCCTCTCCCCGCAAACGCCGTCCTAAGATAGGTCATATTTTTATCCGCATCCATCTCCAGCTCACCCGTAAGCGTAATCTGATAGAGATCCCGCTCTTGATATTCAGGACGCATCAGTGCCGTGCGAATGCTTCCTGCCATGGCTTCACTCGTTTCATCCCCGGTAACGGAAACATTCAACGACCAGTAATGACGGGACGCGATATCCACTCTCTGACGAGACATAACTCCGGAGGTCTCGTTTACATCAAGAAGCACAAAGCTTCTGCTGCCGCACTCATCAAATCCCCGTCCCTCAAGGCAGCCGGCATAGCACCAGGTTCCTCTCCCGTCAAGCTGTCCCTCACAGGGCTGATGGATATGTCCAAGCGCCAGATAGTCAATATTTCTGTTTCTTAAATCCGTAAGAGAAATCCGAGGCGCCGAGACGTTTTTAACTTGAGCGCCTGCGCCGGAGCCTGCATGATACTCCGTTACTTCTCCATGCAGCATGACAATATTACAATCCGGCTTCCGCAAGACAAGTCCGTCTGCGAGCGGTTCCGGCATCTCCTCCGGAAGCTCCCGTCCTGCAATGACAATCCTGTCCGAAAGCCGGTATTTTTTCCATTTTCTGTCAAACGTAAAGAGATTGCGAGGCCTCTCCTCCAGGAGATTTAAGAAGCTGTCCTCATCGTGATTTCCTCTCAGATAAAAGAAGGCAATGTACGGATGATGCCGGATCGAGTCCAGCACTGTCTGCATCGTAGTACGGCTCACCGCCGCAGAATCAAACATATCTCCGGCAATGAGAACTGCACGTACCTTATACTTCCCGGCATACTCCATAAGAGACATCCAGGTATGAAGCAGCTCCTGTCGTCTCACCTCTGCCTGTTCTTCTGTAAGGTTTCCCGTCATCCTGCTGTCAAGATGCAGATCCGCCGTATGAATCAGTTTCATAAATATAATTCCTGCCTCGCTCATCATGCAAACATTTGTACTTGATTATACTATGCTTTACTTAGCGTGGCAAGGTCGACCGGATGACTCCTAAGACACGCCCTGCCGGAGCTCTACCGGATTACTCCAGATAACCACCGAACTGAAGCTTTTTTAAACGTCCTTTGTGCGTATGAATTGCAAAAATCAGAATTCCATACACCATGATAATGGTTGTCAGTCCTCCCACAATCATGCTATGGCCGCCCAGCAGCATAAACAGGGCATACATCAGAAGGATGCTGAACACAATACCGATAAACTGTCCGTCTTTATGGAACGCCGGCTTGCAGTACTGCTCCGTTAAGAGAATCAGGCAGTAGTAGGCAGCCATAGTCAGCACAAGAAACAGCGACTTTTGAAACTCCACCATCCCCTCCGAAGCCCTTGCCACAAGCTCCAGGGCAATGGTTGTAGAGTTAATCGCCAGGATCAGAGCAACATGAATCGTGAGATAACCAAGTCCCGATGTATTACGGTTATGATCCAGTACGTTATCATAAAAGAAGCCGTAAAGGAGGAACATACCGATCACAATCAGAAACGCCATGACGTTATGGATCAGGCTTTGTTGCTCTGTAAAAAATGAGGAAATGCCTATAATCATTTCTCCAAAGGTAAGAATCACAAGCAGGAGACATCTCTCGGACAGATGCGGAAAGTCGACAGACCGCTGCCGATAGAGCCTGTGCTCCAGAGCCTTGGCTATATAACCAAAAATAAGTGCCACAGGCGAAACAACGATTCCGGTAAGCTGATGGATCGGTATGGACAAAAGGATAATTACCGCCTCCACAAGCATGGTAGTACAATTGGACCGGAGGATCCGGTGATCCAGCTCGTCAAGATGTGTGCCGAAATACATCTTATCCCAGTTACGATACGCAAGATTCAGCATAATCAGTCCCCATGCTCCATGGTATCGGATATAATGATTCAGCCACTCACTGTTGGCTCCATCCGCCATATAGTACAGGAGGTACATGTTGATAAAAATACTGATATAATCACGCAGTGACTTCCGCCCATAACGGTTAAAAAACATGGTTGTATTGTACCAGACCTGCAGGATGACTACCGTTAAAAATAAAAAAGTAGCAATCAGTCCCAGCGGTGGAAAGCCCTCAACGTCATGAAATAGCGCATTGATCGTACGCAGACTGTATACAAAAATAAGATCATAAAAAAGCTCGACATACTCAACCTTTTTTTCGACTTTTTTGCCCTGATCCATGGTGTATTATCCCCCTTAACGCATCCTGGACAGGCACATCCCGATCAAGCTGGGAAACGCCCGATACTATCTACAAAAACACTATACTTTGGAAATCGACGCTTTTCAATCATGGCATTTTATAAAATACAAAAAAATGAGAGCAGGTATCCCCACCCTCACTTTTTAAAAATGCGCGTTTTAAAAAATTGCAATTTATGTTTTAAATTGGTATTTAAATTACTATAAGTTCCGTACAAAGAAGCTAAAGCAGTTTCACCCTAAAGCTTAGGATCAAAGCGTCTTGCCGGTCAGCATATGATATGCTTCACGATAGAGCTCCGCAGTCTTGTCAACAACCTCCTGCGGCAGTGTCGCATGATTATCCGGATTAGCCTTCAGCCAGTTTCTTACATACTGCTTGTCAAAGGATGACTGTCCCTGTCCTTCCTTATATTGGTCCAGTCTCCAGAAGCGGGAAGAATCCGGGGTCAGCACCTCATCTGCCAAAATGACATTGCCATCCTCATCAAGACCAAACTCAAACTTTGTATCAGCAATGATAATGCCCTTGGAAAGTGCATAATCCGCGCACTTCTTATATACGGCAATCGTTGCATCCTTAATCTTGGAAGCAATCTCCTTACCGCGTCCCGGAAAAACCTTTTCCAGCACATCAATCGACTGCTCAAAATTGATGTTTTCGTCATGATCTCCAAGCTCAGCCTTGGTCGATGGAGTATACAGCGGCTCCGGCAGCTTCTGGCACTCTACCAGTCCCTCCGGCAGCTTCATACCGCAGATGGTTCCATCCTTTTTGTAGTTTTCCCATCCGGATCCGGTGATATAGCCGCGCACGATACATTCAATCGGGATCATGGTAAGCTTCTTACACAGAGTGGATCTGCCCTCAAATTTTTCATTCTGGAAAAACTCCGGCATATCCTTAACATCTACAGAGATCAGATCATTCGAAATCACATCCCTGGTAAGATCAAACCAGAACTTGGACATCTGCGTCAGCACCTTGCCCTTATCCGTAATCTGATTGTTGAGAATGACATCAAATGCAGAAATCCGATCTGTTGCCACCATTACAAGCTGATCGCCAAGATCATAGATTTCACGAACCTTACCTTCCTTAACAGGCTTAAATTCAGTCATTGGAATACCCTCCATGTATCATGTTGCATCTTTAGTATCATGCCCTCCCGTAACGGTCAGGCTACCGTCATCGTTAGTATAAAACTTTTTGGCAAGTTCACAACAAAAATTTTACGATACTTTATTAAAGAACAATTTTGAATAATTTATGGAGGGTATTTGTCTCACCTTATTCTGCAGTCTTGGCTTCATTGATTGCGGAAATCATCTTGGGAACCACATCAAAGAGATCTCCGACAATACCATAATCCGCAACCTCAAAAATCGGTGCCGCAGAATTGGAGTTCACAGCAATGATGAGATCTGAGTCCTGCATACCTGCCTTATGCTGGATCGCACCGGAAATTCCAAGTGCCACATAAATCTTAGGATGTACGGTCTTACCGGTCTGACCAACCTGACGATCCTCGGTAAGCCAGCCGTTCTCAATCGTAGGTCTGGAACCGGCTACAACACCACCGCCAAGTGCTTCGGCAAGCTCCTCGGCAAGCTTCTTACCCTTTTCCACATCCTTGCTGATACCCATACCAACAGCAACAATGATATCTGCACCTACAAGATCCACTGTCTTCTTGGTGGATTTTACCACCTCCAGTACCTTGGTCTTAAGGTCATCCGCGGAAATGTGCACCGGATACATCTCTACTTCGCATGCGTCTGCCTTTGCCTGATCAAATTCTGCCTTTTTCATAACGCCCGGACGCACAGTAGACATGCACGGACGGAATCTCGGGCAGATAATGGTTGCCATCAGGTGACCTCCAAATGCAGGACGTGTCATCTTAAGATTGGTATCTGCCATATCAAAGTTCTGAGAATCTACATCTATTGTCGAAGCATCTCGCAGGAACTGCACATACGTGTTCATATCAATATCCAGATGTGTGCAGTCAGCGGTTAATCCGGTATGGAGTCTGCCTGCGCATCTCGGTCCAAGGTCACGTCCGATGGTCGTTGCACCAATCAGCAGCACCTCAGGCTTCTTATCCATGACAACATCACAAAGCACCTTAGCATATGCATCTGTTGTATAAACCTTAAGGGATGGATCATCGCAAACAATAACCTTATCTGCACCATATCCACCCAGCTCCTTGGCAATACCCTCGACATGATCGCCAAGCAGTACACCAACAAGCTTTGAGCCTCTCTGATCTGCGAGCTTTCTGGCTTCACTGATCAATTCAAAATCTGTGTTCTGAAGCTTGCCGTCACGCTGCTCGCAGAAAACCCAGATATCATGAAATTCCTCGATATTTGCACTATTATAAGCCATATCTTTTCCTTTCTGTATTACCCGTGTATAGCCATCAGATTACATGCTTTTTTGCAAGCTTAGCGGCAAGCGCCTTGGCCGCTTCTTCAGCTCCACCCTCAAGCATCTCTACCTGTCCCTTCTGAGGCGGTGTAAATGACTTAAAGATATTGGTCGGGGAGCCCTTAAGTCCGATGGTATCCGGCTCAATCAGAGGCTCATCCTTCAACGCATTGTAATCCAGTACCGTGATAGGCTTATCAAAGCAGTCAAAGATTCCCTTAACTGTCATATACCGCGGATTGTTTAATTCCTTAATGCAGGTGATCAGACATGGAGTCTTAACCTCGACCTCCATATAGCCATCCTCCAGCATTCTCTTTACCTTTAATACATCTCCGTCCTTCTTGATGTCTGCAGCATAGGTTACCTGTGGAAGACCAAGCTTCTCCGCGATCTGCGGACCAACCTGAGCAGTATCACCATCAATTGCCTGCCGTCCGCAGAAGATAATATCATCCTTGCCGATGCCTACATGATGGAGTGCTGCGGCGATAATCTGAGAGGTTGCGAATGTATCGGATCCGCCAAACTCGCGTCCGGAAATCAAAATGCCGTCATCTGCACCCATTGCAATCAGCTCACGAAGCATACTTGCCGCTGGAGGTGGTCCCATGGTAACAACCGTGACCTGACAGCCTGTAGCATCCTTGAGCTCCAGTGCAGCCTCGACTGCATTCATATCATCCGGATTGGTGATGGTTGCCATGGAAGCACGGTCCAAAGTACCGTTTTCCTTAACCGCAACCTTGCCTGATGTATCCGGAACCTGCTTAGCACATACAAAAATTCTCATGTCCGATTCCTCCCATCAATGTAACAGCGCGCCAGAGATTACCATCTGCTGAACCTGACTTGTGCCTTCATAAATACTGAAGATTCTGGCATCACGATACATGCGCTCGATCTTATATTCCTTTATATATCCATAACCTCCAAAGATCTGAAGTGCCTTATATGCAACACGGTTCGCCATCTCTGCAGCATAGTACTTGCACATTGCACACTTAATGTAATTATCCTTAACTCCGGCATCCATTTCCTGCGCCGCCGTATAAACCATGCATCTCGCTGCTTCAATCTCTGTTGCCATTTCTGCAATTGCAAAGCTGACCGCCTGGTTCTTGCAGATCGGACGACCAAACTGAACTCTTTCCTTGGAGTACTTGATCGCTTCTTCCAGGCATCCCTGTGCAAGTCCGAGGGACTGAGCGGCTACCCCGAGACGTCCACCATTCAGTGTCTTAAGTGCCGTCTGGAAGCCCTTGTCCTTTGGTCCGAGAAGCCATTTCTTGTTTACCCGTACATTGTCAAAGCTGATATCCGAGGTCGGATAACCGCCGATGCCCATCTTAGCCTCAGGCTTACCTGTGCTGATACCGGGAGTCTTCATATCTACGATAAACATTGAGATTCCCTTGCTGCCCTTCTGTGTACGGTCTGTTTTGGCATAAACCACAGCATAATCCGCAAACGGCGCACCGGAAATAAAGCACTTACGTCCATTAATGATATAATCATCTCCATCCTCAACGGCGTAGGTCTGCATGCTTCCGGCATCGGAACCGGCACCAGGCTCGGTAAGTGCAAAAACAATATGCTTTTTACCTGCCGCTACATCCGGCAGAATTGCCTGCTTCTGCTCCTCTGTTCCGCACATCAAAATCGGCCCTGCACCAAGGGAATTGGGAGTATTGACATAAATTGTGGCAACCGGCATCACTCTTGCAAATTCCTCACCCATAATCATATAGGTCAGCGTATCTGCTCCCTGTCCGCCATACTCTCTTGGAATTTTTACACCGGTAAATCCGTATTTTGCCATCTTGGCATACAGCTCTTCATCAAATTCTCCGGTTGCATCCAGTCTGTCCTGGATTTCCTTTGTAAATTCAGTTTCAGCAAAATTACGGAAATTCTTTCTCAGCATTTCATATTTTTCTGAAAGAACCATGCGTACTCCTCCTTAAATATAGAAAGAAGGGCAATGATAACGGTCATTAAATCAATAGCAGCATCATTGCCCTCACAGATTTACTTATTTATTATCGCGAATGTAAAGTGCCTTATCTTCAATCATCCGTTTTACGTCTTCATCGGAATAGCCTAATTCCTTAAGCACCTCCGGTCCCTGCTCTCCAAGGTCCGGTGCTCTGTTGTATTCCGGAACTCCCATGTTGGCAAACTTAACTGGAAGTCTTACAAGTCTTCTGGTGTTACCTGTCCGGAACTTCATATCATAAAAACAGTCATTGGCCTCTGCCTGCTTATCCGCAAGGATTTCCTCCCAGCTCTGTGCAAGACCAAACGCAACATCGTTTTCCGTAAGGCTCTTTACCATCTCATCCTTGGTGTACTTGGCAAACTCATTCGTTACAATATCATAAACCTCCTGTGTCTTGCCGTTTTTCTGGCATTCCAGAATTGGGAAATACTCCTTATTGCCGACAAGGTCCTCTCGATGAATCGAACGCATAACCTTGTCATAGTACATATTGTAGTCAGGAGTACACAGCTGGATGTAACGACCATCCTTTGTCTTAAAGCAGTTATTGGTCGGGGTTGCCGCATTTCTTGCATCAATCGGGTATTTCCTTGCAATGCCATCATAGTTTGCAGCCTGCACCATCATACCCATGTTGTAAATCGAAGTTTCAAACAGCGACGTCTCAACCTTCTCGCCTTCTCCAGTCATCTTGGCATGGTAGAGTGCTGCAAGGATACCTGCTGCAAGATTCATGCCAACATTATGATCTCCAAGTCCAGGTGTAACATTCATCGGACGATCTCCTGCCTGATGCAGTGAATGTAAATAACCACCTCTTGCAAAAAATGCTGTGAAATCAAACCCTGGCAGATCCTTATCAGGTCCCTTTTCACCGTAACCGGTGCAGATCGCATAGACAAGCTTCGGAAACTTTACCTTAAGATGATCATAATCCAGATTCAGCTTTTCCAATGCCTGGATCCGCCAGTTGGTGATCAGTACATCTGCAGTTGAGAGGAGCTTATAAAAAGCTTCCATGCCTTCCGGAGACTTTAAATTAAGAGATGCCTCTCTCTTATTGGCATTTTCCAGTTCCCATGTAGTATTTTCCAGCCAGTCCAGTGGTCTGCCCTCAGACGGAGCGGTATACCGGAGCGGATCGCCCTTCGGTGCCTCAATCTTGATGACATCGGCGCCGCAGTCCGCAAGAAATCTGCCTGCTGTTGCTGCCGCAATAAAATTAGCAAGCTCTACAACTCTCACACCTTCTAGTAACTTACTCATGACTAACTCTCCTTTTTATTGACAATTACCCGCTTCAGATAAAGCATTATTACTTTGTTTCATCTTTCAGAGGTAATGAATCAAACTTTGTAACAATCATATGTACAATGTACGGAATTACGATAACCGGGATCGTAAGGTATCCGAGATACTTATATCCGACAGCGACGATCTTGTTGAGGCCAAGCTGTGCAATCAAAAATGCTACAACCGTGCAAACTAGTGTAACAATGATTACATTTTTACCCGGCTTATCGGTCGGATTGAACTTAGGATCCAGTCCCTTGCAGACTCTGTTGGACATACCTGCGATCATATTAACTGCGGTGGAAACAGAACCAAGTACAATCAGGATGGAAATGATTGGTCTCAGAATTGCGGATGCTGGTCCTTTATTGACAAGGATCATAAGAGGAATTGGCTCCTTCATCCAGTTCGGGTCATTGGTAATGGCAGTAAGCCCAAGTACTGCCATGAGGCAGATAATACCATTTACAAAAAATCCGGCGATCATCGAAGTTCTGGCATCATCAGGCTCTTTAAATGGAGCTGCATGCTGAACCAAAAGACCAATAGATGCGAGCTGGAAAGATCCATATACTATGGTCATCCACAGAGCCTTACCAAATGGCTGCGGAGCTGCGGAGCTTGCTGCTATATTAGCCTGGATATCTCCCCACTGTGCAAAGATATTGGGAACATAAACCAGAAAAAGTCCGGCAACAATGGCGATCGACAGGAACGACGCCACTCTTCGTACAACGTTAGTGCCATAAACTGCTACTATGAAAATAAATAATCCGACAAATATGGTCCCAACCCAATGATTTAAACCAAAGGATGTCTTCATGGTTTCTACACCAGTTGCAAAAGCTGCCGCAGGTGCAACACAGAGCGTTACGACATATACCAGCTCGTACAAATTAGAAAAGATCGGTGCATACTTTCCATAAAAGCTGTTGTTAAAGCTTCTGTAGTCATATACATTATGACGTCTTGCATATCTAAGTGCATACCACTGATAAAATGCGCCGATTGCCTGTGAAATCAGGCAGGTTAGAAACGCCCAGTTTCCAAATCGTACAAAGTAAGCTCTTAACTGGTTGCCGGATGCAAATCCACCGCCAAACTGCGTTGTAAACCACACAAACGCCACACCAATCTCAATGGCAAAACGGCTTTCCCTATTATTTCCGTTCATTGCTTTTTTCCTCCTATAACCCCCAACGTGTGTAAGGAATACGTATTATCAGAACAGCTCGCTAAAGGCTTCCAGCTGCGTTGCGGCTTGTTCATAGTTCACCATCTGACGGTCCACCTCGATATTTACCTGATGGAGGCCTGCCTTCTCACATGCTCTCTTGATCGGTACATAATCAAATTCCTCCGGATCGCAGAACTTGGTCATCAGCACAATAACGCCCTCTGCATGATGCTTCTGAGCCTCGGTAACAATGTAATCCACTCTCTTTTTGTCTGCATCATAGAGCAAGGTATCATCATCCATAGAGCAGAACTTCTCTACAAGTCCGTCCATCGGATTCTGAATGGTCTCCGGTACGTCTTTCTTATACTGTCTGGATTCATCACATACATCATCAAATGCAACCTTGATGCCGTATTTCTCAAAAAGCTCCAGAAGCTGCGGAGCATCTGCAAGGATACCGCTGACAAGCACTCTTACCTTACGGCTGTCCTTTGGTCCCTCTTTAAGTCTCTCAATAAGCTCCTTAACGAGAGTGGTATGCTCCTCCGGGAGCATGAACCAGGCACTCTTAAATACATCGGATCTTTCCTGTGCGGAAACCTCGTACTCAGATGCAACCTCGGCAAACTCACGCATCACAGCGTTATGCTCGTTGTAAATATGATTGGATACTCTCAAATTGTCATCTGAGAAATGTGCTCCTGTAATCGCTTCCAGATCGGAAATGACTCTCTCATATCCAGCCTTGGTAAAGCGCTTGCCATAATCCGGCTTTCTGTTCTGCGGATAGCTCATCGGAATAAACGGGATATCCTTTACTGCATACTTCCAGTTCTGTCCAATACACTTCAGCGAATCGCAGAGGGAAGGAACAACCAGCGCGGATGCACCCTTATAGGTCCCATTGATGCCAAGTTCCAGAATCGACTGCATAATAGAGCAGATAAACGCCGGGAAATATTTTTTAGACTGATTGAGCTGAATGTCAGCGCCCCATACACCCATCGGTACAAGTCCCATGGAATGGATGATCTCATTTGGGGTATAGTAAGTTACCAGAACAACCTTTTTACCATCCGCGAGATACTGATTAAGCTGCTGCTTTGGATTAAATGCAACCTCGTGAAGCTTTGCAAAAATTTCTTTTGAAGTCATACTCACTTTGCCTCCTTATTGGTATCCATAATCTCCATAAGACCCTGTACTCTTGTATCATACTGTGCTTCTGAGAAATTTCTCGGATCCGCCTGGTCCCCATCAAAGGAAACCACCGGGATATTGCATTCCTTACCGATCTGACGGGACATCTCCGGCATAAATCCGGACCAAAGCTTGCAGGAACGATTAGTATGTACGAGCAGACCTTCTACATGATTATCCTTGCAGAGGCGGACTCTCTTATCCCTTGCGTGCTCGATGTTCATGCAGTTAGGCACTTCAGCGTAGGCTCTGCACATATCTCTGAAATCTTTATAGATAAATCCAAAGGCATCGGCATAAATTGTAGTTACCATGTTGATTCCACGGCCTTTAAGTCCGGTAGATGTCACACGAAGCCACGGCCAGCAGGCAATACCCTCAAACATGATCCGGTACTTCTCCTCTGCATGGAAAGTGGACGTACCATTGAGATGATTCTCCTCATACTCGGAATTAAGCTTATCCATAGCCTCGGCAGCTTCTTCCTTACCTCTGGCAGTTACCATAACCGCCATATGGTTGAGCAGGTCAAATCCGTTAAATGGAGATGGTACATATCTTGCCGTAGCAGTTGCATCCAGCCATGCCTTGCTGGCTCTGCCGGAAATCTGCTGTACCTGTCTGAACTTTTCATCGCTCCATTTATGACCGGTAATCTTTTCCAGCTGATGGATCGCATCCCACATCTGCGCTTCAATATAATCAATCTCCGCCTCGGAAACCTCATAATCCGGGTTAAACGGAATATCGATCATGATCATCGGGATATTCAGTTCTTTAGCGATATTTTCATACCACTTGATCATACAGTTACAAATGTTATTAGCGCACAGTACATAATCCGGAAGCGGCATATCCTGCTCTGGTGCACTCTTAAGCTTCATATATGCAAGCGAGATTCTAGCATATGCGCAGATATCATTGCTGTAGCCTTCGCTCTCTGCTTCTGAGCACATCCTCTCTCCGCCGCCTCTGGCTGCAATACCAGCTGCCTGGTTTTCAGGATAGCAGACGGTTAATCCCAGAGTTTCCGGAATTTCCACCGGAAAGTTGCTGGAGCACCATCCAACGAGCTCTCCACGCTTTTTTGCTTCTATAGCATCTGAATATGCATCCGCCGCGATTTTTCTAAGACGCATCTTTGCTGAATTAGGATCCGGTGCCGGTCTCTGCTTTTTTACTTCTTCTGCCATAAAATAGAACCTCCTTATGCATTATTTTTTTTATTTTCTTTATTGAAAGCATACAGGGAAGCTCCCAGAGCCCCCATAAGCTGTGCTTTGTCATCATATAAAATCGGAACACCAAGTTCCTTTTCCAGTGCGAGTCTCACACCACCATTCTGAGCAACTCCTCCGGTCATGCATACCTTTTCCTGTACGCCGACTCTGCGTACAAGCGAGGCAACTCTGGATGCCACCGAGCTGCAGATCCCGGCAACTACATCCGGTATTTTGACGCCGTTGGCAAGCTGTGAGATAACCTCTGATTCCGCAAAAACCGTACAAGTGCTGGAAATCTGCGCCGGTTCTGTTGCCTTGGCTGCTTCCTTTTCCAAATCACTGATTTTAAGATTCAGGATACTTGCCATAACATCCAGGAAACGTCCGGTACCTGCTGCGCATTTGTCATTCATCGCAAAATTTGCAAGCTGTCCTCGCTCGTTAAGAGACAAAACCTTTGCATCCTGTCCACCGATATCGATGACCGTATGCACATCAGGAAAGACAAAGTGCGCACCGATTGCATGGCAGCTAAGCTCACTGATCTGGTAATCTGCCTGCTCATATGTCTGTCTGCCATATCCCGTTGCAACAACAGCGGTCATGTCCTCCATCCGTAGTCCAGATTTGTCAAGCACTTCCGTGACAGCATTCTGCACTCCGCTTGTTCCAACCGTTGCAATAATAATGGACGAAGCAACAATGCGCTCTCCGTTTTCCAGTATTACTGCCTTTGCAGTTGTAGAACCAATATCCACACCCAGTGTATACATGACCTATCTCCTATTTCGTATACATGTTGATACGTATACATGTTTATTTGTATACAACCAACCATCAAAAAATATTCCTTTCGGAATCGTTATTATTTTATCAATGCATATCTATAATGTAAATCTTTTTTTGTTAAAAAAAAAATTTTTGTGGATTTGAATATAATATTTTTATATTTTTAGTGATATTTAAGATTGTAAAATAAAAAGGGCCTATCGTCAGCCCTTTTTATCAAGATACTATTATCATCTTTTGACAAAATACCCCGGATATTCTTGTATAGCTTTTTCTGCAATTCCATTGATGGTATCCAGATGCTTTGCCATGGCCTTTTGCGTTGCCAAAACATCATGCTGCTTCAGACCCGTAAGGATATCCTGATGCTCTGCGATCAATTCCGGAACCCGATTTCCAAGGGAAACATCAAAGTTTCTCCACCTGGCGAGATGTGCCATGTATGGAGAAATCATTGCCATCAGAGAATCTCTGTGCGCAGAGTGGATCATGCTGTGATGGAACTCGGAGTCAAGTTTGGGAAACAGCCCATGATAATCTTTTTCATGCATACATGAGCGCTGCTGCTCCATATTTTCTTCCAGTTTGGAGATTAACTTTTCAAGCTCCTCGTCCGGCAGACTACTGATCAGCTCATAAATAATCTCTTTTTCCAGTGCAGTACGAAGCATTAATATATCCGAAATATAATTTAAATCAATGAGTGATACAAAGGTTCCTCTCTGAGGATATACTTCCAAAAAACCTGTCTGCTGAAGTCTTGCAAATACAGCTCGTATTACAGTCCGCGACACCTTATACTCATCCGTCATCTGATTTTCACTGAGTAATCTACCCGGCTCATAGCTTAAATCTATGATTTTCTGAAGTATTTCCTGATAAATTTCTTCACTACTTAAGCTTTTCATCGATGTGATCTGATTAAAACTGTAATTTTTACTGTTCATTAACTTCCTCTTCTCTCTTTGACTTGCTGTTTACAGGTCCTGGTCAAACAGAGGAATGTGCAGATCATAATAGGTATAGCTTCCCTCGGCAATCAACTCGCCATTTTCATTATGGATCGTCGTATTGTAAACTGAAATCGTCTTGCCTTCATGCACAGAGCGTGCTTCCGCAATCAGTTTACGGAAGCCTCTACCTTGATGCACAAAATTCAGATTCCCACTCAGCGTGACGTTTTTAGTCCCACGCGATGCAGCCGCAGCGCCGCTCGCTGAATCTGCCAGAGAAAACAGTACTCCTCCATGTGCAAATCCGAGCGAGTTCATAATGTCATTTTTCAGATCAATTTCGACGCGTCCGTAGCCTTTTTGGATATCCACAATATGAAATCCCAGGAGCTGACCATAGGGATTATGTTCTGAATTCCTGTATTCCAAAACTCTCTTATAGAATACATCATTTTTTTCCATTTTCCATACTTCCATTGCTTATTTATTGATATAACATCGATTGTTCGCGTTTTTGATCATAGTAATCGCCTGATCGCGTATTTCCTTGATGTCCGGCTTACCGCTCGCAGTCATCGGCAGTTTATCAAAGCTTATAATATAGTAAGGTAATTTATACGTTGCAAGCCGAGGTCTTAAAAATGCACAGAAATGCTCAATATTCAGGTCATTATGATTTTTGGGCACAATGCAGGCAGCAACCTCCTCCTGCCGGAATTTAGATGGCACACCGATGACCTTGACCTCATCCACCATTCCGGAGCGTAAAATTACATCCTCAATCTCTACAGGCGAGATATTTTCTCCTCCACGGATAATAATATCCTTGAGTCGTCCGGTTACACACAGTTCATCATCATTATTGAAATATCCCAGGTCTCCGGTTCTAAACCAGCCATCCTCCGTAAAGGCTTCCTTTGTCTTTTCTGGATTATTGTAATACTCCTTCATGACATTAAAGCCACGGAATTGAATTTCTCCGATCTGATTTTTGCCAAGGACCTTACCTGTACCCGGTTCCGCAATGCGACCTTCCACATCCTCCATAAGACGTCCGCAAGTCACAGCCTTTTTTTCAATCGGCTCATCCCAATCCGCATTGGTAACACTTGCAGACATTTCCGTCATGCCAAAGGAGGTCTGCAGATGCATATTAGGAAATCTTCTGCAGATCTCAATGTACTGCTCCGCCGGCAGAGGAGAACCTCCAACAATTCCAGAAGTAAGTGAGGTACCGAGCAAACCGGCATATTCGCTCTTATGGATCAATGCAAGAAACATACTCGGCACGCCGATAAGGATTGTACAATGGAAGTCAAGGATGGCTCTCCATACGGTCGCTGTTCTGAAATACGGCAATAAATGCATGGTAAATCCGATAACAATTGATCCGACCAGTGCGGTAACCAGTCCAAAGCAGTGAAACATAGGTACGCAGACACACATTTTGTCATTCTCTGACCAGCGCATGTAATACTTCACATGCAGTACATCATTTACCACACCAAAATGTGTAAGTACCACACCCTTTGGAATATCCGTGGTTCCTGATGTAAAAATGATAAAGATCGGATCCCCGGATGTTACCTGCCGTGCGGCTTCACGAACACTCTGAAGTGTCTCCTCGGATTTTTCTTTTTCCGTGAAGCTGTCCATAGACATCCATATACCGCCCTCTTTTTCATCAATATGATAAAAATGTCTTACAGACGGGGTACGGCGTTTAATCTCCGGAATCAGATCGTCATAGACGGTATCCTTACATCCACTGCCATAAAAAAGCAGCTCGACATCGGAGGTCCGTAGGATCTTGGACATTTCCTCTACCTTATAGAACGTATTAAAAGCGCAGGTAACTGCTCCGATTTTGGCGAGCGCAAGAGTTGTAAAAACAAAGCTTGGTGTATTAACACTCCAGATTCCGACATGCATACCCCTCCGGATTCCATACTGATGCATGAGTCGTCCGGCATAGACATCTGTAATTTCATCCATTTCCTTAAAGGTGCATGTCCATCCATCACGTTCCATGCCGATATGATCCGGATATTTCAGAGCCGTCTCTCTGAGACAGTCGCCAAGCGTTTTATGAACCAGTTCCATTTCTCCCCCCTGACATAACTCAAGCTCATGTCTTTATAATAGAAGCATCATATACCCATGTATACTTGTTCACATATCAATTACTGCCTATAACTATATCAGCATGTATACTGGAATACAATCATTTTGTTAATTTTTTATCGTTTTTATTGTTTTTGTTGCTATTCTCGTTTCTGGCATCAAAAAGCCATTGGCAGAGGCGACTGCTTTCTTACCAAAATAAGACAAGCTTTCGTCCCTACCAATGGCTTTTAATACTTATGCATCATGGCTTGCAGGATAATACTGTATAATTTCAGAGCGCTATATGCCTTTGCTTCCTGTCATATATCTTCTACCAGATGAAATTGCAGATCAAAACTAGACAAGCTTTATCTCCGGATCCTTACGCTGGAGCCTCCCATCGCATCTTCCACCTCCTGTTTGGTTGCCATGGAGGTATCTCCCGGTGTTGTCATGGCAAGTGCGCCGTGCGCTGCGCCATAGTTTACCGCCAGCTCCGGATCTCCATAGGTCATAAGTCCGTAAATCAGGCCAGATGCAAAGGAATCGCCTCCCCCTACACGGTCCAGTACCTCAATCCGTTCAAAGCTTTTGGATCTGTAGATCTCACCGTCTGCCCAGCACAAAGCCGACCAGTCATTCACCGTCGCAGTATGCACTGCACGGAGGGTTGTCGCAACCACACGGAAATTAGGATACTTCTTAACAGCTTCCTCAATCATCTTTTTATATCCGTCCACATTGAGATGCCGGAAGGAAGCATCCTGTCCTTCAACCTGCAGTCCGAGACACTTTGTGAATTCCTCTTCATTTCCGATCATAACATCCACATATCCGGCAATCTCCTGATTTACCTCTCTCGCCTTTTGTTCACCGCCGATCGCTGACCACATCGAGGGACGATAATTTAAATCATATGATATGATTGTGCCGTATTTTTTTGCTGTTTTAATCGCCTCAATCACGGTCTCGCAGCTCTGCTCGGAAATGGATGCATATACGCCTCCGGTATGGAACCATCTGACGCCGAGCTCTCCAAAGATATAGTCAAAATCAAAATCCTCTGGTCTTGCCTTGGAGATTGCGGTATTGGCACGGTCTGAGCAGCCCTTGGCACCCCGGATACCAAAGCCTCGTTCTGTAAAATTCAGACCGTTACGGCAGACTCTGCCGATTCCGTCTGTTGGGAACCATTTTACAAGGGCCGTATCCACTCCGCCTTGCATAATGAAGTCCTCGACCAGATGTCCGACCTCATTATCGGCGAATGCTGTAATCGCGGCGGTTTTCATACCAAAGCATTTCCGGAGACCGCGGATCACGTTATATTCGCCACCGCCCTCCCAGACACGAAATGACCTGGCAGTACGGATCCTGCCCTCTCCCGGGTCAAACCGCAGCATGATTTCTCCCAGTGATGCCGCATCATAAAAGCATTCTGATGCCGGTCTTAAATGTAAGTCCATACCAACCTCCGCTTCCTGTAAGTCCGGAATGATCTTCCGAATGTAATGAACAGAATGAAATCAGATTAGAACTGGAGTATAGCATACTTCCCCTGAACTTAGAAGTCCGGAAACATTTTAGAGAGAACTTCCGGAAGCTCATGGATAGCAGAAAGCGAGGCATCGGGTGCATCTGCCTTACCGAATCCGTATTTCGCGTGGATAAAACGGATGCCTGCATGCTTTGCTGCTTTTTCATCCATCGCTGTGTCACCGACATAAACAGCAGTTTCCGGAGCGATCCCCTGCCGTTTCATAAGGAGCAAAATGTTATCGCCCTTTTGGAGCTTCGTGCGGCCGAAGCATTCAAAATCGCTGATTTTACTTGTAAGATCTCCACATGTAAGCATGGCCTGGATATAGCCGTCCTGACAGTTGGAGACAATATAGAGCTGACAGCCCATTTTAAGCAGACGGTCAAGTGTGCCGGCAAGCGCAGGATAGAAACGTCCGCTGTGCGTCATAAGCCACTTGTTTTCCACTTCCATGCACTCCTCCATGACTTCCTTACGCTGTTTCTCACCGGCATCCGGCAGCATCATGAGCGCGATTTCCTCCATGGTATGCCCCATATAACGGTACATATCCTCTACTGTGATCTGCGGACTACCGAGCTCTGTATGTTTTAAAAGCACAGAGTTCCATGCATTGCTGACCTCCCCTGCGGAATCCCACAAGGTACCGTCTACGTCAAAAATTACGTTGATTGTTCTGTTAAAATTCTGCTTTGTTTTGTTCATAATTCGTTCATAGTTTGTTTTAAATTTGTTTACAGGAAACACATAGTTTGTTCACTACTGACCTTTATATTATCACATAGATAACAAAGAAAAGTTATCTAGCTTAATAAGATTTTTTTCATAATACTCGGCCAGGGATCCAATGGATCCCTGGCCTCCTCCCTTTTATAGGGCTTTATCATTTATAGCGTATTCCCTTTTTACAGGGTCTTTTTTTATTTAATGTCATTTAATATCTAATGTCATTTGAATCTTCAGACAGATTTTCAATATTTCAATATATATACTGTCACTTGCTCTTTTTGATTTCCTCAAGATAATCTCCCGCGTCTTTGATAAAGCTTGCCGTAATCAGCAGTATGACAAATCCGATCGGAAATGCCGCAATGATACTTACGGACTGAAGGTTTGCCATAGAGCTGTCTGAAAATACCAGTGCCACCGGAAGTAAAATCAGAAGGATCGACCAGAAGGCTTTGATGAGTCCTGCCGGCTCCTCTCCCTCTCCAAGCTTTCTATAGGTATACTGCGATGCCACCAGCGCGATGGAATCAAACGAGGTCGCGTAAAAAGCAATCATCGTTACTATAAGTAAGACCAGCACCGCCGGTGCCAAAGGCAGCTGCTCGATCATGGCAATCACCGTGCTGTAAAGATTCTGTGTCTTTTCATATAGAGAAACGACGTCCAGTCTGCCAAAGACCTGCAGTCCAAGTCCGTAATTTCCTAAGATAATAAAGCTTACAAAGGTACTGCCCATACCGAAGACATAACCTCCCAGGATGGTCTGCCGGATGGTACGTCCCCTGGAAATGCTGCCGATAAAAAACGGTGCCGCTACACACCACACAAGCCAGTATGCCCAGTAAAAAATAGTCCAGTTCTGCGCAAATCCCGTTTTCCGGAGCGGATCCGTGTAGGTGGACAGCGTAAAATAATTCTGGGCAAGCCTTCCCATAGCGGAAAAGCCGTTTTCTACAATAAATTTTGTATCTCCTCCAAACAGCAGAACAAACAAAAGTAGTCCGTAGAAGCAGTAGGTACAGATGTTGGCAAGCATGGAAACCCCGAGCATGCCCTTCATAACAGAATAAGTATAAATCACGCAGGTAAGCAGCAAAATACAGATTGTTATGATCCGCTCGGATAAGGTGATGCCGGTCAACGCCTTGATCGCCTCCGCAAGAAGTGGTGTCGCCACAGAAAAAGTCGTTGCCGTACCCGCAAGCAGCGCAAAGACCGCCAACAGATCGATCAGACGTCCTGCAAGACCATCCGTATACTTTCCAAGGATCGGCCTGCATGCCTCTGAATACTTCTGGCGAGTACGCTTCCGTACATGCAGCATAAAACCAAACGCGACAGCCAGAACCAGATAAAACGACCAGACCGTCGGTCCCCAGTGAAACAGTGTATAGGTGCTGGACCACTCCATGAGGTCTCCCATCTCCGCGGTATGCGGATCCTCCCAGTACAGCATCCATTCACAGAAGGAATAAAAGAGGATGTCGGCCGCGAGTCCTGCGGTAAACATCATTGAGCCCCAGGCAAAAAAGCTGTATTTTGGCTTCTCATCTTGTGCTCCCAGTACGATGCTGCCATATTTTGAAGCGCAGAGAAAGACGGAGATCAATGCCATGCCCAGTCCGATGGCAAGATAATAGACACCAAAGCAATCTCCAAGGAAGGTCCGCACCGCCGTCAGCATCACATTGGACTGCTCCGGCAAAATAAAAAACAACATGCATAGCACAACGATCAGAAGCAGCGGAACCAATGTGATCATCCAGTCCAGCTGCCCGCTATACTTCCCGAATTTTCCGTCTTTTTTGTTCATTTTATGCCTTCTTTCTTTTATTTTGAACAATATAGCATGAGATTTCTTTCATGTCAATAAATTCGGACATCTTGCAGGATATATGGTAAAATATCTGTAATACTGTTTCGGGGAGGGTTTTATGCTTTTAAACCATGAAAAAACCGCTCCGGTCAATTATCTGGAGAACTGGCCGGAGCATTATTACGATATAAAGGATATTGATGAACGGGAAGCGCTGCTGCTTCAGGTGCTGAACGATCACCCGGAGTCCAAGGAGGATCAGCGCCGTCTTCTGCTCCTTCGGAAGCGCTATCCGGATAAAAAATTGCCAAACGGTGTACGGAAGGATAATTTCATCGCATCCTGGATGACAATTCTGATCGAGGGACGGACAAATCTCCACTTTTATAACCGCCGAAGGATCGAGCGGGAAATCCGCAGATGCTTCACTGCGCTTTGTGTGCTGGAGGATACCCCCGATCCCGTGCTGCTGAATGAATGGCGGCAGTTTGCCCATCTATGGATTACGACCTGCGTAAATGACCGGAACTACCAGGCAACAGCGTTTGGGATGTTTAGGATGAAGGACCAGACCCTCGCCCGGAAAATTGCAGCGGAAATTAATGAAGTCACTCATGTCATCCCTGCAAAGTTCGGGATCGAAAAGGAGGTCGGACCCTTCCGTGAGATCATGCGGCATGCCTATATCAATATGATTGAAAACGGAGATCAGTACTGGCATGATTTTATCGGCTACTGAGTACTTCTGCTGCCTTTTATAAAATCATCCACATTATCCTTTGTAATTTTCTGATAATCCAGACGGATATACTTTCCATCCATAAGTGTAATTCCATCTGTGGTGCCGGTCGTCGCCAGTTGGTACGCAAGCTCAAACATCGCCTGGGCCTGACCGGCGCTGTCGTTAAAGACAGTTCCGTACATTTCACCATCTTTCACCGCCTGCAGACCTGTCTTGGTGCCATCGATGCCCAGTATAATCGGGCGATCTTTCTCCGGTATGTTCTGACTTTTGCAGGCAGCGATTGCTCCAAGTGCCATTTCATCATTGTTGGCAAGCACAAGCTCAATATCTGAACCGTACTGATCAATGAACTGATTCATCTTTGTCTCCGCCTGCGCCTGATTCCAGTTCGCAATGCCATAGCCGAGCTTATCCAGCTTTACGCCAAGCTCCACCATACGATTGACGGAGTTTTCCGAGCGGACGATCGCATCCTGATGTCCGGCTTCCCCCTCCAGTACAATATACTGAATGCTTCCGTCGCCGTTCTTGTCACCGTTTTGACTCCGGATCGCATCTACCGCAAGCTCTCCCTGCATGGTACCCGACTGGAATGCATCCGCTCCCACATAATACAGCTGGTCCCACTGGAGGAGATCCTCCTCAACGAGCTCTCTGTTAAAAAAGATCACCGGAATGCCTGCGCTGCGGGCAAAATCAATGATTTCCGTCGGTGCTGTTCTATCTACAAGATTCACACACAGGACATCACAGTCATTATTGATCATCTCCTTAACCTGATCGTTCTGGATCGCCTGATTTTTGGAGGCACCGTACATATTGACCGTAATTTCCGGGCCTCCCTCCGACTGCTTTGCAAACACATCCTGATTAAAGCACTGCATCAGCTCTCCGAGGAAGGTATCATACTCATCATAGAGCGTAACCCCGATCCGTATTTTAGACGGAGTCTTATCTACAGGAGTATAGGCGGCACAGCCCGTCATCATCCCTGCCGCGGCAAAAAGGCAGAGCATACGACGGATATTTTCACAACACAGCGTTTTTTTCACAGATACTTCCCCTCCTATTGCACAATCGGAAACAAAATGTTCTGGTTTTCCTCACGGAAAAGATTCTCCTTATGCACCACGTTGTATCCTACCTGCCGATCTGTTAAAACCGACATTCGGTTATCCAGCTTTCCCGCAAGATCCGTGAGGCTCTGATAACCGACACGGAAGTCATCCGGCAGAATCATACTGCGGATCAGTCCACTGTCAATATAGTACACCAGCTTCTCGCTGCAGCCCGCTCCAAAAAGTACGGTTTTATCCTGAAGTCCCTGATCCGATACATAATCTACTGCAGCCTCCAGGCTTCCGTTGTCGAGTCCGATGAGGATATCTGCCGGATGCTCCTGATCCGCCTCCCGGATCTGTCCTTCTGTATCCCTGCCATACGGTATCTGCCATGTAATCGCGGGATTTCTGTCGGAAACCACATCCATAAAGCCTCGGAGCCGCTCCTGCATCGCTGTCTGCCTGGGATTTCCACTTATAATCCCCATGGACTTTAAGCCAAGCTCATCTCCATAAGCGATAATCAGTTCATTTCCGATCGCCCGACCGATCTCATAGTTATCGGGCGTCACACTCGCGTGGTTTCCCTCCACATCTGGATCTGCCTCCGCTGTAGTATTGATCATGACGATCGGTGCCTTGACAGACAGACGCTGTATGATTTCCTGCGTATTCTGGCTGTCACAAAATTCTGTAATAATCCCGTCCGAGCCATCATTGATTTCCGCTTCCATAAGTCTCACCTGATCCTCAAGCTTATCAAGATAGCTGGTATAAACATAATTGAGGCGAATGTCACTATCCTCCGCTGCCTGCTCCAGACCTGCATGCAGTGTGTTCCAACGGCTCTCTGTGGAATTGCTTACAATCACGGAAATGCGATAGTTTTTCTGTCCATTGCCACGCAGAAGCATAAAAAACGCAATGGCAATAGCTATAATAATGGTCGAAACTGCCGTCACAGTAAAAGGATTTCTCTCTTTCATAATTTCTCTGCTCCTTTCCTGTGATAGCGTCCGCTCTCCAGCAGCCTCTGGTTCTCATCAGTAAACGGAACCGCCGGGAGATGAATGGTTACCGTCGTCCCTTCATCCGGCTCTGAAGCTACCGTCAGACCATAAGCCTCTCCAAAGCGGAGCCGGATCCTGTTATGAACATTGAGGAGCCCGACCCCGGATCCATGCCTTGGCGCGCGGCGTGCACCCTCCGGGTTTTCCTTAAGCAGGTTTTCCGCGGCTTCCTTGGTCATGCCATAGCCATTGTCCGTGACGCTGATATAAATATCCCCGGAGGAAGCTTCATCTATATCTGCAGGCTCATTTTTATCTTCCTTTCCGTTCTGTGCCTGTGGAGACTCTCCGGTGCCAGGCGCTGCTTCCATCCAGCCGCGGATCACAATCTCTCCGCCGTCATCCTCCTCCATATCTCCAACGCCATAATAAATGGCATTTTCCAGAAGCGGCTGAATAATCAGCTTCACCGTAGCATAATCGCGGATCTGCGGATCAATGTCAAATCGCACGGTAAAGGCATTTTTATAACGGACTTTCTGGATGTTCATATAGTTCTCCGCATGCTTAAGCTCCTGCTCGATCGGGATAATATTCTTACCTCGGGAAAGACTGATGCGGAACAAGCTGGCGAGCTGCGTCACCATAAACACAGCATCCTTGTTATGCTCTCCCTCGATCATCCAGACAATGGAGTCCAATGTATTATAAAGAAAATGCGGATTGATCTGTGACTGCAGGGCATCCATCTCGGACTTCTGCTTTTCCTCCTGCTCCACCACGATATCATGCATCAGCTGGTTGATCCTCTGCATACTGTTTCTAAGCGTCATCCCAAGATGCCTTACCTCCTGTGTGCCGCCCACATAGATATCTCCCGGATTAAGATCTCCGTTTTCCATATTGCGGATCGAATGATTGAGGTCCGTCAGCGGTCGGGAAATACGGCTCGAGATCCTCTGATAAAAGACCAGAATCAGAAGCAGCGTAATGCCAATGATGATGACAAGGATATACCGCATGCTGCCAAGTCCGAAGCTGTACACACGATGCGGAATCACAGAAATCATCTTCCATCCGGTATAGGATACGGTACTGACAATCACCGTGCGCTTCTCTCCATGAAACACTTCCTCATGCTGCCCATCCTGATAATGCGCCTCACTGATATTGTTTTCCGGGATAATACCGTAGTTAATCTGCATCTGCTTCGGATGGTAAATAATTTTGCCCGAAGAATCCACCAGATACACATACTGCAGCGCACTCTCCTGATTAATCCGGTTCATCATCTGCTCTATGGTTGAATACTTCATATCCACCAGCAGTACACCCATGGCAGGGCTGCCGCTGCGTGTAAGCTCCACGGCGCGGCTCAGGGAAAAAACCCAGTTATAGCGATACGATGTATCATTAAACAAATGCTCTACATAAGGTGTGGAAAAATGCAGATTCTCGGTCTGCTGCATCGCCTTCTGAAACCAGGGCTGCTTAGGAATATTTAGGTCTGCCTTCAGGCTGTCAATCGGAGATGCAGACAAGAGCTCACCATCTGCGGTAAAAAGCGCAATGCTGATCAGATTATCCTTATGTGCCTCATACATGAGATTCATCTCACTTTCGGCGGTTTCCGCATCCATATCCTTGCCTTTGATGACATCATAATAGATTGCGTCAGAAATCCGGCGCATGCTGACAAGATAATCCTCAAGGCTTACAACTGCCTGATCCAGCATCTGCTGTGTGTTTTCAACCGCAACCGTACGCATCCTGCCCGCAAAAACACCATACAAAAGAACTCCCAGGATGATAAGTAACGCTGCGGAGGTTAAGGTAAAGGATGTAAGTATGGTTGTTTGAATCGTATTGGGCAATATGCGTCGGATGTTTGTTTCGGAAACCAGCTTTCCGATTTTTGTCTGCTTTTTAAGGTTTTCCGGGCTTTTTTTCTGCTCCATTTATGTCCTTCTGTGATTCTGTAGCTCCGGCATCAGCTCTTCTGTGCCTTATATTTAGATGGAGACATGCCGAATTTCTTTTTAAAGGCATAGCTGAAATAATTAGGATCAGAGTAGCCTACGGCTTCCGCAATGACATAGGTTTTCTGTTCCTCATCAAGGAGCATCCTGAGTGCCTGCTCCATCCTGTAATCTGTCAGAAAATTAATAAAGGTCTTACCTGTTTCTCTCTTAAAAATTGTAGAAAAATAGGCGGAGCTGACTCCAAGATATCCGCAGATCTGCTCCACGGAGAGGTTCTGATCTCCATAATGCTCATGCACGTAGTCCTCCGCTCTCATGACGATCGAGCGTGTAGAGCTGATGCGGTTTTCATTCATAGCTTCCCGGATCTTAAGAGCGGTAGCTTCGAGCCAATGCGCAAGCTCCGTAAGATCCATACGTGTCACCTTGTGATATAAATCACTTTCTCTGCCAAAAATCAGGTCTGCATCGAGCTGACTTGCCTTTAATAATTTATGCAGTTCTGAAACCAGATCCATGACAAAAAAATGATAATCCTGAATGCTCGGATTTTTAGGTGCACAGGCAGCGATAAAGGCAGAAACAGCTGCTTTGACTTCCTCTGCTCCATCCACCTTGATACTTTTTACAATACTTAAAAAATACTGGTCCCAGTCTCTGCTGACATCCTCACCGGTATGATCCTCCGGAGCGATTTCTGTAATATTGATTGCCTTGCCCCGTCCATAAATAACACGGTAGGAAATTGCCTCTCTGGCGCCTCCGTAGGATAAGGGAAGCTTGCGGATCTCCGAAACAACCTTGCCGATTCCGACACTGATGGTTGCTCCCGCCACATGCTTTGCAAGCCCTGACAATACCTCACAATCATCCGTAAGCTCCGTGATCTCTGCCTCAGTACGAAGTTGTGCAATCATAATGACATTGCCGAGATACGAAAAAAATCTTGCATTCCATTTCCTCGCAAGCTGCTCCTCCGCAAGCTTCCTTACAGACATCGTAATGAGCAGCGGATTGATCCCTGCCGGTGATAAGGACTGACTGTTATGGATCACTACAACACTGTAAAAAGGACCGTCGAGGCTTACCTGATAGTCCATCATTTCCCGTTGCAGCGTTTGCTCCGAGACTCTGCCCTCGATCAGAGAGGTATAGAAGTTTTCCTGCAGGATCGGGAGACTATCCATATAATAATGCTTCAGCTTGTTAATGTTCTGTTTCTCGCTGAATTCCTGATCCAGTGCCTGATGAATCCTTTTAAAGAGGTCCGAAAGCTCTCCGGCATCAATGGGCTTAAGGATATACTCCTCTGCCTCAATCCGGATTGCCTCCTTGGCATATTCAAACTCATCAAATCCGGAAAAAATAATGATCTTAACCGATGGATACTGCTTTTTCAGCCTGCGGCTTAATTCCAGTCCATCCATATATGGCATTTTAATGTCCGTCATGACAACATCCGGCTGGTGTTCCTCTGCCTGCTCCAATGCCTCCAGTCCATTATGCGCATATCCCTGGACAGTAAAACCGAGAGCATCCCAGTTGATTTTATTGATGATGGTCTTTGCAACATCCTCCTCATCATCCACAAGCATGACAGAATATTGATTGATTGCTTCCTGTGTCATATTCTCCGGTCCTCAGCTCTTATAATGGTGGTTTTCATTACCGTATTTTTTTTCAATTCTGTTGAAGCGGTAAAACGTCACACCAATTGCAAGTAAAATAAATAAAAGAGACATAAGCCCGTCATAGAGACTGATCACAGCCATCCCGATCATGCATAAGCCAAAGACCAGGATAAGGATCCCCATTTCTCTGGCATAGGCATCCCGGAACTCTTCCTTTACCGGTCCCCACTCCTTGGGACGAATGGAATCAATATCCTTAAATACAAGAAGCCGCACTGCTTCATAAACAATTAAAACGCAAAGTAAAATCTGTATTGCATGCTGCTCAAGAAATGCTGTCATAGTTCTGATCCTCTTTTTGGAAAATATGATGGAAGCCTCTGATTTTATTTAAAAAATAAAGACTGTGACATATGCCACAGTCTTTATTATAGCTTGTCTATTACTTTGGGGCAATTACCAAAGCGGGTTCATCCAGCCTCTGATTACTTCTTCTGAACGTACTTACGGATATCCAGTGAAATTGCAACAAAGATTACAATACCGATGGCGATATACTGTGCGTTGGCATCCACTCCAAGGAACTGGAGAGCTACCTTTAAGAGCTCCAGTACGGCAACACCGATAATTGCGGATGAAACCTTACCACGTCCGCCGGTAACCGATACACCACCGAGTGCACAAGCTGCGATACCTTCCATCTCGTAGGAAAGTCCGGTGTTAATGGATGCACCGCCGGCCTTGGCGCCAAGCATAAAGCCTGCCATTGCAAAAAATGCGGATGCCTTGGCATAGATAATAAGAAGTGTCATTTTTACCGGTACACCGGCAACCTCTGCTGCCTGTACATTTCCGCCGATAGCATACATGTACTTTCCATGACGGGTCATGTTATAGATAAACCAGGTTATCGCAGACATACCAACCGCCATCCAGATCAGCCAGCTGAGGCCAAGGAAACGTCCTGTGGAAAAGATGGTATATCCAGTTACATAACCGCCAAGAGGTGTTGCACCGGTATAGATCAGTCCGATACCATAGATAATTTCCATCATTGCAAGTGTGGAAATGAATGGAGGAACACTGAGATATGCGATAAACCAGCCTGTGATTGCACCGAAGCATGCACAAATCAGCATAACCAAAATCAATACAAGGAACGGATTCAGCGGCGTAATACTTGCCATAAAGCCATCCTTAAAGAACCGTCCGCTGTAATCCTGCTTCTGCAGCAGCGTTCCTGCGAGACATGCACCAAAGCCTACCATACGTCCACCGGACAGATCACATCCGCCGGTGATTACGCAGCCCGAAATACCAAGTGCGATAACCAGACGATATGACATGTTGGCGAGGAGGTTTAAGAAGTTGTTTGGAGTCAAGAAGTTCTTGGTGGTCAGTCCTGTATAGATTACGAGGATGATCATTACAATGATGACACCGTTATTGATAAGAAAGTCGGTGACTTTTTGTTTCTGAGTCTTTTGCATTTTATTTCCCCTTTAACATTTATAGATACCTGCCGATCAGAACTGCGTTGCGAAAGTCATGACCTTCTCCTGTGTCATATCTTCCTTGTCCGTAATTTCACCGGTGATCTTACCATTGCACATTACATATACCCGATCCGCCATACCGAGAAGCTCCGGCATCTCAGATGAGATCATGATAATTGCCTTACCCTGGCGGGCAAGCGTTTCCATAATTTCATAGATCTCATGCTTTGCGCCGATATCAATGCCTCGTGTCGGCTCATCCATGATGAGAATCTCCGGATCATTGGCGAGCCATCTAGCTACGATAACCTTCTGCTGATTACCGCCAGAGAGGTTCTCGATATGCTGCTGCATACTCGGGGTCTTGATCGAGAGCTGCTTAATACTGTCATCCACAATATGATTGATATCCCTGTGATTCAGTACAAAGCCTGCCTCCAGGTGCTTATTATAAATGGAAATACCTACATTATCCTTTATGGACAGGCATCCAAAAATACCATTGCCACGCCGATCCTCTGTGATCATACCGATCCCGGCATCCATTGCATCCTTTGGACGCTTGATTTTTACTTCCTTGCCATCCACCTTAACCGTACCTTCCGCAAGATGTCGTATGCCAAAGATACCTTCCATAAGCTCTGTTCTCTGTGCGCCGACCAGTCCGCCGAAGCCGAGAATCTCACCTTTCCTTACATTAAAGGTGCAGTCCTTAAAGGATTTCGGAAGGATGGAGGTTACATGCTCTGCCTCTAGAACCACATCCCCGATTTCATGGTCATGATCCGGATAAATCTGCGTAAGCTCACGGCCTACCATCTTGGTGATGATGTCCTCTGTGGACATCTCCGCTGCTTTCCATGTACCGATATAGGTACCATCTCTCATGATGGTAATATCATCGGAAATCCGCTTGATTTCATCCATCTTATGGGAAATATAGATCATGGAAACCCCACGATCCCTGAGATCATTCATTACCTTAAAAAGGAAATCAACCTCTTTATCGGAAAGCGATGAAGTCGGCTCATCAAAGATGATGACCTTTGCTTCATGAGAAACTGCCTTGGCAATTTCCACCATCTGCATCTGTCCGATGGAAAGAGAGCTGAGAAGTGCCTTAGGATTATAATCCAGTCCCAGTTCCTTAAGCCATTTCTCGGTTTCCTCAAACATTGTCTTGTGGTCAATTACCTGCAGCGGTCCGTATTTATGTACCGGAAACCGTCCAAGATACATGTTCTCGGCAATATTTCTTGCCAAAACCGGCTGAAGCTCCTGGTGCACCATGGCAACACCCTTTTTCATGGCATCGTCAGGATTTGAGATCGTCACCTTTTCACCATCCAGATAAATTTCCCCTTCATCCATATGGTAAATACCAAACAAGCACTTCATCAAAGTGGACTTGCCGGCACCATTTTCTCCCATAAGTGCATGAACGGTACCTGGACGAACCGCGAGATTGACATGATCCAGCGCTTTAACACCGGGGAATGACTTAGACACGTTTTTCAGTTCCAGTTTATATTCCGCCATTTTGTCCTCCCAAGCGAATTTCTGTTTAAAAAGGAGCGTGGGTGCAGAACCTTGCACCCGCACTCCTATTTTTTTACTTTGTAATTATCGTCACCATGCTTAGCCAAGGGAAGCAAGAATATCATCAACGTTGTCCTTGGTAACCTTTACATAGTCGCATCCGATGTAATGAGGATTGCCAGCGCCCTTGATATAGTTCACTGCTGCATCAGCTGCGGAATGAGACTGTGAAATATGATCGTTAAATACAGTACCTGTCTGTGAACCATCCTTAACATTTTCACAAGCCTCCTGCAGAGCATCAACGCCTACAAGATATACGTCCTTGCCGATCGTCTCGCCTGCTGCCTCAATTGCCTGCTTTGCACCGAGAGCCATGGCATCATTGTTACAGAATACAACCTCGATGTCCTTGCCATGCTGTGCAAGAGAGTTAGCAACAAGAGACTGTGCCTGTGCCTGATCCCAGTTACCAACCTGATCATCAAGCTCCTCAACCTTGATACCTGCATCGGTCAGAGCCTTAACAGAATACTCTGTTCTGTACTGTGCATCAATGTTCTCAGGATCGCCCTCGATCATAATGTAGGAAACCTTGCCATCACCGTTGATGTCGCCCTTATCTGGGAGCTCGGCAATGATCTCGCCCTGGAATGTACCGGACTGACGTGCATCACATCCAACATAGGTTACATCCCAGTTATTGTCTTCCCATCTCTTCTCCTCATCCTTATCCGGCTCTCTGTTGATGTAAACCAGCGGGATGCCTGCCTGCTGAACCATATCTGTGATGGTTGCTGCGGAAGAAGAGTTAACCGGGTTGATGATCAGAACATCTACTCCGGAAGTGATAAAGTTCTGGATCTGGTTGGTCTGTGTTGCCTGGTCATTGGCACCATCTACGATTTCAATGTTCTCCGGCTTAAATCCAAGAGACTCAAGGTAAGACTGCAGCTCGCCTCTGAACAGTGTCATGAAGTTATCAGAGAACTGATAAATACATACACCAACCTTCTTATCGGAAAGGTCTACGTCCTGCGCTGCTGCGGCATTGGCTGCTGTAGTTGCTGCGGCTGCTGCAGTGGTTTCCTCCTTGGCAGCTTCTGTTGTAGCTGCTGCAGCTGTTGTCTCCTGAGCTGCTGCGGTGCTTGCTGCCGGTGCAGAAGAGGATGAACCACATCCTGCGAGCATGGATACTGCCATTGCTGAAACTGTCAATACGCTAAGTGCTTTTTTCATAAAACCTGTTTCCTCCTATGGTTTTCTCTGTGGGATCCTGTCCCGGATCCTTTTGCTAATCAAACTATAGCAATCCTTAAATTATTAAAACATAGATTATTCTTCTCAATACCTTGAAAATCCTTTGATCCTTTGTTTGATCTGCTCATTTTTGCATAGATTACTCCCGCAATTTAGGTCTATTTTTCATATCCTTCGTGTTTTTTGCCTGTTCAGTATAAACTTGTACGATAAAAAAACAGACAAAAACCGGATTTCTCCAGTTCTGTCTGTTTATATTTTCTCTCTTTTTTCAGTGTTTTTTATATTTTACATTTTACACTTTCTCTATTTTTGCGGCATTTTCAGTTTGTACTGTTCTATGTTTTACGCTTCCGGCAGATTTTCTTTATTTTCCACGATATAAATCGGCCGGTCCTTCATTTCCTCAAACAATACCGCAATGTACTCTCCGATGATCCCGACCACAAGAAATAATACCGCAAACATAAAGCAAAGCAATACAACAATGGTAGCATAGCCGGAGGGTGCCCCGCTTCTTGTAAGCAAAGTGTAACAGAGGATAATGAGTCCAAGCAGTGCAGAAAAAACTCCCGCAATGATCCCGAGCTTCAACGGCATATTGGAGAAACACATGATCGTGTTCATGGAAAACACAAAAAGCTTCCGAAGCGAATAGTGACTGCTTCCGGCAACTCTCGGCGCTGCCTCATAGGAAATAGTGGTTTTACGGAAGCCGACATTCTGTACATACCCCCGGAGAAACCGTACCTTCTCCCTGTAATTTTTCTTAAGCACAGTCTGAACATTTCGGGAAATTGCAAAAAAGTCAGAAGCGTTTGGCTCAAAATGGACATCCGACAGCTTATTAATCAGCCAGTAAAAGCCACCGGAGGTAATATTTTTAATAAGACCTGCGGTCTGATTCCGTGTACGCACCATGGAAATCACTTCATAACCCGCATCCATTTTTTCTGTAATTTCTTTCAAATACTGCGGTGGATGCTGGAGATCCGCATCCATAAATACAAGTCCATCACCCGATGCGTAATCCAGTCCTGCCGTCATGGCTGCTTCATGTCCGAAGTTCCGGGAAAATGTGATGGTGCGTACATGCCGAGGATCCTCTGCGGCAAGCTCCGTAAGGATTTCCCCGGTATGATCACGGCTTCCATCATTCACAAAAAGAATCTCATACTCCCAGCCTGATCCGAAAAGCTCCCCGAGATATCCGCTCGTTACGGCATAGAACTCCCGGATGCCTGCCTCTTCATTATAGGCTGATACAATCACACTTAACAGCTTAGCCAAATTTATTTCCTTCTTTCCCCAGCATGATCCGTACCAACCGGCAAAGTCAGTCCAGTACCTCTATTTCCCGTCCGGAATGAGACGGAACACGTTTCTCCTCCGGCGGCAGCTGCCAGTAATTATGGTAGAGCATGGTGAGCACTTTATCCGTATCCTGCGGTCCGTAAAAAGTCTTTCCCTCAAATGAAATGTCTCTGACCGGTTCCTCCCAGGAGTTCTCTACCGTGCAGTACTGAAAATCCGGCTGATAATTGGAAAAATAAGATCTTTTGGTCATGTGTCCGGTCTTTCGTACACGATCTGTATATTTCCGTGCCCAACGATCCTGCAGACGGAAAATGGACGGCATGGAAAGGCATCTGCCGGCAGTTGCAAGCAGCATAACCTCCAGTTTCTGAAGCCCATGATACTGACGGAAGTTCACCGCTCTCCGGTGTCCCATTCCAAGACCAAATACAATCTGCTGCCGGAGCTTGCAGATCCTCTCTCCGATCGGGGAGTCCGGCAGGCGGTCAATGATAAAAAGATCTACCCACAGATGGTTCAGCTTTCCTTCATAAAAGTTCTGGTCCGCATCATCCGCAGCATGTCTCCTGGAATTTTTATAAATGACTCTGGGTACAAAGTCAAAAAACGCTCTGCCATGCTGATAGTCCGTCGGATGGATTAACTCCATCTTGTCCGGAAGCTCCTGATCTGCAATCGCGGCAAATTTTTCAAACTCCTCCCTGCGGAACACCAGATCCACATCATCATCCCAGGGAATAAAGCCACCATGCCGCACCGCACCGAGCAAAGTTCCCGCATCGAGCCGGTACGTAATCTGATGTGCCCTGCAGATCCGGTCAATGGCTTCCAGAATCTCCAGATTGGCGCGGTGTACCTTGGAAAGATCAAACTCAAAGCTTCTGTCCTCTGCCATCACTGCTTCAGTCCTTCCACAATGGTCTCTGCCATATACTTTAATTTCTCATCTGTCATGCCGGGATATAAGCCTACCCAGAAGCTGTCAGCCATGATACGGTCCGTATTTGTAAGCTCACCGACAACGCGGTAGCCGCTGCCGCTTTGTCTCAGCTCATCAAAGCAAGGGTGCTTGATCAGATTTCCGGCAAAAAGCATTCGCGTCTGCACCCCATGAGCCTCTATAAAGCGCACCAGCTTCTCACGATCTACACCTTCCCGGCATGTCATCAGAAATCCGAACCAGCTGGGATCCGCATGATCGGCAGCCACCGGCAGAATCAGCTTGTCCTCTGCTCCTGCCTGTACGAGCTGCTCCTTAAGATAAGCAAAATTATGCTTGCGGCGCTCTACAAAGCCCGGAAATTTCTCAAGCTGTGCGCAGCCTACCGCAGCCTGCATATCGGTCGCCTTAAGATTATAGCCAAAGTGCGAATACACATACTTATGATCATAGCCCTTTGGCAGCTCGCCGTACTGTCCGTCAAAACGGTGTCCGCAGGTATTGTCCTTGCCCGGCGCGCACCAGCAGTCTCTGCCCCAGTCGCGGATCGAACGCATGATCCGGTGAAGCAACGGGTTATTGGTATAGGTCGCACCTCCCTCACCCATTGTCATATGATGAGGCGGGTAAAAAGAGCTCGTGCCGATATCTCCGATCGAGCCTGTAAACCTGGTTTCTCCATCTATGGTATACGTGGAGCCAAGCGCATCGCAGTTATCCTCCACAAGCCAGAGCTCATGCTCCTTACAGAAGCTCTTTACAGCCCCCAGATCAAAGGGATTTCCCAGTGTATGTGCGATCATAACCGCCTTGGTTTTATTGCTTAAGGCTGCTTCAAGCTTCGTCACGTCTATGTTATAGCCCGGAATCGTTACATCCACAAAGACCGGGACAGCTCCATACTGCAGGATTGGTGTAACGGTTGTAGGAAATCCTGCGGCGACCGTAATAACTTCATCTCCACGCCTGATACGGCGTTCTCCGAGGAGCGGTGAGGTCAGCGTGGAAAATGCAAGGAGATTTGCACTGGAACCGGAATTTACAAGGCTTACGTATCGTACGCCCAGATATTTTCCAAAATTTTTCTCAAACTGCTCCGTGTATCTGCCTGCGGTAAGCCAGAACTCAAGCGCGGAATCTACAAGATTTACCATTTCTTTATCATCGTAGACCCTGGATGCATACGGAATCCGGTCTCCCGGGTGATACTCCTTATGCTGCTCCGGCATCTTATACTTTTTGGCATAGTCGGCTACAAGATCAAGAATTTCCTGACGTGCCTCCTGCTCGGTTTTATCCGCCATAAATTGCCTCCTGATAGATTGTTTTGATTCCGCATTTTTAATGTTTCCTGTCTCAGAAAGATGCGGTTTTAAATATTATATCTGTGTTTATTATTTACCCTTTTTAGCTTCGTCTTTTTGAGCTTTTTAGCTTTTATCGCCTTAATCTTAGTATTCCTTTACCCAAGAAAGTCCCGGATCTGCGTTTCTGTATACGCTCTCATATCAGAGCCCTGCTGCCATGCCCGGTACCAGCGGACGGTCTCCCGCACCGCTTCCTCCACATGCCAGACGGGCTGCCAGTCAAAGGTATGCTTCAGCTTCCCGCAGTCAAGCCTCAGGAAATTGGCTTCATGAGGTGCATTGGCTTCTGCGGCACTTTGCCAGGAGGCTCCCTCGCCCCAGTATTTCACAAAAAGCTCCGCAAGCTCACCTGTCGTAATGGCATCGCACGCATCCGGTCCCACATTGTAGGCTCCGGAACGCTCCCTTACCTTAGTCTGCTCCATGGCAATCATGAGATACACGGTAAGAGGCTCGAGTACATGCTGATAGGGTCTTGTAGAGTACGGATTCCGCACATGGATCGGCTTCCCAGCCATAGTGTCTCTCACACAATCCGGGATAATCCTGTCATTGGCAAAGTCTCCGCCACCGATCACATTGCCTGCTCTCGCAGTGGAAATCACCGGAAGATGCATGCCATCCCCACCGGTTTCCGAAGCAGCTGTAAAAAAGGACTTCGTATAGGCGTGCGTCACGAGCTCCGAGCAGGACTTGGAATTGCTGTACGGGTCATACCCATCCAGCTTTTCCTCCTCACGGAATGCGTGCTCCGGTATATCATTATTTTCATAAACCTTATCGGTAGTAACATTGACAACGCTCTCCACCATAAAGTCCCCGGAGGCACAGCTTCTGCGGATACACTCCAGGAGATTTACCGTCCCCATCACGTTGGTTTCATAGGTTTCCCTCGGATACTTATAAGAGTCTCTTACAATCGGCTGCGCCGCAAGATGAAATACGACATCCGGTCCTGACGCCATAAAGGCGCTCTGCAAATGCGGGAAATCTCTGACATCTCCGATTTCATGATGAATCTCATCCTTAAGTCTCAGAATGGTAAAAAGCTCCGGGTTTGTCGGAGGCTCCAGCGCGTATCCGTAGACATCGGCTCCAAGCATCTTAAGCATGAGTGTGAGCCAGCTGCCCTTAAAGCCGGTATGCCCGGTCACAAAAACCCTTTTCCCACTGTAAAAATCTTTGAGCTCTGTAAAATCCATATCGTTATCCTACTCCCATCTCTTCCATGGTGCTCTGCCGCTCTGCCAGAGCTCCTCCAGGAGTTTTTTCTCCCGCTGGGTATCCATACACTGCCAGAAGCCCGGATGATAAAAGCCCATCAGCTCCCCATCCTCTGCCAGCTTATGCATCGGTTCCTGCTCCAGGACACAGTCGTCCCCATACAGGTAATCAAAGACACCGGGATTTAACACCATAAAGCCACCGTTGATAATGGCGCCATCCTCATCTGCTTTTTCGCGGAATGCCTTGATCCTGCCATCCTCCCCCATATCCAGGACGCCCTTCTGCTGCGCAAGATTCACGGTAGTGATCGTCGCGATTTTACCATGAGACTCGTGGAAGCGGAGCAGACCGTCAAGATCCACATCCGATAAGCCGTCTCCATAGGTCAGCATAAAGGGCTCATCTCCGATAAATTTCTGCACTCTTTTGACCCGACCGCCTGTCATCGTATTAAGACCGGTATCGACGATAGTAACCTTCCAGTCCTCGGAAAAGTGATTGTGCACCTCCATCTGGTTATTGGATAAATCAAAGGTAATGTCCGCGTTATGCAGGAAATAATTGGCAAAAAACTCCTTGATTACATACTGCTTGTAGCCTGCAAGAATGATAAACTCATTAAATCCATAGGATGCATAATACTTCATAATGTGCCAGAGGATCGGCATCTCTCCGATCTCAATCATAGGCTTTGGCTTAAGATGGCTTTCCTCGGAGATTCTGGTTCCGAAGCCACCGGCAAGTATACAAACCTTCATGCTGCCTCCTGTATTTCTACTTCACTATATTTCTTATAAACATTCAGATGATACTCTCTCAGAATATCAAGGGCGTGACGAATCCGATCTCCCCCATGATGGTACTCAAACACGGTCTCCAGTTCCTCATCGCTGTACTCCTCCGGATCCAGCGCAGCTGATTCCATCCGTTCAAAGCTTGCGAGACGATATGGCATTTTCTGGATTTCACGAGAGGTAGTATAACAGTTTCCGAGAGCAAAGGTCAATGGAAGCAAAAGAGTAATAAGGATAAAAGCAGATTTCCGTAAGCCTTTCTGCGCGCGCCTCTCCTCACGGATGTAGAGCCCCAGCACCAGCAGGATCCCGAGGATTCCGCTCTGATACTGCAGTGCGTATCTGCTCTGCCATGCATACGTCTCATTTAAAAAGATATACCGTGACAAAAAAACAATCGCATGACTGCCAAGCCCGTAAAGCATTAAGAGTGCCGGAAACAGCGTCCGTTTCCAATAGCCCCGATATACATAAAGGGCCCATGCAGCCGCATAACAAAAAAGCACAAAGGCTCCAAGCAGATAAATGCCCCAGTATCCAAGCACTGCTCCCTTAAGGAGCTCCTCCAGCACCTCGCCTCCGAGCAGCATGGATGCAAATCCATTTAAGAAAAAGTGAAGCGCAAATCCAGGATACTGCGTGAGCACCTCCCTGAGACTTACATCTCTTGCTCCAGAGTACTCATAGACCGCGTAATGATTGGAAAGAAAATATAAACCCAGCACCAGTACCGAGGAGACGATCCAGAATACGGTATTTTTATGCTCCCGGAGTCCGGTCCAGAGTCCGCACAGGATCATGGTGACGAGATAAACCGCAATATACGGTCCTGCCGTGAGCAGCGTAAGCCACGGCAGCAGCACCATCAAGAGCCGGTCATGCCGCTTTTCCGTGCCGGTATAGATCCGGTCTGCGATCAGGAAACTCCAGTAAAAACAGGCAAATGCAAGAAAATGTGCATACCCGCTGCCGTTTAAAAGCATTTCCCACTTATTCAGGCTAAAAAGCACAAGCAGCACAGGCAGCAATATGACCGCCGGTGTGCGCTCTCTCCCGGCATACATAAGGATCACGACTGAAGACAAAAACAGTCCGAGAATCCCGAGCACTCTGTCAAAATGCACGGAATATGAAAACAGACGGACATTCACCCAGCGGACAAGATAGGTCAGCGGGATCCTTGTGAGGATATCGGGCGTAAAGAAGCTCTCCGGCTTCAACGGATCCGGCAAATACGAGTTCACAAGGCGAATGTAATCAGCAAAGACAACATCCCGTGACGCATGTGTGACATAGACCAAGAGAAGTGCGGAAAATAGCAGTGCCAGCACCAGTCCTGTACGCACTGTATACATTGCTCCGGTCGTGCCGTTCCTTTGACCTTTGCTCTTTCTGCTTTTATTTCCTGTTTCTAAAGCTCTCCGCTGTGATATCATCATATCCCCTCTTTTCCGGCGCCTCTTTCAGTACAATAGAGTTCCGAAGACTTGCCTCCTCCGGAAGCTCGTCTATGCTTTCAATAAAATGAATCTCCGTGCCCTGTCCGGTTTTTTCCGGATCATAGACCTTAAAAAAGGTGCGGGCATAGAAATCCGTCATCTCATAGGTATTGCCCAGGATATAGACCTGTTTTCCAAGTACACCCTGAATGCCATATTTCATGACGGTCTGCTCCGCGAGAGAGTTCATACGGTCCTGATTTTCCCAGAAATAAATCTGATTATAGTAGGTGCGGTAATATCTCTCTACCGGAGTCATCAGGACACAGTAAACAAGAAACAGAAGCGGCAGCACCCGGTCAGAGACTCTCCGTTTTCCAAACTTCAAGCTTTCCCCTACGTAACGCTCCGGCTGCTCTCTCCCGCTGATTACGCCGATCATCCATCCTAGGTAGAGCAGCGCTCCGGTATAACTCACATAGACCCAGCGCATTTCCACCCGGATTGTAACAGAGGAACATCCGATGCAAAGCGCAATGAATCCAAGAAACAGGGCATGATTTCCAAACCATGCTGTCGTCCGGAAATATCCCCGCCGGATCGATATAAAAAGGAACCATACGACAAGAAGCAAAAGCGGAATCCAGCTTCCATAAACAAAATACTTCATCTCGGGAATCACATCCGTCCAGGTAATCCCGCTAAGATATGCAGGACCAATATTTATGCCAAAAATATACTTTACCTGATCCAGGGCATAGCTCAATGCCGTGGCAAGCTGAAACGTATCGGTAACCTCCGTTCCACCGGTTCCCGCCGGTACCGCGGTACCAATGGCAAATCGCCGGATGCCGAGGATCAGCACTAAAAGAAGGATGGGGAACAGCCAGTCAAAGCTCCTGATCCGTACAATCCCCGCAAGACTTCCCCTGCGCCGTGACTTTCCCCTGCCGCTCGTGACATGGATACGAAATCTCACAAAAAGAAGCGCAATATAAAAGAGCGGCATCAGCGACAGGTAACGTTCATGCGAGAACACCAGAAGGAAATACACAATACCCGCTATATAGAAATAGATCTTGGAGCCGAGATTCAGAAAATCATACAGAAGCCAGAGGATCACCACCGCCATAAAGAGTGACATCGTCTCCAGCAGTCCCAATGCCTGCGCAATCTGGTAATACGCAAAATGCGAAATCAGATACATGTATCCTGCCAGCATGGAAAAGATACTGTTATGACTTAATCTACGCGCAAAAAGATAAATGGTAAAAGCGACTCCAATATTCAGTATAATATTAATCGGTACAAAGAGCCTGACGTTATTCCGTACGATCATCATCTCAAGATACGTAAGCGTCCAGTAGACCGGACGAAATCTGGTAGAGGTTCCGATCGGGAATGCAAACTCCCGGAAAGACTGCTCTCCGTAGCAGGACCACATATAGAGGTCATCCATATACAGTCCCTCGATCTTTATGTACCGGTTTACGTAAAATCCAACCAGGCTGAATAGGATCAGCGCAAGTATCGCCGCAAAAATCCTTGTTTTTCCTGTTTCTCTCATGAGTCTCCCTCGTTACCTTACCTTGCAAAATATGCCGCAGTCCGGAATATGCCCAGAAGCTCTGCCGTACGCGCCGGATCTGCCGGCGGCGGTGTCGTTTCCTCCCAGATATAGCGAAGCCGCGCCTTATCCACCGAGAGCAGAAGATAACAATCCTCCTCCGGTCCGATGCCGTGAAGCTCCGGCTCCTGACTGGCACGCTCTGTCATAATGTCGGAAATCATACCCTCACGGATCAGTGTCTCCACCATTTCCCGCGCCCGGGTTTCCTCCGGCTGTTCCAGAAAGCCCCGCTCAACGTACAGATAATCCGTATCCGCCCAGGTTAAAAACCATTCAAAAAACATCGGCTTGTCATAGAGCCCCGGACTGCCTCCGGAGCCTTCCACATCCGCAATGCTCTCAACATTACACGGGATTTCATAGCAATCCGGCGTCTCTGCAAAGGCGATCACCCGGTTTGCAGGGTCCGCCGCCATATGAGACCATACGCCGTAGGATCCGCGGAGCCTCTGCGCTTCTGCAATTTCCGCAAGATTATCATAATACCCCTTGTTTACAAAATCGATGGGTGTAAAGCCTACCGCTCCAGCCCAGCTTGTAATGATGGTTGTTGCGAATGCAGCTGCCCAGAGTATCCCCGCTCCTAATATTTTAACTCTACCCGGATGTAGATCAGGCCCTTCCTCCAGTAGCGAAAAGGCGGTGATTACAAGCATCACATCCCAGAAGATATAATAATTGCCATCCACCTGCCAGAGAAAATAAAACGTGAGAAGGGAAAGTCCCGTAAGCACCATAAGGAGCATCGCAGACATCCGCTGCTCCCGACTGCCCCCGAAAAGTAGCTTCCATTTCCGGAGCACGGCATATAAAAGTACAGGAACCATGACTCCGCCCCACGCGATCATGACATGCGCCATGTCATCTCCGACCGGACAAAATAAAAACAAAAAAAGCCGCCGCGCTAAGGAAAGCATTGCCTGCCCGAAGCTGACCGAAGCTCCGTAATCCACATGTGCGTCAAAATTAAAGGGCCACTTTACCCGGAAACCAAGTGTCTGAAATAAAGCAGTAAAGGTCGTTGAATAAGGCACTCCCGTAATCACCAGCGTCCGAAGTGTAATGATGCCGGTAAAAAGGATGGAAAATATCAGTGCAGGCAGTGCGGAAAGCCATACTCCGGAGGTAAAAATGCATGATTCCTGCATCCGTATACCAGGCAGCTGCGGTTCCCGCGGTGACACATTCCGTCCTGCTTTACGGTGTGCATCCCAAAGTGACATTCCCATAAGGGTCATCCATGCGGCTGTAGTAAACACCACTGCCGTAGGCTTCATCGACAGACTCAGGATGGCGGCTGCGGCAGCCTTGCCCGGCTCTCTTGTAAGGAAAAACCAGAACATGATAAGCTGAAGAAGCAGCGTGATAAGATCCGTCTTGGCGGTAATGGACATATTGGTGAGACTTGTCATCATGGACAGGACCAGCACGGCTGCAACACCATTGCGCACCCGTCCCGTCATCCGGTAGAGGATCAAAAACACAAGCGCCATCACGGAGAGCAACGTCCAGAACTGAAACATCAGAAGCAGCGCAAAGCTATGAAAGCTGCTGAGTGGTGCCGTCAAAACCTCCAGTCCTTTAGGATAGGTATAGACCGCATTGATCTGACCCAATGCGTCAAAGAAGCTTCCGTTAAAAAGCACATAATCCGAACGAAGTCCATATCGGAGGGAATCATAATCCACAGCGATGTTCATACGGTTCAGCTGGAGCAAAAGAAACGGAAGTGCAAGAAGCAGGGGACGGTATTCCCCGGGATCTCCCGGCAGCTGTGGCTTCCGGAGATCTCTCCTGCTTCGGATTACACCAAAGATAAAGAGAAATACTATAGCAACAAACAGGAACCAAAGTCCTGAAAAAACGACCGGAAGCAGCATGCGGTGGAGATAAATCTCTGTGACAATTACAATTGCTGTCGCAAGTATTTGACGTTTCCCTGTATTAAAAAGCGGAAGCCTTCCGATCCCCAGGAGGAGCAATGAAACAAACAGCATTTCCGTAAGTGCAGCCCGGTTTACAGGCTCCAGCTGCCTTTCCAGGTTTCCGGAAGCTGCATAGAAAATCAAAAAGCAAAGCACAGTGATCCCTGTGATGATCGGAAATCCGGTACATTTACGATTGGCAGGTTTTAGGTTCCGTGTCATATGCTGCATATGCCTTCCTGTAAAAATGCATGAGGATCCTGCTTAAGCACCTCCCATGCAGTTTCTCAAACATCTCCGTTTCTTCCTTCTCCCTGTTATGGTTCTCGATCTGCGCTGCCGTTTCCGCTCCGCTATGCACCCGGTAAGCCATTAAGGGCTTCTCAATGCAGATAAAACGTCCCGGAAGTCTGGCAAGACGGATCAGTGTATCCCAGTCAATGACAAATTTATAGTCATTTTGGAACAAGGGAAATCCGCAAAGCCGGGTCTGATAGGTGCAGGTCGGACAGCCGATACCGTTGCCATAGCGGAGCGCGCTAAGCTTTACAAAGCTTCTGTCCGCATGTGCATGGTCCCGGAGCAGGATCCTTAGATATCGTTTAACCTGCTCTGACTTTCCTTCTATGGTATTTCCCGCAGCATCTATGGTGTCATATCGGCAGCAGAAAACCGACATATCCGGATATTGTGAAAAGGCATAGAGCAGTGCCTTGGTATAATCCGGAAAATAGAGATCATCCTGATGTGCAATCGTTACAAGCGGTGCAAACCTTGCTCCCTGCTCATAGGCAAAGTTCCAGTCCTCCTTCAGTCCGTGCGCTCCATGCCTTACATAGACAGGAATCCGGTATTTCGCGGATAACGATGTAATATAGGCATTCGGCGTAGACGTGCACAGGATAATCCGGCTCGGAACGCTCTGCTTAGTAAGACTATGGAGAAGCTTATCAAGATACGGCGACTCCCCATAGGCTGCCACGGCAAAGACATGCTTATAGTGCTTCTGTCCCGGTTTCACCTTATGCTCTGCTGCCTTATAATCCATTTTGCTGCCTCCTTAAGCGTATCCGCATAATAATCATAGCTTCCTGCCGCAGCTGCTCTCTGCTCTTTTTTCCCATATCCGGTGCCCACCAGGATGCTGCGCACTCCGAAACGACGTCCGGCAAGGATATCTCCCAGCTTATCCCCGATCATAAAGCAGTTTGTAAAATCCGGTCCCTCGGGGCTTCTGTTCCACTCGGAAAGTGCCTTCTGCTCTGCTTCGGAAAGTATGCATCGGCTCTGATAAAGCGTGTCTCCGGATGGGATCCTGCAGGACATAAGATCGGCCTCCGCCTGCAGTAAAAGTCCGGTTTCCGGCTTCCGGCAGTGACAGTGCAGCTTATATTTCCCGATTCCATGCTCCGGATGATGCGGGCAGTAATATACGGCATTCAGTCCGGCGCCCGCGCGTTTCAGCTCCGTGTCCAGCACAAGATTCAGCCTTATGCAGTCCTCCTCCGTATAATATCCCCGGGCAATCCCTGCCTGATTAGTAATCAGGATGAGCAGGTACCCTGCCTTCTTCAGCTCCCGGAGCGCTTCCGGCACTCCCGGCAGGATCACGAGATCCTCCGGCTTATAGAGGTAATTCACCTCCTCATTGATCGTTCCGTCCCGGTCAAGAAACACGATCTTGGGCTGCCATCCGGATTTCGGATTCGGATCCAGTGGATGCACCTTGGTCATGAAATGTCCTCTCCTACTCTGCCGGCTGCCACATCTTCCCGGAATCTGCGATAGCTCTCCGGAACACCGATATCGATGAAATATGCATCGGATAACTCGGTCGCAATCCGGACACCCTGTGAGAGCCACTGCGGGATCCAGTCATGTTCAAGGCTTGCCTTCCCCTCCGGCATGCTTTCAAGCAGCTCTCTCCGGATAAGGTAAATGCCGCCGTTGATCTCTCCCGGACGGGCAGCATCGCTTTTTTCATTCCAGGAACAAAGCAGCTGCCTCTCTGATTTCACTTCACCGTAGCGGGAGATATCCGGTACCTCCCGTGTAAACAGCGCCATGGAAGCATGCGCATGATCCATACAGCGCTCAAGTCTTGTGAAGTCGATTTTATAATAGGTATCCGCATTTAATACATATGCCCGGTCACCTCTCAGCTTCGGAAGCGCATGCCGGATCGCCCCTCCGGTTCCAAGCGGTTCCTCCTCATATGAGTACGCTGCCCGGAAACCAAAACGGCTGCCGTCACCAAAATAGTCCTCAACCATTTGACCTTTATAGCCGACGGCAAACACAATATCTCTGATCCCCTGCTGCACCAGCTGATCCGTCACATATTCCATAAATGCCTTGCCGCCGATATCCGCAAGCGGCTTGGGGCGGTCCGATACCACAGAACGGAGTCTCGTCCCGAGACCTCCGCAGAGAAGTACTGCTTCCATACACTCTCCCTTATTCTATTACTTATGATTAAGATCGGTCTCAAAGTCCTCCCGGATACGGCTCCAGGCGCCTTCCACAGAAAAATGATCCGATACAAACTGCTGTGCTCTCTGAGAAAGTCTGCCAAGCTCCGGTACATCGTGATACAGGGAAATCACTTCCTCTGCAAAGGCATGCTCGTCATCCCGGATCATAAGCGCCTGTTCCACGCCCGGGATTCCCTCTGCTCCGCAGCTGGTAGTCACAATGGCTGCACCCTCATGCAGCGCCTCCACGACCTTGCCCTTGACACCGGCACCATAGCGGAGTGGCACAACGACAATCCTGCTTTCCTGATAGAGCTCCTCCAGCCGCTCATCGGAGACAAAGCCCAGCACCTCGATTCCTTCCCGCTCATTCAACTTAAGGACTTCATCATCCGGATGTGAGCCTGCCACCCGGAACTTTACTCCGGGAATCGCTTCCTGAATCTCCGGCAGGATATGATCCGCAAACCAGAGGAGACCATCCTTGTTTGGCGGATGCGCAAAGCCTCCGACAAACAGAAGTCCCTCTCGTTTTGCATAATCACCGGAAACCCTGGCGGGATCCTTAAACACATACGCGGTAATCGCCTTTGCCGGGATGGACGGATCAATCTCATGGATCGCATCCACCTCCACCTGAGACGGATAGTAGCTGATATCCGCTTTTTTCATTACCGAGAGCTCCAGACTCCGCCAGTATTCACTGTCCTCGAGGATTGCCTCATCATGCGTGATTTCATACTCCCGTCTCTCTCGCAGGAAGTGCAGGTCATGTCCGTAAAAGATGCATTTCCAGCCGGTATGCTCCCGGATATAATCGATATATTTGGTTGCAATATGCGGACGCTCCAAAAAGGCAATGTTGATCATATCCTTATTGGTATCGATCCAGTTCCAGATATTTGCCTGCATGGTTTTACCATACAGCACCTCGATCCCCATCTGCTCAAGCACAGAGGTATATGGTTCCTCATGCAGGAAATTGTCTCCCAGGAACTTCACCTTATAACCCATATGCACAAACATCTGAAGGTACTGATAGGTTGTCTTGGATCCGGCGTCCTTATCCCAGGTCGGCACATAATGGTCCACAACCAGGATATACCGGCTGTTCTGTCCTCTCTCTCTTGCCTTAAACGGATTTGGACTTCCGGTGTTTACCGACTGCTCCGCCAGCTCCTTTTTCCACTTCTCCCGGAACTTCTCCTGATTCACAAGCTGATAGCGCTTAAGACCGGTTCCCTGGACATCCGTGCCATTGGAAATGCCTTCATAGTGAATGACTACCGACTTCGGCTGATACACTACCCGTTTTCCATGTCTCCGCACTTCAAACGCAAGATCGGAATCCTCACAGTATGCCGGAGCAAAAAGCTCATCAAAACCTCCGATTTCCCTCCATAGCTCTGCACGGATCATGATGGCAGCACCGGATATATAATCCACATCCTTGACATAGTTATACTCCGGCTCCTCCGGATCCTGGAGACGTCCATAGTTCCAGCCGGAAGCATCGGACCAGATGATTCCGCCCGCTTCCTGGAGTCGGCCGTCCGGATACACCAGCTTGGAGCCAACCATACCGATGCTTTGATCGCTCTCAATGAGGTCCACAAGACTGGAAAGCCAGCCCTCCTTCACCTCAGTATCATTATTTAAAAAGAAGATATATCTGCCTCTTGCCCTGGCTGCCGCCTGATTACAGTTCCGGAGGAAGCCCATGTTTTCCGTATTCCGGGCAATCACAAGATTTTCCGAGAACTCGGCAAGGTCCTTCGTCGCATCCTGCGAAACATCGTCGGCAATAATGACTTCATACGGGGTTTTCTTAAAATCCGTATGCCGTAAAATCGAGAGCAGACACTGATACGTATAATTGATCTGGTTATAGCAGGGAATTACAATGCTGACAAGCGGCGCATCCGTCCTCTCAAAGCAGAGCTTTCCACCCTCCAGATACTGTGCACCGATGCGGAAATCTCCCTTTATGAGATTTCTACCGCGATCCGAAAAGTACATCGGAATTGTATGGATCGGATGACGAATTGTCTTACCGGCATAGTCCATAATCTTCCGTTTCCTGGAGCCATAAGGGAAATGCTTGTCATACACCGCTTCCAGCGCTTCTCTCTTTTTTGATGACCAGCTCTGATGCTTCTTATAATACTCCCGCTCCTGCATGAGCGTATTGATATCCCGCTCATGGATGGCAATCACCTTCTCGAGATTGCCGACGTGCACGTTGGTAAGGCGGCTTACCTCCCGTTCCTTCCGAAGCGCAATATCCCGCTCCTTAACCTGCCGCGCAAGCTCCTGTATGGTAGCCTCCTGCTCTGTAATCTCATCCTTCTGCCGTAGGAAATTTTTAAGCGTCACTCTTCCAGACTGATATGCCCAGAGATTGGACTCCTCCCCATCTCCATGCACCCGCTTCTGAAACGCAGCCTCTGCCTTGTCATACCTTTCCAGATCCTCTGCTGTAAATCCAAACAGCCTTAAGAAGGATGCAAGCTCTGTGTAAGCCATTGCATCCTTATACTCCAGGTACCAATATTTCAGCATACGGAATTCAAGAAATTTAACTTCTGTATCTTCCGGCAGTACCCATTCACAATCAATGAGCGTAGGGACAGCTCCATCCATCAGGACATTCTGAAACAATCCGTCGAGATTGGCAGGATTCTGTACGCCGCTGTCTTTCCCAATGATTTGACGCATCACTGCCCGGATTTCCTCCACAGGTGCGGTACCATCCTTGATCTTGTCCCCAAGCTCCTCGGCGACACTCTTACCCGACACAAAGGGATAGATCACATAGGAGGTTTCCCCCTCCTTTTCTGCCTTCCGCTCCACCTCGGCTTTAAGCACCTGAAGCCCGGGGTTTCCAGTCCGGACAAGCTCTGCATTATGAATCAGCGACTCGACATGTGTATTGGCTTCCGGTGTGATGCTCTCCTTACGGACATGCCTCCTGCCCTCCGCATCCCGGTAAATCACGGTTTTAATCGCATATTCTGCCCTACGGCTGGAATTATATTTAATATACAGAGGAATATCTTCTTTTTTACCGTTTCCGATTCCGATAAAGGCATCCTTTGTAAAGACATAGAGCCATGCAGGCGCAAACTTTCCAAATTCACCACCGTGCACAAGCGCTGTCGTCTTATCGTCCTCCTCCCCCGGAGCCGGAAGCCGCTCCTCGGAGTACATGACGAGCGGCATCTCCAGCTCCGGCATTGGAAAATACATAAGCTCTCTGGAGGACGGAAAGCTTTCCTTAAGCGAAGTGCGGATCCCCCGCAGCACCTCCTCTGTCATGTAATAAATCTCGTTCTCGTACTGTCCACTTGCCAGACGATCAATATCGCAGGCATTTTCCATCCCGACCACAAGCTTACCTGACGGTGCCAGCCATGTTTCCGTAAGGCTCTTAAACATCTCCCGAGGATCCCTCCGGAATCCGGCAAGGATTCTACGTGTGAGCATTGGAACCAGAATCCAGTCATAGACCAATCCCGACTCTGTTCTGTCCGAGACCTTACATCCCCGACGCTTAAGAAGCTCATAAAACGGCTTCACCTCGTCCTTATCTCCTAGCAGCAGCACATGCGCCCCGCCTATGTCCGAAGCTTCATCCTCTAAAAAGAGCCAGTCCATCAGATTTCTTCTGTGATGCTCAAAACTCATGCTTCATGCCTTTCCAGAGTCACCTCGGACTCCATGTCATAAACTCCGACCGTATTTTTATTGGAGAGTACGGTAATGCTTGCCACATCATATTTCCGATCATATACCGTATGTGTCCCCTGCTCAAATCCCGTGCAGGACATCGACAGGAGATATTCACCTCCCTGCAGCGTCATCTTCTGACGGAAAACGCAGACATACTCATCTCCCTTTTTGACCGGCGGGATTTCTTTGCCCTCAAACATCGTATTGGTGCCCGTAAGATCATTTCCACGCTTGTCTTTGATCGTGAATGTAAAAATCGGCGACTCGACCCGGTCATTAAAACGGATTCTCTCCTTGATGGAAAACATTTCACCCTTTAAAACCACGTTTGTCAGTTTTCCATGTGCATCAAAAATACCAAAATCATAGAGAGAAGCCTTGCCATTGCCATAGTGCTGCACGTTAGGATTTAACGTAAGGCGGTCCATCATGAGACCCTCGCTCACATGCTCAAGCTCTGCCGCATGATCCAGCTTTTCCACAAGCGAGCCTTGATCGGAAGCATCCGTTTCCATAGCGTCATTTGTATTTGCATCTGGCTTTGTCCGGGAGGCACCTAACGCTGCCGCGCCGATGGACTCCACACCAAAATCCGCCTTATCAACAAAATCCTCGTTTCCGATATACTGACCTGCCAGAATCTTTTTATAGAGATCCACCATCTCCCCCGGCTTACCCTCGGCAATCTTTTCACCTTTATTGAGCAGCACAACCCGGTCACAGTATTTCATAACTGAGCCGAGATCATGCGTCACCATCAAAATGGTCGTTCCCTTCCGCTTAAGATCGTCCATGCGGTGATAACATTTTGCCTGGAAAAAGACATCTCCGACAGACAGAGCTTCATCCACGATCAGAACGTCAGGATCCATGGTGACATAAAGCGCAAATGCAAGCCGCACAAACATACCACTGGAGTAGGACTTCACCGGCTGATACACAAAATCACCGATATCCGCAAATTCCAGGATCGCCGGAAGCTTCTCCTTCATCTCTTCACGACTGAAGCCCATCATCGTCCCGTTCATGTAGATGTTTTCAATACCAGTATAATCCTGGTTAAAGCCCGCACCAAGCTCCAGCAGCGCCGCTGCCGTGCCCTTGACCGACACGGTACCTTCAGTCGGAGTCAGGACTCCCGTGATAATTTTAAGCATGGTGGACTTACCGGAGCCATTGGTTCCGATAATGCCGACAGCCTCTCCCTTTTTTACATCAAAGGAAATATGATTTAATGCATAGAAGTCCCGATGATAATTTTTATGTGTAAGACTGACCGATTCCTTGAGACGGTCAATCGGCTTGTCATACAACCGGTACACCTTGGTGACATCCTTCACCTCGATCATCGTTTCCTGTTCATCTGTTTTTCCCATATCGTTCAGGGGATCTCCCTTTTCTTTTAAAATAGAAATACGCACGAATGCGCTAAAACAAAAAATCCCAAATGCGCATTACGCATTTGGGAACATTGTATCATATTTATGATTTATTGCAAATTACAGGGATTAAGATCTGTTGCCGGGATAAAGGTCCGTTGCCGGCTGTTTTAAGGCCACAGCTTAAGAAACTCCCGGTACTGCATGCACACCAGTTGTGTTGCTTGTGGTGCCACGATTGCTTTTTACAGATCCCGTGACCGGACCGCTGTAGCTGCCTGCGGTGATCCCGGATGCAGACGTATTTTCAGATGCAGAAGGCATATAAAAATCTCCGGGAGCCGCCCCGCTGTCTGCATGCACTATGGTAACCTTTTTCTGCTCTGTCTCATTGGATCCGGTATCCGGACCACTGTAGCTTCCGCCGGTAATCCCGGATGCAGAAACCGTTTCAGGACCTGTGATGAATCTTGAGCTGTTATATGGATCATTGGAGCTGATTCTGCCTGCAGATCTGGAAATAATCGCGCCACTTCCCGTGACAACATACTCTCCCTCTGCCGCAAATGCCGGCACCGCTGAAACCATCACTGCGACAGCTAAAACCGCCGCTGCTTTTTTTATCCTGTCCACTCTCATCCTCACAGGTCCTTTCTCATCGTACCATTGTTTCTTTGTTCTGTACTCAGTATAGCATACAAAAGAACAACCGTACTTACATTCCCCTTACGATTCGTCTAAAAATGCTTTGCCGAAGCATCAGTTGTCCACCGTCCAGGTACCTCTGTCCACTGTCTCGCCAGGCTCCGGTTCAGCGCTCTCGGTTTCCTTGATATTGGCCTTGAGCTTGCCCATCTCCGCGTCAATCTCGATGGTATCTCCCTCATGGACCTCACCCTCAAGGATGATCCGGGCAACCAGCGTTTCCACATTTTTCTGGACAAATCTCTTAAGCGGTCTTGCACCAAACTGCGGATCATAGCCATGATCAATGACATACTCCCGGGCAGCCTGTGTAAGCGTAACGGTAAGCTGCTTATCCTCCAGTCTCCGGTCAATGTCCTTCACAATGAGATCCAGAATGCCGGAAATATTGTCCTTGGTAAGCGGCTTAAACATGATGATTTCATCCAGACGATTCAGAAATTCCGGACGGAATGCAGCTCTCAGTGCTTCATGCACCTCCTTCTGTGCCTGCTCGGAGATATTTCCCTTGTCATCAATCCCATCCAGAAGCGCCTGTGCGCCAAGGTTGGAGGTCAGGATAATGATGGTGTTTTTAAAGTCCACCGTCTTACCCTGGGAATCGGTGATCCGACCGTCATCCAGGACCTGCAGCAGGATATTAAAGACATCCGGATGTGCCTTCTCTATTTCATCAAAAAGCACAACCGAGTACGGCTTCCTTCTGACAGCCTCGGTCAGCTGACCGCCTTCCTCATATCCGACATATCCGGGAGCGGCGCCGATCAGTCTCGATACAGAATACTTTTCCATGTACTCGGACATATCAATCCGCACCATGGCATTTTCATCGTCAAACAGACTCTGCGCCAAAGCCTTGGCAAGCTCTGTCTTACCAACACCGGTAGGTCCCAGGAACAGGAAGGAACCGATCGGCTTTGTCGGATCCTTAATGCCGGCCTTGGAGCGAATGATGGCTTCCGTTACTTTTTCCACCGCTTCATCCTGACCGATAACTCTCTTATGGAGCTGATCTCCGAGATGCAGCACCTTGGAACGCTCGGACTCGTTTAACTTGGTGACCGGGATGCCGGTCCAGCGGCTCACGATCTTTCCGATCTCATCCTCTGTCACACGGTCAAGGACAATGCTTGAGTCCTGGCCATGGACATTCGCCTCCGTATCCTTAAGCTGCTTCTCCACCTCCGGGAGATCCTGGTACTGGAGCTTGGCCGCGGTATTATAATCGTATTTCTGCTTTGCAATCTCAATATCCGCCTTGATCTTATCGCGCTTCTCTCTCAGCGCCTGAAGGTTACCGACAGAGTTCTTTTCGTTTTCCCACTGTGCCTTCTTGACATTGAACTGATCCTGTAGCTCTGCCAGCTCCTTTTCACTTTCTGCCAGGCGCTCCCTGGAAAGATTATCGTCCTCCTTCTTGAGGGAAACCTGCTCAATCTTAAGCTGTGTGATCTTGGACTGCATTTCCTGCATATCCTCCGGCATGCTGTCCATCTGCGTCCGCACCATGGCGCAGGCTTCATCTACGAGGTCGATTGCCTTATCCGGCAGGAACCGGTCGGAAATATAACGGTCGGAAAGTGTCGCCGCTGCTACCAGTGCGTTATCGGTAATGGTAACGCCATGGTACTTCTCATAGCTTTCCTTGATACCACGCAGGATATAAATGGTTTCCTCGACAGACGGCTGGTCAATCATTACCGGCTGGAAACGACGCTCCAGCGCCGGATCCTTCTCAATATATTTATGATACTCGTTTAAGGTCGTTGCACCGATACAATGCAGCTCACCTCTCGCCAGCATCGGTTTCAGAATATTGCCCGCATCCATGGAGCCTTCCGATGCGCCGGCACCGACAATCGTGTGCAGCTCATCAATAAACATCAGGATCTGACCCTCGGACTTTTTCACCTCATCCAGGACCGCCTTCAATCTCTCCTCAAATTCGCCACGATACTTGGCGCCTGCAATGAGAGAGCCCATATTCAGTGCAAAGATCTTTTTATCCTTAAGAGAATCCGGTACCTCTCCCTTGGCAATCCGCTGTGCAAGTCCCTCAACGACGGCTGTTTTACCGACACCAGGCTCACCGATCAGACACGGATTGTTTTTTGTCTTACGGCTCAGGATCCGGATAATATTTCTGATCTCGTCATCTCTGCCGATGACCGGATCCATCTTCTGGTCCTTTGCCCGCTGTACCATCTCATATCCGTATTTATTTAAGGTATCATAGGTTGCCTCCGGATTATCGGAAACCACTCTCTGATTACCTCTCACCTCCGAAAGCACCTTCAGGAAGCCATCCTTGGTAATGTTATATTTCTTTAAGAGCTCCTTCATCGGACGATCCGCCTCTTTCATAAGAGACAGGAAAATGTGCTCTACCGAAACATACTCATCGCCCATCGCCTTGGCATGATCCTCGGCATTGACGAGAGCCCTGTTGGCATCCTGTGAAAAATACATCTGCCCTGCACCGGAAACCTTGGGCAGCTTGTCAATTTCCTGCTCCACATCCTGCTTAAAGGCATCAATCGGCACTCCCATTTTGGTCAGGAGCTTTGCAATCAGACTGTCATCTATCGTTAAAAGACTATAGAGGATGTGCATCTCAACAATCTGCTGATTGCCATGATCCAGTGCAATCTTTTCACAGTTGTTTACAGCCTCAACTGACTTCTGCGTGAATTTATTGATGTTCATAGATATCCTCCCTTTAAATTTCTTTTTATATGCTCATTACATATATGTAAACCGAAAACCGCCAGATCTCCCGGCAGCCTTCGGATAATAAAAGAATCGCTGGCGGAGTGCTCCTCGCAGGAGCTCCTCTGTCAGCGATTATCATTATAGCATAGTTGTTAGCACTGTCAAGCATTGAGTGCTAATTTCTTCTATGAAAGATTTGTGAACTTTCTAAAGGAAGGATAAACTAAAGCCCAAACCATTTTCTGTATACCTCATATATTAGTCAGCTGCATCGTTACTCTCATCAGCTGCTTTACCATGCATGGTTTCCAGAAGCCAGTCCCGTAAAATAAGAGCATGGTTGCAGGTTTCTGATTTTGCCGCATACACAAGCGTTACATTACGCGTTTTAAGCTCTGCCGCAATATCCCTTGCGAATGCTTCCGCCGCGGGATTTTCCGAGAGCTCCTGCCGGTACTTCCAGCTAAACTCCTCAAAAAGCTCCTGCTGATGTCCGAACCAGTTCCTGAGCGCCGGTGTCGGCGTAATTTCCTTTGCCCAGCGGTCGAGCCTTGCTCTCTCCCTGGATACCCCTCTCGGCCAGAGCCTGTCCACCAGGATTCTCATGCCATCGGACTCTTCTGCTGGCTGATACGCTCTCTTGATTTTAAGCTCATTCATCTAAGCGCCTCCTGATATCTTCCCTCCAGTGTACCCTCTTGTTTTGCCAGACGTTCGCATGCCGTCAGCGGATACCGGCTCTGTTTATGATGGAAATCCACACAGGGCTTGCAGTCGCAGTAACGCTCACAGTCTGTATTATGACATGGACAGTGATACGGATCATATATCGGAACCATTGTTTCTCCTCCTCTCATGCCTTAGATTGTAGTTCCGCAGTGCCTGCTTTTCCGTAACCTGTGTTACAAACATACGATTTGTTGAATCTGTATAATTTCTCTTTAAAATTCCGGTATTCTGATATTTACGACCGTATCTCCACTCCTTACACTCCTGTATTTACGATCTGACAGTTTTACAATCCAGTATATTATCCATAAAAAGCTAATATCCTTTTATGAATATTATCCAAATATGGAGTATAGGAGCTTTACGGATCCTCACGTATACTGTGGCTACAGACGGAGGTCATATGGAACAAAGCAGATTACTTATTCTCTTACAGCTGCTGCTGATTGCAGCGTACTATGACACGAAATATCGTGTTATCCCAAACCCCTTGATCCTTATGGGTGTTTTCTCAGGTGCACTTTTGCTGCCCTTCTCTTTATTGTCTCAGCTTAAGTATCTGTTGACATTTATAGCTGCTCTTATGCTGCTCTGCCCCGTCTTTTATCTGGGAGGCGCCGGAGCAGGTGATCTCAAGCTGTCCGCCATCGTGCTAAGTTTCCTTGGCATCACAGACGGAGCCAGAGTCCTGCTTCCCGCATGCGCCATTGCCCTGATACAAATGCTTCTCTTTCACAGGAAAACCGTGCCCTTTGCCCAACCCTTACTACTGGGCGCGATTCCAACTCTTCTGCCCGGCGTTCTGCTGCTGCCTTAAAACGCATCCCGACAGCGCAGCACCGGAAGCGGATGAGGATATATCAAAAAATCACAGGAAGGAACGAAATCCATGCGAATGGAAAAAACACTGGTACTCTACGACCGAAACACGGATTATACAAAGCATTTTACAGATTATGTCAGAAATCGCTCTCCACTTCCTTTTACCGTATACAGCTTCAGTGATTTCGATACACTGCTGACCTTTTCCAGGAAACGAAGGATTGACATCCTGCTCTCCGTACCGGAGGAAACCGATCATCTTAAACAGATCCCTGCGAGGGAGTTTCTGTATCTCACAGAGCAGTCCGGCTCCAGTCTCCATGAGAGCCGGAGCATTTACCGGTATCAATCCGGTGAAAACATTCTCCGGGAGCTCATGCAGTACCTAGGCAGCGCAACAGATAAAAACGGTTTTTCCGCCCATGGCAGCACGGAGCTCATCACTGTATTCAGTCCGATCGGACAGTCGGGGAAGACGAGGCTTGCTTTAAGTCTCGCGCACGAACTTAACAAAGCTCACCGGACGCTATATCTCTCCATGGAGGAAAACTCCGGATTACCTGCATTACTTAACGATCAGCCTCTTCCCGACACTGGACTTTCCGACCTGCTGTATTTCTATAAGCAGGACAAATCATCCTGCGGGGAGCTTCTTAAAAAAGCTGTGCTGCATCTCCACGAAATCGACATGCTTCTGCCATGCCGCTCTCCAGGAGACCTTGAGCTATTTTCCTCACATGATCTTAAGGCTCTGATCGAATCTCTGCTGGATGGCTCCGGCTATGACTATCTCGTACTGGACACTGATTCCATTACATCCAGGTTTCAGGAGATCCTACCTATATCAAAGCACCTTTTTCTTCCCGTCCGGACAGATCCGGGAAGTCTTGCCAAGCTTCATCACTTTGAGTCCTGTCTTGGAAATCAATACCTGCCGGAAGGCATCACCCGCCTGGTTGTGCCACCTGTCGCAGAATCCGCGGAAATCACCAGTCTGCCGCTCCTTCTGGACGGATCATTGCAGAAGCTAAGTCATGCATTAATTGATAACATTGTAAAGGAGTAGTAGACCCGGTATGACTTCTCAAACAGATCAGCTGAAGCTCACACTACGTAGACAGCTTTTGGAAAATCTGCCGGAGGGACTGGAATTAAATGACGATGACCTCTATCAGCGAATTGACGCTCTGATGCTGCTCCACCCGGAGTTGGACCTTAGAACCCGGCTCTATCTCCGCTCCGCCATCTTTAACAGCTTCCGGAGACTGGACCTCCTGTCCGAGCTGCTGGATGACCCTTCCATAACAGAAATCTGTATCAATTCCTCGGAAGAGATTTTTGTAGAGAGAAACGGCAGAATGTCCCGCTGGAATCGGCAGTTTGAAACGCCGGATCAGCTTGAGGAGGTAATACAGACCATTGTGTCCCAGGTCAATCGTACGGTAAACACCTCCACCCCCATCGTGGACGCGCGTCTCCCGGATGGCTCCCGTGTCCATGTAGTCCTGCCTCCGGTTGCATTAAAGGGAGCCACCATGACAATCCGGAAGTTTCCGGAACCCATCACCATGGAAAAGCTGATCGCATGGGGCTCCATCACCCCGGAAGCGGCGGAATTTCTCCGTCAGCTGATCCGGGCAGGCTATAACATCTTTATTTCCGGCGCCACAAACTCTGGTAAAACCACCTTTTTAAATGCACTTTCCGCCTACATTCCGGATTCTGAACGTGTCATCACCATCGAGGATTCCGCGGAGCTTAAGCTGCAGCACATTCCCAATCTCGTCAGCCTGGAAACCCGTAACAAAAACTCCGAAGGACAGGGTGCCATCTCCATCCAGGATCTGATCCGGGCAAGCCTCCGGATGTCACCAAACCGCATCATTGTAGGAGAGATCCGCGGCAAAGAGGCGCTCGATATGCTTAATGCGATGAATACAGGACACGATGGCAGCCTCTCGACCGGACATGCCAACTCCGGCAAGGACATGCTGAAACGGATGGAAACAATGGTACTGCAAGGCGCAGATCTGCCACTTCCCGCGATCCGCAGCATGATCGCCTCCGCCATTGAAATCATCATTCATTTAGGGAGAACCCGGGATCATCAACGCCGTGTCATGGAAATATCCGAGGTAACAGGACTTGAAAACAATGAAATTAAAACAAAAGCACTCTTTTCCTTTGATGGAACGACTCTTATCAAAACAGGTGAGCTCCAGAACCAGCATAAGTTCAAGACCAGACTATAATCAGTACCACTTCACATGGATCCAATATCTCAAGCTGCTTACGCAGGCACTCGCTATGGACCTGGCGGTATCCTACACCTTTTATAAGAACATCCTTGCCTTTCTCATCCTTCTGCCTGCTGCCGCTGCCTATCCTTATCTGATGCGGCGATCTCTAGTCAAGAAACAGAAACAGCAGCTGCTCCTTGAGTTTCGGGATGCTCTTGGCATCCTGTCTTCATTTTTGTCCGCAGGCTTATCCACGGAAAACGCATTCCGCTCCTCTCTACCGGAGCTACGGCAGCTTCTGGGGTCGGATGCCATGATCGTTAGAGAGTTTCAGGGCATCGTCAATGGTCTTAACATGCATCAGTCTCTGGAATCCCTGCTGACAGACTTTGCGCGCAGGTCGTCTGTAGATGACATCCTGAGCTTTGCCGAAATCTACAGTACGGCAAAACGAAACGGTGGAGAGCTTGTCAAGATCATCGGACATACCTCCGGAATCATCCGGGACAGAATCAGCATTTCCGAGGAGATCCTGACGCTCAATGCATCCAGGCAATATGAGCAGAAAATCATGAACCTTGTACCCTTCCTCATTATCTTCTACATGAATGTGACATCTCCGGATTTTTTCACTGTGCTCTATAAAACTTTAGCAGGACGCGTGGTTATGACGGTCTGCCTGGGGATTTATCTTCTCGCAATCTGGATATCGGGAAAAATCATGGAGATCCGTGTCTAAGCTATGATGAAACGTAAAATAAAGAACTGGATAAAACTTACGGTATCTAAAAACCTCTGGATCAGAAAGATTCCCAGAAGTCTTGTAAAAAAGCAGCTTATGGTACTCGGCGTCTCTCTCGTACTGGCAGTACTCACTTTCCTCGCCGGTATAGGAGAAAGCGCTCTGATCCACGGTACACGCCTGCCGCGCGGATCTTACGGAAGCCCCGGGCAGAGCTTTCCGCTCATAGTGAATGGACTCCCGGAGGAGGATTCTCTTTCTGTCGAGGTTTCCGTAAGTTCCAAAAAATACACCATGGCCGAAGCCAATCAGGTGTTTGCTGAGATCTATCAAAAAATCGAGTCTCTGATTGTATCAGAGGGGGACAGCCTTGCTGCACTCTCCGGAGATCTGAAACTCCCTGCCACGCTCCCACAATATGGAGTGCGCCTCTCCTGGGATTATTATCCGGAATCTCTTCAGGGGGATAAAAAAGATCCGACCTACTACCGGACCTGGCGAAATCTCATTGATCATGACGGGACAGTACATAACCAGGATTTGGCAGAGGGCACTGTGATTACCGGATATCTGTCCCTCATAATGAGTTCCGAAATTGATCCAACAGAATCCCCGGAATATGCAGATCGCCGGTATAAGTCCGAGCCCTATCAGATCTATGTCAATGTTGTACCCAGGACATATACCCGGAAGCAGCGCATGATCCGGAATTTAAAAAAGCTGCTGGAAGAGCAGGATCTGAACAATCCCGCATCTGACTACTATGAGCTTCCATCTGAACTAGACGGATACCCTCTCTCTTTCCATGACCCTCTGAAGCTTGACTGGATGCTTTTCCCATGTCTCGGGGTTCTCGCCGCAGTACTCCTCTGGTTTCGTCAAGGTCAAAAACAGAAGGACGCAAAGAAAAAAAGGGAAAGCTCTCTCCTTTTGGATTATTCGGAGCTTGTCTCCAAGCTCATGGTATACAGTGGCGCCGGCTTTACTCTGCGAAATGCCTTCCTTGAGATCAGCCGGCACTATCAGTCACTGATTCATGACGGTATCGTAGAGAACCGTCCCTTGTTTCAGGAGCTGCAGATTTTAGATACGGAACTTAACCGTAATGTCCCCGAGTCTGATGCGTATCTTGCCTTTGCAAGGCGAATAAATCTTAAACCCTACACCAGGCTCATCAGTATCCTGGAGCAGAATCGCAGAAACGGCGGACAGGCTCTCCGTCAGCAGTTAAAACTTGAGATGGAGGATGCCTTTGAAACTCGCAAAAGTACTGCTCTCCGTCTCGGTGAGGAGGCCGGCACGAGGCTTTTGCTTCCCTTGTTTATGATGCTTGCCATTGTAATGATGATCGTGATTGTACCTGCGATGATTTCATTCACATAATCTGAGGTACATATCGTAATCAATATAAATCTATTTATTGTAAGGAGCTGTTTATGAAAAACAAAAAACTTACCCCAGGAAACATGCTGCATTATCTTATTTCCGACGAGTCCGGCATCGGTACGATTGAGGTCGTGCTGATCCTGATCGTTCTGATTGCTCTGGTTGCGATCTTTAAACGATACATCGTCGGACTGCTTAACACCATCGTAGAACAGATTGATTCTGCCGCAAGTGATGTCTGGGCATAATCCTGCATCTAAAAGAGCAGATGCTTCCGTCACGGTATTTCTTGCTCTGTCCTTTGCTCTCATCGCCGGGCTGGTTCTGGGTATTACGGAAATCTCCCGTACCGCTGCTCACCGCTATTATATGCAGGTGGCGCTCAATGGCGGGATGGAATCTCTGTTTTCCCAATACCATCGACCTTTATGGGAGAACTATCGTATCTTCGGACTGGAATACCGTGACGAAGGAGACCTGCAAGAGGAGCTCTATGATTTCATGGAGCCCTACCTTAAGAACCGGGATCTCTTTCCGTCCGGACTCAGTGAGGATCATCTGGATTTTTACGGGCATCGACACCTAAGCGAGGATACCGTGTTTGAAACAGAAATACTGGACTACATGAAATATGGTCTTATGGACCAGCTGCTTTCTTTTAATGAAGCAGGACTGAATGAGTCTGATCTGTCGCAAAGCCTGTCAGATTTCACCAAAAGAGCTGCCGATATGGAGAACCTGCAGAAAATTCAGACAGAATATCAGCTGGATACCCGGCATCTTGTCCGGGTTGAAAATGCCCTTAATCACATTGCAGCCCTGTCAAAAAGCAGTATCTCCCTCCATGCAGATGGGGAAGCTGCGCTCTCCCGGCAGGATGCGAATGCTTTTTACCGGGCATCTGACGTGCTGAAGGCAGAGCTTGACAAATTTCCTGCTGCCGTTTCCGAGTATTCCAAGGCGGCAGATGAGCTGTCAATCGAAATTGCAGAGCTAAAACAGAAATTAGAGGATACCCGGGCATCTTTAGGTCCCGATTCCATTCGCATCGTAGAGTCCGAGCTCGCAGGATACGAGAACTATACCCTAAGAAACGGGCAGATCCGGCAGAAGGTAGAACAGATCCCTGCGGTAGCAGAAGCACTCCATCGGCATATTGACAAGATCTGCTCTGATGTTTCCGATTTTGAGGACTGGCTGGCAGAAGCGATCGCAGAGGCTGAGGAAGACGAGGATGAAGACGGCTCCGATTATGATTTTTCAGCTGAAATCGATGCCTTCTATCGCTCTGCTCTCTCGGAGTGGCAGAGCCTGTCACTCATACGCTACAATGTCAAGACCAGTGAAATAAACCATAACAATACGCGGACGCTGGAAAATCTCAAAGACAGACTTTCAGAAAATCTTCTTTCCCTGGTACTGCCTGAGGGTGCGGAGCTTCCATCCGATGCAGCTTTGCACGATACCGAAATACGTTTTACTGCTGACTCTGAAGCAAATCCAGTGGAGCTCGCTCTGATCGGCGAATATGCGCTGCATTATTTCAATGGATTCCACATAAAAGATAACTCCGAAGGCTTGCCACCCAGCGGTGCAGGGACTCTGGAGCTTGAGTACCTGCTCGGCGGCAAAGCAAGTGATCGGGAAAATCTCTCCCTCATGGTCACAAAGCTGATTGCTGTAAGAGAAGGCTTGAATCTTCTATATCTCTACAGTGACCCGGGACGCAAGGCGGAAGCAAGAGCTTTTGTCAGTACCTTCCTTGTCACCGCAGGCACTCCGCTTCTCATACCGGTTTTTACCTTTTTTGTACTAGGCGTCTGGGCGCTTGCACAGGCAATTATGGATGTCCGGACACTGCTTTCGGGCGGGCGGGTTCCACTGATACATAATAAGCAAAGCTGGAGTATTGATGTAAAAGATCTACTCCTTTTCAGAGAGAGTGGACCTTCATCCGGAAGCTCCGAGGGGCACGGGCTCAGTTACCGGGATTATCTTAGGGCTTTTCTCTATGGTGAAGGACTTCTGCACCAGGATGTTATAAATACTAGGATGCTCTCCCGGATTGAAAAGAACCTGGACTCCGGCAAATTTCAGCCATCAGGATCCTTTGCCATCGACCATTGTCTCTATGCCATTGGTACAAAGGCGGGAATCAATGCCAGACACTCTATGTATAGCATTGGCATCCTTCGCTTTGCTGCCGGACAGGACTTAAGCAGCCGCGAGTCCTACGCAATAAAGCTTGACAGCTTTTACAGCTATGGAAATGATACACAGTAAATTAAAAAATCCTATTTTTGTTAATCACAGTAATAAGAGCATGGAACAGCGCACCCCTTCCATCAAATTTCAAAAACGTACACTCCAAGTACAAACATCACTACCGAAATCATTGGAAACACTCATAGAAAAGTTACTCTGTTTCCGCTGTTCCTGCTCTTTTACAATAGAAGCTGCATTGGCATTAAGCCTCTTTATCATGGCAGGCACGGTACTGATTGTACCTACCTTGATCCTTCATCGGCATCAGAAAATCAGTCTTGTACTGGAACAGCATGTCGAGCGCTTAGCCAAATATAAATATCTGGAAAAAAGCCAGAAGCTCTCAGATAAAATCGGTTTAAATCCGGATCTCATCGGGGACCTGGAGCTTGTGATGAGTCATGCCGCTCTCCGGGACAAGCTGCATATGCCCGGTATGCAGCTTGTTGATCTTTACAGTGACACAAAACTAAATGAAGAAAACATTCAGTTTGTTGTAAATTATGATGCAATCATGCCTTTCTCCATACTTGGGCTCCATAGTCTCCCACAGCAGGTAACCGCCTCCCGCAGAGCCTGGATCGGTGCCCCCGGATATCGCTGGGGAGATCCCATTTCAGATGGTTCCCCGGAAGATCCTCTTGTATATGTCGGTTATGGTCAGGACCCTGGAAATGTCTATCATACATCACTCTCCTGCAGTTATTTCACGCATGCGGTTATAAGTATCCCGTCTCAAAACCGGGGATCTGATCCCGGCAAAATCAGATTCCAAGGGCGAACCCTGACTGCCTGTGCCATCTGCCGCCCAACTCTTAACGGTGAAATCTACTGCACGGAAAACGGCAGCAGCTTTCATAGTGACCCTGACTGTCGTTCCATGGAAAGTAAGCCGCAGTCAATGCCGCTTTCCAAGGCAAAAGCGCAGGGCAGACACCCTTGTGTCCGATGCGGAGCCGATTGACCCCCCCCTGATAAATCCTCAAAGTTTCAGAAAGGAATCTCATAAAAATGGCAATATCTACACTGGTTTACCTATTATTTTTTCTAACCGCGGCAGTCTGTGACCTTTATAAAAAATCCGTCCCTGTCCTCTTATTTATTTTGGCATTGCTCACCGGCATACCTTGCTTTTTTTATGCCTGCCTGCATGCCGGAACCTTTGTCACCATAACTTTTCTTTTTAAAGCACTTCTACGATTTCTGCCGGGATGTCTGCTGCTTGGCTTATCTATTTTAACAAAAGGCGCATTGGGTATCGGTGATGGTCTCTTTCTTGTGCTTTCTGCTTTATTTCTAAGCTTCCGGGAAATCCTGATCCTGCTGCTGATTGGTATATTTGTGAGTGCAATCGTCAGCATCCTGATGATCCTCCCGGCTCATTTCCGTAAAAGGAGTCTGCAGCACGAGACCATTCCTTTTATTCCCTGTATGCTGCCCGCACTGATCTTACTTCTGGGAGGTTCCGTAAATGCATACCATTGAAGCAGCCTATATCTTTGCCTTATCCATGATGGTCATGTTAACTCTGACAAGCAGTACCATCCGGCTGAACAAACAGGTCATAACCGAGACCAGAGCCCTGCTGCAGGAGGAAGTGGAAAGTCATGAGGAGGGTGGCAGTAAAGGCTTCCGTCCGGAGGACTTTATCCGAAGTGTCACATTATTAGAAAAGGAAAAAAACGAGGAAAAAAATGAACATGCCGATAAATAATCTGACAAACTTAACACTGACGACGGAGCGTACTCTTAAGCATAGCTATATGACAATTTCTCCAGTATCTCTGAGTCAGGAAAGCCACGAGCTGAATATGCTCCTCCACTCGCAGATTCCCTCTGCACTTCCGGTGCATCTCGATGAGAGCACTGGTGAGCCTGCCATGCGCTATGATGTTTCCGGCTTGGAATGTCTTAGAGCCCGATATCAAAACCGTCTTATGGTGTATCCGGAAATCGCAGACTTTCTGCATTCTCTGGATGCCATGCTGACAACTCTGGAGGAATACTTCCTTTCTGAAAACTCTCTCCTGCTCTCTCCGGATACCGTCTTTTTTGATGAAGAAAAAAAGTGCTTTTACTATACACTGCTCCCCGGACAGGAAATTAATTTTACAGAGGACCTGAAACGGATGCTGAAATTCATCCTGGAGCAGATCGATTACTCTCAGGACCGAACCGTAATCCTTGCATATTCGCTGTTTCAGGAATCATCCAAGGATTTTTTTACCATACAGTCTCTGATCCACATTACCGATCTCAATCTGGAAAAAGAATCCAAGGCGTCAGAGGAACCTACCAGGCTCACTAACAAAAGTCAAGCGCTCAGCAGGACGCAGGATATGCCCTTTACGGAAATAAAAGACGGGATCCTTATGCTGCGGGAGGAGGCACCGTTACTCACTGCGTCTGAAGCAGGCACCCAGGATGGTCTGATCCATAATTCCGAGGATGACTGGACACATGAGGATTTGTACACCTTTCCATCTGACCGGGAGCCTGATCCGCTTTCCCCTCAAAATGAAAATACCTGCTGCAAAACGGTGAGTCTTAAGGATAATGAATTTCCTGAGGTATCCGACCTTTCAAAAGTGGGCAGCGGCAGCTTTATCAAAGCTTTATTTCATAAAACAAACAAAGCTGAACCAGCTTCCTCTGCATCTGCATCAGAAAAGCCCAAATCCAAGGAGCTTAAGGAAACTCTGGATATAGAAAAGCGTGACCGGGCAATTCACCGTAAGCTGATCCTAAGCCTTGCATTTATGGCGCTTCTCCCCTCTCTTATATGGTTTCTGAAGGGCGCTGCCGTTTTTAAGCGGCTGTTTCCCCTGATCCTCGTGCTGGAAATTGGATGCGCAGTTGTCACCGCACTGGATGTTTTGATGGCAAAGCTTCCCGAGGAGTAAGTCTTGTAGAAAAGAAATTTACGCTGTCGCAAAAAAAAGCGGTCGCAATCTCACTTTATCAGTGAGCTTACGACTGCTTCGTTTATGCATCTGCTTCTGCTGCTCTTGCTCTCAGCCGGGCATCTTTCGTCAAATCCTTGACGACTTCTCCTCCGATGATCATCCCCGCAACCGGTGGTACAAACGCAACGGAACCCGGGATGTCTCTCCGATCCGTGCATTTATGCTTTGCCCCCGGTGGACAGATGCAGTGATATCTGCAGCTGTTTGCCATATCCTCCAGCGGCCGCAGAGGCTTCTCCGTGGAATACACTACCTTAAGATGCTTCACTCCCCGCTTTTTAAGCTCTCGCCGCATAACTCTTGCCAGCGGATCCACCGATGTCTTATAAATATCCGCAACTTCAAGCTTTGTCGGATCCAGCTTATTGCCGGCACCCATAGAACTCATAATCGGGACACCTGCCTCTTTTGCTGCCATAACAAGAGAAATCTTGGCAGTTACCGTGTCCACCGCGTCTACTACATAAGAATATGCTGAGAAGTCAAATTCATCCTTCGTCTCCGGAAGATAAAAAGTTTTATGTACATTGACAACGCAGTCCGGATTGATTTCATGGATACGTTCCGCCATAACATCAGCCTTATATTTCCCCACGGTTTTGCGGGTTGCAATCAACTGACGGTTCAGGTTGGTAAGGCAGACCAGATCATCATCCACGAGATCTATGGTTCCTACACCCGATCTCGCCAGCACCTCTGCCGTATAGCCACCGACACCGCCGATTCCAAAAACAATAACCCTGGCATGCTTTAAAATGTCCATGGCTTCACCACCAAGGACAAGCTGGGTTCTTGAAAACTGATTTAACATCGTCACTTCCTTCCTGATATACCAAAAGAGCGATATTAATCTTAATGGATTCTCACCGATTGTCAAGTGGCGCATGTACATCGGAAAATTACGGTATCCTTTTTCACAACAAAAGCCGCCAGCTGGTATAGATCAAATGATCTCTCAGCGAGCGGCTTATTTGCAGCTATGTAACGTCGATCGGCTCAGAAACTACGTCACGCACGGATGCCATTTATGCACCGGAAAAGATAACCGGAAAAGACAAGGTCAATAATTAAACCGAAATACTGCGCATCCATAAGGCGGAAGCGGATACTCTACGCGATACGGCTTTCCATCACATTCTCCTTTTTTGGCCACATATACAGTTTTACATGATTTCGGCTTTACGGTGCCATGCTCATTAAAAAGCAAGGTATATCTACCGGCCTTAGGTACGCCGACCATATAATCATCCCGCGCTACCGGCGTCATATTGACTACAAATACAAGACTGTTTTTGCCGGTATGGTCCTTACGGATGAAGCTGAAAATTGACCGGTCCGCATCATTGGCATTAATCCATTCAAATCCATCCCAGGAATCATCCAGCTCGTACATCGCAGGATATTTACGGTAGAGATGCAGCAGATCCCGGACAAAATTCTGCATATCCTTATTATCCGGCTCATCCAAAAGGAACCAGTCAAGCGGAGCATTTTCATCCCACTCATGATACTGGGCAAAGTCCTGACCCATAAAGAGCAGCTTCTTACCGGCATGACCAAACATAAAGAAATAGCCGCACTTCAGGTTACTGAACTTATCCTTGCCCTCTCCCGGCATCTTATTGATCATCGAGCACTTAAGATGAACCACCTCATCATGTGAGAGTACCAGGATAAACTTTTCCGAGGTTGCATAGCTCATACCAAAGGTCATGAGATTATGCGCGCCCTTACGGAACAGCGGATCCAGCTTCATATAATTCAGGAAATCATGCATCCAGCCCATGTTCCACTTATAGGTAAAACCAAGCCCGTCATCCTCCGGCGCCGCCGTTACCTTAGGCCATGCGGTAGATTCCTCCGCAATGATGATGGTTCCATCCTTCCGTCCGCGGATTACAGAGTTTAAATGCTTAAAGAACTCCATGGCATCAAGATTTCCATTTCCGCCGTACTTATTAGGCACCCACTCTCCTGCCTTACGTCCATAATCCAGATACAGCATCGAAGCCACTGCATCCACCCGCAGTCCATCGATATGGTACTCATCGTACCAGTACAGTGCATTGCCGATCAGGAAATTTTTCACCTCATTTTTAGAGTAGTCAAAAATCTTTGTTCCCCAGTCCGGATGCTCTCCCATTCTCGGGTCAGCATATTCATACGTCGGTGTTCCATCAAAATCCGCCAGTCCCTGCGCATCCTTTGGAAAATGTGCCGGTACCCAGTCAAGAATTACTCCGATCCCATGCTGATGGAGATAATCCACAAGATACATAAACTCCTTTGGCGTGCCATACCGTGAGGTCGGTGCATAATATCCGGTCACCTGATATCCCCACGAAGCATCCAAAGGATGCTCCGCGATACCCATAAGCTCTACATGGGTGTATCCCATATCGTTACAGTACCTTGCAAGCTCCCTTGCCGCCTCCGTGTAATTCATAAAGCCATTCATTTCAGGATTATCGGTCTTTTTCCAGGAGCCAAGGTGGCACTCGTAAATCGACATCGGCTGTGCGAATGTCGGCTTTGCAGCACGTTCCGTCATCCATTTCTGATCTGTCCAGCGGAAGTTATCAATATCTGCTGTTTTAGATGCCGTGCCAGGGCGGAACTCTGCAGAAAAGCCGTAAGGATCTGCCTTATAGAGGATATCTCCCTGCTGGGTGGTGATTGCATATTTGTAGATCTCGTCAAACCCCATGCCCTCAATAAAGCCCTCATAGATCCCGCTGTCCTCCAGCGGAAGCATATAGTTCGCCGACGGATCCCAGTGATTCCGGTCACAAACCAGCGAAACAGCCTTGGCATGCGGTGCCCATACCGCAAAGTGCATTCCCTTTTTTCCATCCAATACAGCCGGATGGGCACCCATCTTCTGATAAATCTTATAATTTCTGCCCTCTCCAAAAAGGTATCTGTCAAGCTGCGTCAGAAAAACCGGATCCAGCTGCTTTACAGGTGCTTTTTTTGTCGTCGCCTTACCCGCAGAGCGATTTGACTTCCTAACCATATATCCTCCTTAATGCCGATACTCGTCCGTATCCTGATCTATCAATAGCTTTATTATATTACAAAATATAAACTTATGCGACCAACAGATTTGTGCAGAATGTCAATTATCCTATAATTTTGTCAACAAAAACCGGGTGACCATATGGTCACCCGGTCTTGCTGCATACGTCTTAATTATACTTACTTGATTTTTATCATCTGACCAGCATGTGGTCCGAGATTTACCATGATTCTGCCGTTTTCGATCGGAATTTCGTCCTCCGTAATGAGATCAAAGGCAATCGATGCCGGTCTCGGAAGCGGAACGTAAAATGCCGCACCCTGATCATCATTGTTAAGGGCAGTAATAACGCAGCTGTTCTGATCCATCCTTGCATACGCCCACTGTCTGCACTGGAGATAGAGCTCCTTATATCTGCCCATATGCAGCTCGGAGTTTTTACCATGAATCTCCGCAAGCTTTGCGATATATGAGGTAAAGCGGTTGGGCTTCATCTCCTCCTCGGAAATCCTGGGGCGAAGCGGTGAGTCATCCCCTCCGTTTTTTCTGCCTTCCAGTCCGAACTCTCCACCATAGTAAATCGACGGGTGCCCCGGCAGGGTAAACAGCGCCATATAACATGGTTTTAAGTCCGCCTTGTTATCAAGCTTGGAGGCAATCCGGTCCACATCATGATTCTCAAGAAAGGTATAGAGATCATTGGCGATATTGATATTCCGGTTAATGTTATGCGCAATCTCAAAGAAATTATGTGAGTTAAAGCCGGAGTAAATCGACTTATGAAGCTCATAATTGGTAACCGAATGCAATGTCTCCGGGTTTACCCACCTTGCATACTCTCCATGGATCACTTCACCCATCAGCCAGAATTCCGGCTTCATTTCATTGGTAAAGTATCGGAGGCTTTTCTGGAACTGAAGGTCCAGTACATCCGCACAGTCCAGGCGGAGTCCATCAATGTCAAACTCTTTGACCCAGTACCGTACCACATCAATCAGATACTTCCGGACCTCCTCATTGTTAAAGTTAAGCTCCGGCAGTTCATTGGCTCCATGCCAGGCACTGTAGCTGAAGTTATCTCCCATCGGAGAACGCTGATCAAAACGGACCCCCTTATACCAGGACCCATAGCGGGAGGACGGTCCATGCTCCTTTATATCCTGAAAGGCAAAAAATCCGCGTCCCGTATGATTAAACACGGTATCAACAACAACCCGGATCCCGTAATTATGCGCATCCGTTACAAATTTTTTAAAATCCTCGTTGCTGCCCAGTCTCCGGTCTATTTTCTTATAATCATAAGTATCATATCCATGAGAACCGGATTCAAACACAGGTCCGATGTATATTGCATTGCAGCCTAGAACCTTGAGATATGGCAGAAATGCATTGAGCTCACCAAAACGATGATGCACTATGCCTCCATCATTGACACGCTCTGCACCCACCATACCAAGAGGATACATGTGATAAAAAATCGCGCAATCATACCAAGCCATTACAAAAGTCCCTTTTCTTTCTTTATGCCGTTCACAAAGCGCTCCATTCGTTCCAGCGCCTTTTTGAGATCCTGCAGTGAGTATGCATAGGAAATCCTCATATATCCCTCTCCACACGCACCAAAAGCAGTACCCGGCACAATCGCAACCTTCTCCTCTCTTAGGAGCCTTGTTGCAAATTCATCCGAGCTCATACCAAAGCGCTTAATTGACGGAAATACATAAAACGCACCATACGGTTCAAAGCATTCCATGCCCATCTCACGAAGTCTTGACACAAGATACTTCCTCCGCTGGTCATAGGCTTCTCTCATCCTTGCGATATCCTCATCTCCGTTTCGGAGCGCCTCCACTGCGGCATACTGCGAGGTTGTCGGCGCACACATAATAGAAAATTGATGAAGCTTCAACATTTGCTGCAGAATCATCTGCGGTGCACAGGCATATCCGAGTCGCCACCCGGTCATAGCATACGCCTTGGAAAATCCATTGATGTAAACCGTACGCTCTCTCATCCCGGGGAACTCTATGATGGAGTGTACCTTACCCTTGTAGGAAAGCTCAGAATAAATCTCATCCGAAATCACATAAAGATCATGCTCTTCTATAATCGGCACGAGCTTCGCAAGATCCTCGTACTCCATAATCGCGCCAGTTGGATTATTAGGAAACGGCAGCACCAGAATCTTAGTTTTGGGCGTAATTTTGGCAGCAAGCTTCTCCGGTGTCAGACGGAACTCATCCTTCTCCTCGAGCTCAATCGGTACCGGTGTACCACCTGCCATGATACAGCATGGTACGTAGCTTACATAACTTGGCTGTGGAATCAAAACCTCATCGCCCGGACTCAGCATCACACGCATGGCAATATCAATCGCTTCAGAACCGCCAATCGTCACCATACACTCAGACATCGGATCATAGTGCACATCATATCTTCTCTTGATGAGCCGGATGATCTCCTCACGAAGCTCCTTTAAGCCGGAATTGGAGGTATAAAAGGTTCTGCCCCGTTCCAACGAGTGAATACCCTCCTCGCGGACATGCCACGGGGTATCAAAATCCGGTTCTCCCACTCCGAGAGAGATAGCGTCATCCATCTCCGCCACAATATCAAAAAACTTACGGATCCCGCTCGGCTCGAGACTCGTGATTCTGTCATTTAATGGATTTCTCATGGGGACACCTTCATTCTCTCATCTGACTTCGGCTGATCAATGACCGTGCCGTGATCCTTGTACTTCTTAAGCACAAAGTGTGTCGATGTGGAAAGAATCGAGTCCATCGGAGACAGCTTCATGGATACAAAGCTTGCAACCTCCTTCATGGTCTTACCCTTGATCAGTACCATGAAATCAAATGCACCGCTCATAAGGTACACCGCGTCCACCTCATCATACTGATAAATCCGCTCAGCAATGTTGTCAAAGCCCATGCCACGCTGTGGAGTAACCTTAACCTCAATCAGGGCATCTACCCGTTCATCCTTGGTTTTGTCCCAGTTGATCAGCGTGTGATAGCCGCAGATAATATGCTCATTTTCCATTGCCTCGATTTCATGAGCAATCATTGCCTCGTCTTCTCCTAAAATCGACGCAAGCTCTTTGACCGTAAGTCTTGAATTTTTTTCAAGAATGGCAAGTATTCTTTCTCTCATATATAACACTCCTGTCTGGATTTTTATAAACGATGCCAACGCTCTCATTTTACCTTGAATCTAAGGTATCATCAATGAATTCCGGCTTAAATTCAACTAAATTTTATCAATCTCGTCCCGATGTTCATTGGTAAGAAAGCCTGGTTCCGCCCCATCCATCCTGAGACGCTGCCGTCCGGCAGTGAGATGTCCAAAAACCGATGCGGAAACGCCCAGCCGGTTCAGCTCCTCACAGAGACGATACCCCTGCGATGCCGCAGCAAGATATGCTCCTCCTGCGTAAATCCTGAATGGCATGAGTTCCAGGCACTCGCAAAGCTCTACTGTAAATTGCAGCACGGGGATCCGACTCAGGAAGTATTCGCATCCGGGACCTGGTGAAAGAATCCGCCCGGTCGCGGGATCGCGTCCCTCCTCGGCACAGAAATCCCAAAGTGCGGAAAGGATACCGCCCTCCCGGATCTCTCGGATCTTGCTTACGCCGTACTTCATTTCAAAGGACGGGAGCAGGTCGGAAATTGCACCATAGCTAAGCTCACCGGCATTGAGCATCGCGACAAGCTCCGGCTCATCCTCTCTGACAGGAACTCCGGTACGTGTCAGAATCGGGATATTTTCAACAGATATCCTATGGTCTCTGATGTCAATCCGCGGGAGCTTGTCAAGGTGCTGTGTCTCCTCCGTGAGATAGGTTCTGCTGAAATGGTCTGTGATTTTATCAAGCTTACGGTCCAGGATGTATCTGGTCCCGTAGAGTCCGGTGTATCCGATGCACAAAAGATCCTGTCCCGGGGTAATCTGATACATAGCGCCTCCCTTTATGTTCCACGTTTCAAAGTCTCGTTTGCCCCACCTGTCTCAATTGCCTCAGCTCACAGGCAGATAAAAATACCGCCTGCCTGGCGGGTAGTTTCCAATCTCTCGCGCTTCGTCGTTTTTCGGAACGTAAAAAAAGAAGCAGTGCGAGAGACGTGGTCACAACCAACAAAAAAGCGATGACCATACCATGGCCACCGCTCACATCCTGTGTTTAACCTCGGGCAATATATGGGAGGACCATCGTCAGCACCATAGCCAATGCCAGTGCAACGACAATCACCGCAGATATTGTCTTTTTCTGTTTTGGACTAAGCATATCTCTCCTTACCTTAGCTGTATCTGAAGCTTTGCCGATAATGCTCATATTTTAGTACTTTTCTGTAAAAATAACAAGTCCCTGATCGAAATCTGGTATATACCTGATCCAGATCCGGCAAATACCGGCAGCTACAGATAGATACAAATTGATACAAATAGGGTCTCATCTGCCCGGAGACTGTCCGTTCAGATGAGACCCTAGTATCAGATATAATGCTTTTTGGAGAACTCCAGTCGGCTGAGCGCTCTCGCAAGCGATGACTGCGACATTTTGTATTCTCCGATGCTCTGCTTCTGACGCAGCTGTTCCTCTGCCCGTTCCTTGGCTTCCTCCGCACGGCGGACATCAATTTCATCCGCGGTTTCGCACGTATCCACAAGCACGGTAATACGGTTGTTGGCACAGGACAGGATACCGCCGCTGACAACGACCTCGATCCTGGTCCCGTCCGGCTTTACAATTGCCATCGGGCCGGTTTCTACCGCAACCACCACCGGTGCATGATGCGCCATAAAGCCAAAGGATCCGTCCAGGGTATTGATCTTAAGATACGTGGCATGCGCATCATAAAAGACCTTGTTGGAAGCAATCACCCGGAGACTGAATACTGCCTCACTCATGTTTATTTTCCGCCTTCTTCTTTACATCCTCAATGGTGCCGACATTAAAGAATGCACTCTCGGGATAGTCATCCATCTCGCCCTTGATAATCGACTGGAATCCATGGATGGTGTCCTCCAGATGTACATATCTGCCGGGAATACCTGTGAACTGCTCTCCTACAAAGAACGGCTGGGACAGGAAGTTACGGATCTTACGCGCACGATACACCGTCAGCTTATCCTCCTCGGAAAGCTCCTCCATACCCAGGATTGCAATGATATCCTGCAGCTCCTTGTACTTCTCGAGAATCTGGAGTACCTTCTGCGCGGTCTCATAGTGTTCCTTGCCGACAATATCCTCCGTAAGAATTCTGGACGAGGATTCCAGCGGATCTACGGCAGGATAAATGCCCTGCTCTACGATCTTACGGGAGAGCACGGTCGTCGCGTCCAGATGGGCAAAGGTGGTTGCCGGCGCCGGATCTGTAAGATCATCTGCCGGTACATAAACCGCCTGTACAGAGGTAACAGAGCCATGTCTTGTGGAAGCGATCCGCTCCTGAAGCTGACCCATTTCCGTTGCCAGTGTCGGCTGGTAACCAACGGCTGACGGCATACGACCAAGCAGTGAGGAAACCTCGGAGCCTGCCTGTACAAAACGGAAAATGTTATCAATAAAAAGCAGTACATCCTTATGCTCAACATCACGGAAATACTCCGCCATCGTGAGTCCGGTTTCCGCAACCCGCATTCTCGCGCCGGGGGACTCGTTCATCTGACCAAACACCAGCGCAGTGTTTTTAATAACGCCGGAGGCACTCATCTCACTGTAGAGATCATTACCCTCACGGGAACGCTCTCCGACACCGGTAAAAATCGAATATCCTCCGTGCTCTGTGGACACGTTACGGATCAGCTCCTGGATCAGGACGGTTTTACCTACACCGGCACCTCCAAAAAGACCGATCTTGCCGCCCTTGGCATATGGGGCAAGCAGATCAATAACCTTGATACCTGTTTCCAGGATTTCCTGTACCGGACTCTGATCTACAAACTTCGGCGGCTTTCTGTGGATTTCCCACTTCTCCTCCGTCTCCGGAGCCGGCTTTCCGTCAATGGTCTCACCCAGTACATTAAATAATCTACCTAAGGTTTTATCACCTACCGGCACGGAAATGCCGCGTCCGGTATTTGTTACCTGCATCTCCCGCTCCAGTCCCTCACTGGCTCCGATCATAATGCAGCGCACGGTATTGTTTCCAATCTGCTGCGCAACCTCCATGACCTGCTTTTTGCCGTGATTGTCAACCTCCAGAGCAGTTCTCAGATCCGGAAGCGGCAGTGCATCAAACTCCACGTCGACGACCGGACCCTTTACTTCTATTATTCTGCCAGTCTGCATCCTGACTTATCTCCTTCCGTTATTCTGTGCTCGTGCTCCCGCGACTACCTCGGTGATTTCCTGCGTAATCTTTGCCTGACGGAGCCGATTGTACTGAATCGCCAGACTCTGCTTCAGATCCTTACCGTTTCTGTTGGCGGAATCCATCGCTGTCATACGCGCGTTCTGCTCGGAGCAGAAGGATTCGACCAGAGCACTGTAGATAAATCCATTGAGGTAGCTCGGGATAATGTTATCAATGATGGCCTTTGGTGTCGGACGCATACGGAACTCCTCCATATTGGAGACCATCGGCAGCTTCACAAGACTCGGATCCAGTTTATCCAGCGGGAGCAGCTGCTGTACCTCGGTCTCTGCCTCGATGCTGTTTTTCATCCGTGTATAGACGATAAAAACCGAATCGATTTCACCAGCCTCAAACAGATCCAGCATGCGGCCGGTGATGACACGGGCACGATGCAGTGTCGGATTTTGTGCCGTATAGTGAAAATGCTCTTCTACATGGATGCCGCGGGCGTGAAAATACACACGTCCCATATCCCCTACAACAAACAACTTGTGCTTCGGTCTCTTCGCCATCAGCTCCTCTGTCTTTTTGAGCACGTTATGATTATATGCGCCTGCCAGACCCTTGTCGGCTGTGACCGAGATAATTGCTGTCTTATACTCTTCCTCCTTGCCGGAGGTTCTGAGTTCCTTACGCACATCAAGATAAGGATGCGTAAAATCCGGAGGCAGGTGCCGCAGGATTCTCTGGATCGTGGACTGCAGGGTATAAAAATATGGTTCTGTTTCCTGCAGCTCGATCCTTGCCTTCCTTAACTTGGTGGAGGAAATGAGATACATTGCGTTGGTGATTTTGAGCGTATTGTCAATACTGGAAATCCGGTCTCTCAGCTCTCTTGTTGTTGACAAAATTATGCCTCCTCATTTTCCTCTGCCGGCGCATCCGGATGCTCTCTGTAATACTCTGAAAACTCATCCGTCACAGAAAGAATCTTGTCGATGCTGCCATCATCCAGCTGTCCCGAAATTTCAATATTTCGTCCAACCTCCGGATAGCGGCTGGCAAAATAATGGAGAAGCCTAAGCTCGAAATCCTTGACCTTCTCCGGGGCTACCTGGATCAGCTTCTTATGAAGACTTGCCACCAGGATGATGACCTGGTCGCCCATACTCATCGGATGTCCGAGTGGCTGCTTCAGGAGCTCCATCAGCACCTTACCCTGTGCCAGAAGCTCCCGGGTGTTTTCATCAAGATCGGATGAGAACTGGGTAAATACAGCCATTTCACGATACTGTGCAAGATCAATACGCAGCGATCCAGATGCCTTTTTCATCGCTTTGGATTGCGCTGCTCCACCTACACGGGAGACGGAAAGTCCGACATTGACGGCTGGTCTCTGTCCCTCAAAGAAAAGATCGGATTCCAGGAAAATCTGTCCGTCGGTAATGGAAATAACATTGGTCGGGATATATGCGGATACATCACCATCCTGCGTCTCAATAATCGGCAGTGCAGTGATCGAACCGCCGCCCAGCTTCTCAGACAATCTAGCGGATCTCTCCAGGAGTCTGGAATGCAGATAAAATACATCACCGGGATATGCTTCACGACCGGGAGCCCGTCCCAAAAGCAGGGAAAGCGCACGATACGCCACTGCATGCTTGGAAAGATCATCATAAACAATCAGCACATCCTGACCCTTATGCATGAAATACTCTGCAAGAGAGGTTGCTGCGTACGGAGCGATATACTGAATCGGTGCCGGATCCGCGGCGGTAGCTGCCATGACGCAGGTATACTTCATCGCGTCATGCTTTCTCAGGTTCTCCACCAGTGCGGCAACCGTAGATTCCTTCTGTCCGATGGCAACATAGATACAGATACAGTTCTTACCCTTCTGATTAAGAATTGTATCCATTGCTATCGAGGTTTTACCGGTCTGACGGTCACCAATGATCAGCTCTCTCTGCCCACGTCCGATCGGGAACATGGAATCAATCGCAAGGATACCTGTCTCCAGCGGCTGATTTACCGGCTGACGGTCAATGATGCCCGGTGCCGGCTGCTCGATCGCGCGGTACTCCTCTCCATGGATCGGTCCGATGCCATCAATCGGATTTCCAAGTGCATCTACAACTCTGCCGAGATATTCCTCTCCGACAGGGATACCTGCCATCTGACCAGTCCGGATACCTCGATCGCCCTCGCTCAGTCCGCCGTCATCTCCAAGCAGAATAACACCAATCCGATCCTTCTCAATGTTCTGCACCATACCCATAGTGCCATTGTCAAAGCGGATCAGCTCACCATACATGGCATGGTCAAGACCGTTCATCTGTGCAATGCCGTCACCAATGGTGACAATAAAGCCGATCTCCTTTTTCTCTACGCGGACGCCGAAATCTGAAATACTGCTTCTCAGAATCGTCAGGATATCCGCATCACTCTGCAGTGAAGAGCGGGTTTCCTGTAGTTCTTTAAGGAACTGATCTCTCCGTCCCTTGGTACTCCAGTCATACTGATCATGCCCTACTTCCAGGATAAATCCTCCTCCAAGAGAAGGTTCCTCCTTCATGGTGAAGCTGAAATGTGTTGTCTGATACTTATCCTTAACAAATTTCTGGATTTCCAGAAGCTGACGCTCCGATGGTTTTGTAACATAAAAAAGCTTGACATTCAGCTGCTTCTCCGACTCACTTTTCATGATCCGGTACTGATCCGCAACCTCCGGCCAGTCCTTTATTTCATTATTATCGCAGAGAATCTTTAAAATGCTCCTGATCTCTGCGGGAAATACGCTGTCAATCACCTCGTGCCGTTTCACCAGCGGAACCGTCGGATCGGACAGCGATGAAGAGGTTTCTGGAAGCACCTCAAAAATATGGGTGGTTTCCTGGATCACTTCTTCCGGAACCCTGAGCTGAATCAGCTTCTCAGCCTGTTCTTTTGCGGTTTCTGTCATTCTGTTCAGCCTTTCTTTGTTTCTTCATTTTGCAGGAAACGATCATACAGTTTCTGATCGTTTTCATGAGAATCCTGAGCCGATGCCATACGGTATGCTGCCTCTGCTACAAGCTCAGCAACCTCCTTCTGCACCTTCTCCCGCTTTTCCGCGGCTTCCTTCTCTGCCTGTATGCCTGCATCCTTGATGATTTTATCCGCCTTCCGGTTTGCGTTCTCAATGATCTCATCATATTCATGAGATGCGTCGATTCTTGCCTGATTGAGCGTTTTCTGACGCTCGGCATCAATAGATGCCATGGAGCTTTCATACTGCTGCTTCAGCTTCTCGGCATCAAGCTTTGTTTCCTCTGCTTTCTGGTAAGTTGCGTCAATCTCTGCCTTACGCTCGTTTAAAACCTTGCGAACCGGCTTAAACAGAAACTTCTTCATCAGAAAGACAAGAAACAGAAGATTGACAATCGTAAATAAAAGATTGATATCTACTCGTAACATGTTTCCTCCGTCCCTTCATGTCAATGTATTTGTCTGATCCCAGGTCCTTATTTCAGGAAGAAGATAATCAGAATGCCAAGTACAAATCCATAAATGGCGGTTGCCTCTGCAAGGGCACATCCAAGCAGCAGGATCCTCATGATCTTGCTGTCTGCTTCCGGCTGTCTTGCGATCGCCTCTGCAGCCTTACCAGTTGCAAAACCAATTGATACACCTGCACCGATGCAAGCCAGTGCTGCCAAACCTGCTCCAATAGCTGTTACGTTCATGTTCATATCCTCCGTAAAACCTTATTCCACGGCATCCTGGATAAACAGTGATGTCAGAAATACAAAAACATAGGCCTGAATCAGACCATCAAAAATATCAAAATAGAGACTGAAGATCGCCGGTATACCGACAGGCACCACCAGCTTGATCAGCTCCATGATGACAAAAGCTCCCAAAACATTGCCAAAAAGTCTCATACAGAGAGACAGCGGCCGGATGACAATCTCCAGAATGTTGATCGGCGTCACAATGGCCACCGGCTGCGCAAAGCTTTTAAGCCATTTGCCCATACCCTTCCTGCGAATGCCGGCATACTCAATAAGCACGATACTCATGACTGACAGAGCAATCGTTACATTGAGATCCTTTGTCGGCGGCTTCAGTCCAAAAAGACCGATCACATTAGAAAATGCAATGTAGAGCAGTATCACCGAAATATAGGTGCTGTACTGCTTTGCCTTGTCTCCAAGCATCCCCTCCGTAAAATGGTCAAGCCAGGTCACAATGAGCTCGGCAATCTGCTGTTTTTTACCGGGGTTCCTCACAGTAAGCCCGGAACCAAGATAAACCGACAGCATAACCAGCACGGCCATAATGACCCATGTTACCGCAACGGACTCGGAGATTGGGATTCCTCCAAGAACAGGAATGGTAAACACCGTGTTAACATTCAGTTCCTCAAGGAGCGCCGATGCGAGTTTTTCCATTAAATTCACCTCCGCTTCTTTGCTGACTGCACAATAATACAGCAGTAGAATCATACTTTCCCTATTATAGTCTTGCTTTCAGTATTCACAAGACGTATTATTTGTATGTCATCTATATCAAATTGATATGTATGTATCAAAGTCAGCTAAATTGTGTTACCTTTTTTTGTCTAAAATGTTTATGGCATTATACATGGAGCATCACATGATCACCTACGACTACTACCGGATTTTTTATTATGTTGCTTCCTGCCGCAGTCTTACAAAGGCTGCCAGGATCCTTGGCAATAACCAGCCCAATATCACAAGAAGCATGAACAACCTGGAGTCGGAGCTTGGCTGCAAGCTGATGCAGCGCAGTAACCGCGGCATCACACTGACTCCAAACGGCAAAGCACTGTTTGAGCATGTGGCGATTGCATTTGACCAGCTGGAATCCGGCGAACGCGAAATCCGTCAGGATCTCAATATGGAGAGTGGTCATGTCACCATTGCCGCTTCCGAAACCTCCCTCCGGGTTCTGCTGCTTCCTGTCCTCCGGAACTTCCAGCTGAAATTTCCGGAAATCCACATCAGTATTTCCAATCACGCAACTCCGCAGGCAATCCGGACACTGCAGAGCGGACTTGCCGACTTTGCGATCGCCACTACTCCTCTCGATATCCGCCAGCCTCTGATTGCGGAACCTCTCTGTGATTTCCGGGAAATCCCAATCGCAGGGCTGAAATACGTCGATCTTGAATCCGAAACGCTGACCCTCAAGGATTTAAAAAAATACCCTCTTATCAGTGTCGGCAGAAACACCGGTACCCGGGAGTTCTATGTAAAATACTTTATGGATCATCATCTTTCTTTCCATCCGGAGCTGGAAGCCTCCTCAACCGATCAGATTCTGCCCATGGTAGAGTATAATTTAGGCATCGGCTTCTATCCAGAGGACCTTGCCCGGGACGCCATCAACCGGAAGCGCATCTGTCCGCTCCATCTGACGGAGGACATCCCGGAGCGTACCTTCTGCCTTGTTATGGATCAAACCCATGTGATGAGTACCGCCGCAAGACGCCTGATCACAGATATCCGCCATTTCACACAGATAAAAAAGAACCCTCCCGAAGGAGAGTCCTCAGATTTTGCATAAATATTTTATATATATGTATATTAAGCTATCGCTGTATCGTGATGCCTGTAAACCGCATCGCCGTATCTCAGTTTGCCGCTGTGGTACTTACCGTAATAGACGATCCCAGCGCACTGATGGTGCCCGTCGGTGTATTGGCTGATAAGGCTGTGGAAGTCCCGCTGCTTGTCGTATTGGATGATCCCGCAGTGGAAGCTCCGCCGGATGCTGCAGAGCCGGAGCCTGCTCCGGTCGCTGCGGCAGAAGCCGTGGTTGCCGCAGATTCCTTTGGCTTTGCATACTGCTTGGAAATGTAAGCATCCTGACCATTGTAATCAATAATGATCCACTCTGTATCATAATCGCCCTTATATGTAATCTCCGTATCCGGATCAAGCACATCCAGCACCTGTGAGTTATCCGTGCTTGGTGCCGTACGGACTCTGACACCTGCAGTGGTTACCCATGTAGCGGAAATTGCTGCAGTAGTTTCGGGTTCCGTCGTTTCCGGAACGGTAGTCTCTGCAATGGTTGCCATGGTCTGCTGCTCTGTGCTTGCCGCAGCCGTTGTCTCGACCACCTTACTGCCGCCGCTCATAAGTACACGAATCAGAATCACAAACAGCAGAACACACGCCACCGGAATCAGCACCCGGAGGATGCGGTACAGATCAATCTCCTGTGATGTCTGGCGGTTACGATCCGATCTCCTGTTTCCGGAGGATCCTCTCCGTCTCTGCCCCTGCACTGTCTGCCGTCTGACTGCCTGAGCGGATCGTGCGTTATCGCTTGACCGCACCGGTCTTGAGGGTCTGCCAGAGGTTCTTGCTGTGCGTGCCGTCCGGGAACCGGAAACGGAACGTCGCATCTCTCTCGCCCGATCCGTACCGGCACCGGATCTTCCATTGGAAGTGCTGCGATCCCGGCTTCTATCAATTGGAATATCCAGCCCACCAATCCTCGGCGCATCCGCATATGCCCCGGAGTGGCTGACTCTCGAAGCCACGGTGGTATCTTCCGGCATAGAGGCGGTGGCATCCGCTGCAGTGCTTTCAGCGTCTGCCTCCCTACTCTCCGGTTCCATATCCTCATTGCTCTCTCTTTCCGACCTGTGCAGTGTCCTCTGATTGGCGTCCACATATGCCTCCAGCTCCTCGCGGATCAGCGAAAAAGATTCATTCGCCGCCTGCGCACTGACACTACTTCCTTCCTCTGCTTCTTTTGCATAGGAAACAATGGCATGATAATGATCCTGTGTTTTTTTGGAAATATACCGGCCCTCAAACAGCTGATCAATATCCTGCTCAAGTGACTCGCTTACGAGACAGGCTTTATCTACCTGCAGCCGGACAATCGTTTTAAGAATCTCCTGATTGAGGATCATAGATTCCCGGTACTGTCCGTTTAGGATCTCCTTCTGAACTGTATTAAGCTGTACGCGGATATTTCCCCAGATACTTTTATCTCTTGGTGTAGGCATTTACACGACCTCCTCCGGTCTGCTGCCGGATTATGTATAAAATGCAATAACAAAGCGTTAAACTTCCTTAAATTTACGCTTTATTATAACAATTCATCATTTTTGTCAAATACATTTTTAGTATACAAAAAATTATTTTCATATTCAAGGGAGCATCCGCCGTTTTGCCTAATTTAAAATTAGTGACACAAAATATTGTTAAAATCGTAAACTCATGATAGAATGCCCGCAGCGTATGACATGGCAAATGTCAGAAAAACGGCTCCTGCATCCGGGGAAATCAGCAAATTTACACCTGTTGTTTCCTATATAAATGTGCAGAGCTTCTGTTGATGCAAAGGCTAATATAAAAATAAAGGAAAACACATGAGACTACGTCATATTACCGGATCCGAGGATATGGTCGCCGGATCAGAGTTTGTTACCCATGAACCGGAAAAACTTAAAGGCCGCTGGGCATCCGATGTATTTCATAATGATCATCCCATCCATATAGAAATCGGCATGGGGAAAGGGCAGTTCATCACAAAGCTTGCGGCGCTCAATCCGGGAATCAATTACATCGGCATTGAACGGTATGATACCGTGCTTTTAAAAGCGATCCGGAAGCGGGAGGATGCAGTCCGGCAGGGTGCAGAGCTCTCTAATCTCACATTTATAAGCATTGACGCAAGACTTTTAAATGATGTATTTGCTGAAGGTGAGGTTAATCGGATCTATCTTAATTTTTCAGACCCCTGGCCCAAGGATCGCCACGCAAACCGAAGACTGACAAGTCCTATATTTATGGCAATTTATCAGAAGCTTCTTGCTGCCGATGGAATCCTGGAATTCAAAACCGATAATACAGAGCTTTTTGATTACTCTCTCACTTCCATCCCTCAGTCCGGCTGGAAATTAAAATCTGTGACACGGGATCTTCACCATGATGCCGCAATGAATGAAGGAAATATCATGACAGAATATGAGGAGAAATTCAGTGCCAAGGGAAATCCGATCTATAAGCTCGTTGCAGAGCCTGCAGGTAGTTCCAAAGAACTCTGAAATACGGACGAATCGATTAAGCTCCGAAAAAACAGTTTAGACAGGCGACTTTCACCTTACCAGAATCGCAATCTGATTCACTTTTACTTTAAAATGTTTGCTTTTAAAAATATTTTAGAATTTTGCTTGACAATTCCCCTAGGATTTCGTATAGTAAATGAGCGCTGTGAAACAGCCCACTGAGATGCGCCTTTAGCTCAGTTGGTAGAGCAGTAGACTCTTAATCTATTTGTCCAGGGTTCGAGTCCCTGAAGGCGCATGAAACCGGAAGCACTTAGCTTTCGGTTTTTTTGTTTCTTGATTTTTATCCTGTGAAATTGTGCTGCACCAACGCAGGCCGCATTCATGCCTCTGGCATCGTGCCGTACAACCGCAGGAGACATTCGCATCCCCGGTATCGTAAGAGAATCTTCAAGAACTCCCGGGAAAACGGTGCTATAATCTATAAGATTTTATAATTGAGCTAATTGTATGCTGAACTATCTAAGAGGAAACATTGCATGATAAAAAATCAGTTATATCGGCGAGGCACTGCGCTGCTTCTGACCGGAGTCCTGCTGGGGCTTACCGGTTGCGAACAGAAGGTCGGAACTACCGCCACCACTGCAGTCGCATCAGCTTCGGATATTGTCGTTACCACTGCCGAGGAAACACAGGCTGTCCAGGCAGTCGCTGCTCTTGGTGCCAATGCTAATGTATTACCCTCCATTGAGGGCGTAACCATTGACGCCAATGCGGAAGCGCTTGCCCCTGTCAATCTGACGGTCGGTGTCATCAACAGTGTCGTAAGTGATCTCCAGCAGCGTTTGATGGATCTCGGTTATATGGATGCCGATGAGCCGACAGCCTATTACGGCGCCGCAACCTCCAAGGCGGTGCAGTATTTCCAGCGTCAGGCAGGCATGACCATGGATGGCATTACCGGTGTCGATACCTGGGATGCCATCATGTCGGACAGTGCCCCGCGCTATGCGGTTAAAAAGGGCTTCCAGGGAGATGATGTCACAGATATCCAGTATCGTCTGTATAACCTGGGGTATCTTTCCGAGGCCGGACAGATCAACGGAACCTTTGATGATACAACAGAAGCTGCGGTACGCAAGATGCAGACGGTGAATGGTCTCACTGTCGATGGAACCGTGGGACAGAGCACACATGATCTGCTCTACTCTGATGATGTCAAGGCCAACATCATCGCTCTCGGCGAGCAGTCTGATCTCGTAAAGAAATATCAGCAGCGTCTGATTGATCTCGGATATATGGGTGGCACAGCGGATGGACAATTCGGACAGACCACACAGGATGCGATCCGGTCCTTCCAGTCCCGCAACGATCTGATTGTCGATGGCTACCTTGGCACAGATACCAGAGCCGCTATGGATGCCGATACAGCCAAGCCGTATGCCATGCGGATCGGTGAGCAGTCGGATGCGGTAAAAGAGCTGCAGGATCTGCTTGTAAAATATGGATATCTGTCTCAGGATAATGCTTCCGGATATTTCGGAGAATTGACCAAAGCTGCTGTTGCATCCTTCCAGAGTGTCAACGGTCTTGCATCCGATGGTACAGCAGGTATGAGCACCATGGCTTTGTTACGGTCCGGTAATGCCAAGTCCAAGCCTAAGCCTAAGACCTCCACAAGCTCCGGTAAGTCCTCCTCCGGTAAGACATCAGGTAAATCCTCGTCCGGCTCTTCCAAGAGCTCCGGTTCCGCTTCCTCCGGTTCCGCCAGTGCCGGCGGCGGAGGCGCAACAGTATCCGGTTCCGCTGGCGCACTGGTATCCATCGCCGCCTCCAAGATCGGCAGTCCGTATGTCTGGGGATCCAAGGGTCCGAACTCCTTTGACTGCTCCGGTTTTGTTTACTGGTGTCTCAACCAGGCAGGTGTCGGAGTGTCCTATATGACCTCCTCCGGCTGGAGAAATCCGGGCCGGTTCCGCAGAGTCTCCTACAACGAACTGCAGGCAGGTGATATCATCGTGGTATCGGGTCATGTAGGTATCTGTGCCGGCGGCGGCTCGGTCATCGATGCATCCTCCTCCAACGGCAGAGTTGTCCACAGATCTCTCTCCGGATGGTGGGCTAACAACTTTATTGCGGGATGGCGGATCTTCAGCTGATCAGACATTTCCTGTCTGGTCTGCCTTTAAGAGCATGCGAATGTATACGTTTTAAACAAACACTGCTCTATACTGTAGATTTATACCGTAAAAATGTAGATTTAAACTTGTCCTGCGAGATGCGACGAAATGGAAACACGTCCATCCCGCAGGATTTTTTGTGTCTTTGCATTGCAACTGACGGTATTGTATAATAGGGTATCAAATTGTTTATTTACCCCCTGCAGCAGGTATGTGACTGCTGCAGCCTTGGAAACGGGAGGCAGAACATGCAGACAATTCTTGTATGTGATGACGACAAGCAGATCGTCGAAGCAATTTCAATATACCTTACAGGAGAAGGTTTTAACGTACTTAAGGCATATGACGGCTATGATGCACTAGATATCATGGGAAACAACAAGGTTGATCTCATGATCATTGATGTCATGATGCCTGGTCTCGACGGCATCCGGACAACCTTAAAAATCCGTGAGACCTCCTCCATCCCGATCATCATCTTATCCGCCAAGGGCGAGGATAATGATAAGATCCTTGGATTAAATATCGGTGCCGATGATTACATTACAAAGCCTTTTAATCCGCTGGAGCTCGTAGCCAGAGTCAAATCCCAGCTTCGCCGTTACACACAGCTCGGAAATATCGGAGATCCGCAGAACGATAATATCTATACCTGCGGAGGTCTTGTAATGAATGATGATACCAAGGAGGTCACTGTGGATGGCGAACCTGTACGGCTTACTCCGATCGAATACAACATCCTCCTGCTCCTCGTAAAAAATGCCGGCAAGGTATTTTCCATTGATGAAATCTACACATCCATCTGGAACGAGCAGGCAATCGGAGCCGACAATACCGTTGCTGTGCATATCCGACATATCCGGGAAAAAATCGAAATCAATCCCAAGGAGCCCCGCTACCTTAAGGTCGTCTGGGGTGTGGGATATAAAATCGAGAAGCAGGACAAGGACGGCGACTAAGATAAAAGGATTTAACTAAGGATTCAGCTTATGAAAAAAATCATTGCCGGAACCATTCACGCGCTGGCAGTTCTGATGCTGCTTTTCAGCATCTTTATGTTGACGCTCGGAACCTCGGATAAAACCGCTCTGGACTCCATCCGCCAGCCTGAGTACATTACTTCTTCCGCCTTTGAGTCAAGAGTCAGCGAATCAGTAAATGACATCTTTGACTATATCAATCTTAAGGATCTTTTTGAAAAAAAGGGCACACTGGATCTGAATCAGGTCATTGCGCAGGGAGAGCGAAACGGACAACCGGCTTCCTACAGCCTGGATTATCTGATCAAGTATGCCCGCTCGATGGGCTATTACCTTAATGATAAAAATGAGCTTGCGGACGACGGTCCTGCAACGCTCTCCCACGAGGAGGACCTGAAAAACAAAATCAGAGTGACGTATCGGGCGTATATGCCGGATTATCAGCCTTCGAGTCCCGCTGACGGCATTATGAGCATGGGGCAGCTTGCCCGGGAAACGCTTACCTATCTTGCAAAATACTATGCAGTGCGAAGCGAGTTTTTTGATCATGCAACCAATCTCAAGTTTTTTGCTTACTACGCGCAGGGCGATAAATCTGTCACATATACCAATGATTCGGCCATGACACCGGCACAAATTGCGGAGCTTGGAAAATACATCTGTACAAACAGCACAAATCTGGAGGTACGTACCAATTTGAAAACCGCCCCGTCCAATGTGATCCCCCTGCTGCAGGCAAGAAATCCCTATGACAATGGAGACTATGAGTTTGCGGTAGGCATTGACACCAATTTCCCTGCAGAGGATGCATTTCAGGAGGCCGCTCATGCATATAACGCACGCAGGAAAAGTGCCATTGTCGGCATCATCCTCCTGTCCATCTCGGCAATTACTGCGGCAGTGACATTGGCAACACTCGTCCTGCTGGCGGGACATCCGGAGCATGCGGAGGACAATCGGATTTATCTCTTTCCGCTGGATAAACTCCCTGGGGATCTTGTGCTTCTGATGTTTGCCGGCTGGTTCCGTGCTGCTGACCATCTGACGCCTGCACTGCTTAATTCTATCGAACTAATCCTGGGGAGTTTACCGGCGTGGGATTTCTGGGAGACCTCAGTTTCCTTCCTGTTGAAATACATCATGTTTGTGCCTCTCTGCCTGTCGATTGTCCGGACCTATAAGGCGGATGTCCTCTGGCACAATACACTGATCTACCGGATACTCCAATTGATCCGCTACTACATCCATGCCGCTGCGCTGACGGCGCCAAAATTCTGGAGCTATTTTCTTTTTCTGCTTCCGAATGCTGCATCCTTTGCCATGATCGTTGTGCTCTTGATACGATTTTTCCAGCACCAGAGTCTGTTTGCGTTTCTAGTCGCTGTGGCACTATTTTTTATCATGCTGGCGATTGATTTCTACACCTGGCGCATTGCCACTGGCCTTACCAAGGCAGTAAATGAACAAGTAAAATCTGAACGCTTAAAAGCCGATCTCATCACCAACGTCTCACATGATCTGAAGACTCCATTGACATCAATTATTAATTATGTGGATCTCCTGAAGCGGGAGCATATCGATAATCCGAGAGTTCAGGAGTATCTCGCCGTGCTGGACCAGAAATCCAACCGTCTCAAAACACTGACAGAAGATCTGGTGGAGGCGTCCAAGGCCAGCTCCGGAAACGTCAATATAACGCTTACGGAAATCAATTACAGTGAAATCGTAATGCAGGCACTGGGTGAGTTCGAGGACAAATTTCATACCTGCAAGCTGGAAATCGTGGAGCACTATCCCGATCATCCGGTCATGATCCTGGCTGATGGGCGGCATCTCTGGAGAGTCATAGAAAATCTCCTCAATAACTGCTGTAAATATGCACTCAGGGAAAGCCGCGTCTATGTGGATATCTCAGAGGAGGACAGCCGGGCGGTCTTAACAATTAAAAACATTTCCTCCTCACCTCTTAATATTTCACCTGAGGAGCTTACCGAACGTTTTGTCCGGGGAGATGTCAGCAGAACCACCGAGGGCTCCGGTCTGGGACTTGCCATTGCCAAAAGTCTCACAGCACTGATGCATGGTCAGTTTGTTATCAGCATCGACGGAGATCTCTATAAAGCTGAGGTTATCCTGCCTAAGGTTACAAACAAGGCAGAACTTACAGAAAGTACATCATGAAAAAATACATTTTAAAACACAAAATACTGCTTCAGTCACTGGCAGGACTGCTGCTTTACTCCGCAATTACCCTGCTGCCGGTATCCGCCTTTACAGTGTCTGCTCCTCTTTGCATGATCTCGGGACAGATCACTTCAGAAGCAGCGCAATGGCCGGAACCGGCTGCAGAGATTCAGTCGGAGGGCGCGATTCTCATCGATGCCGACTCCAGCACGGTGCTCTATGAAAAAAATGCAGACACTCCGTATTATCCCGCGTCAATCACCAAGGTTCTGACCGCAGTGATCGTACTGGAGCATGTAAAAAATCTGGATGATATGGTGACATTTTCCTATGCGGCGACCAATACCAATCTGGAAAACAATGCCACAGTCATCGGTGCCGTTGCCGGAGACAAGCTGAGCGTCCGGGACTGCCTTTACTGTCTCCTGCTGCACTCTGCCAACGACTGTGCCAATGCACTGGCGGAATACGTGGCAGGCTCCAACGAAGCATTCGCGGATCTTATGAATCAGAAGGCACAGGAGCTTGGCTGCACCGGCTCTCATTTTGTAACACCCTCCGGACTCAATAATCCGGATCATTACACAACCTGCCGGGACTACGCTAAAATCATGCAGTATGCCATTAAAAATCCGACCTTCCGGCAGATTGATGCCACACAGGTATATACCCACGCCCCGATCAGCAAGTATCCCGAGGCTTCCGCGCCGGAAAACACGGTCTATGCACATCACAGGATGATGCGCCGTGTCTACCCGGAATACTACGAGGGAGTCTTTGCCGGTAAAACCGGATATACCATGGCAGCAGGCAACACACTCGTCACCGCCTGCAAGCGGAATGGTATGACGCTGATCTGCGTGATTTTAAATGGTCATAACTGCCAGTATACCGATACCAAGGCGCTGTTTGATTTCGGATATACGTCATTTCAGTCCCTGCCGGTGGCCGCAAACGATGCCACCTACTCGGATATCGGGAATCATTTTACGGTAGACGGCATTCCGCTCGTGAATGCTCTCACATTCTCAATTGATGAAACAGATCATGTGACCCTGCCTAAGACCATAAGCTTCTCGGAGGTATCCTCTCAGCTCATATATGATCTCAGCGATGACGAACGAAACGATGCTGCCATTGCAAGAGTGGATTATACTTTAGACGGAAAAGCCGTCGGCAATGCCTATATCCGGCTTAAGGCTCCTGCGGAAGAAACTGCGGCGGCTTCCGAGGATGCCACAATCATGGAGGCCAAGGTGCAGGAAACCGTACCGCAAAGCATTTCCATGGACAGCAGTCAGGAAGCCGTGAAGCCCTCTGTTGCCGGGCAGCTGCCCCAGGAGTCCCGGGAAAACCATGCACCTGTGATTTTTGATCGTAACAGCGGCCGGATTATCATTCAGACGCCGGTCCTGAGAGTTCTCGTGATTCTCGGACTGCTCGCGGCGATTACCGGAATCATTTTCCTACTTTATTACCTTCTGGAACGAAGAGACGAGTTTATCCGGAAACGCCGGAGAGCCAGGATGCTGAAGCATACCAGGGACCTCACACGGGAGCAGAAGGCTCGCCGGGATCTGATGCTCAATAACCGGGACCATGATCGACGCTACCGCAGAAAATAAACTTTTAAATTTAATGAAACAGCATGCCATCTTTCCGGGTGGATCTGCTCAGGTTCTGCCATACTTACGGGCGATGATCCTGCTGCCATGCGCATTAAGCCAATCCTGCCGTGCTCTATAGTCCGGCAGGATTTTTGCAACCTCTGCCCAGAATTTTGGCGAGTGATTCATTTCTTTAAGATGACAGAGCTCATGAACCACCACATAATCTATGATTTCTGGTGGCGTCAGCATCAGCAGCGCATTGAAATTAAGGTTTCCCCTGATGCTGCAGCTCCCCCATCTTGTCTTCTGCATGCGAATGCTGATCGCTCGGTACTTTACACCAAGCCTTGCTGCATAAAGCTCCACTCTTCCGGGAATATACGCTTTGGCACGCTTCCGTAAAGCCTTTTCCTCGGATCCCGTGAGCAGTTCCGGCTCCGGTTCCCGGGCGCGCCGCTCCGCTGCCTGAGCCAGATGCTTTGCGATCCAGCTTGCCCGCTTCTCCAGTACTCTCTGTATGTATCCATCCGGTGTCCGGTATGGCGCACGGACAATCACTCCGCCCTGCTGAGTTACCGTAATAGAGATTGTTTTCCGCTTGCTTTTTCTGATTTCGATTTCCATGCTGCTACTATATCACATCTTTCCCGATCCGGAATCATATCCCGATCCCGGAATACAGTAAGGCGGACCACAGCAATGCTGCGGTCCGCCTTACTATCTGGTTTAATTAGATTTCATGCAGGCTCTGATTACACAAGATACTCTGCAAGCTCGCTTTTTACATAATTTTCCTTCTCTGCCGGAGCATGCAGCGGGATCACTCTGCCGATTCCCATATACATTACACCAACAAGAGATTTCGCATCCACAATACGGCTTCCAGCCCCAAGATTCAGATCAAACGGCATATTGGATACTTTGGCTACAAAATTCCTAACCGCATCCACGGATGAGAACATTACATTTAAAGTACTCATTCTTTTTACCTCTTACCTGGAAAACAATAATAATCCATATCATCCTACGCCCCGATTGGTTTCGGACGTCCAGGTTGCGGATACTATAACATTTTAAAGATCCGGATTCAACAGTCGAAACAGCGAATATATGTACGAATCAATCTATTATCTGTCTACATTGACATATTATTTCGTTAAAACAATGTAAATATGCACAAAAAAAGGAGTGATTTCTGCCAAGTATCCTGCATTCGCCATGGTATTAAGATTTGCTGTAATCGTTTACAGCGTTATTTCTCATGGCGATCTGTCCATCGGATTCCTTCATTTTAGTGCAATTCCAACCGGTTCTTCCATTGACAAGCCACGCGGATGCTCCTAAAATAGTGGGGTTTCTTTAAATAATTTTATATATTGGAGTTTTCCATGAATATCACTGAGACCTTTGGTCAATATGTCACAAAATATACCGACCGTAACCCGGCACAGGGTCGGAGGCTGTTAAAGCTTGGCTGGGAGGCACAGAATTTTAAATTCCGTCACTTTCCGGATCAACGGCTGATGCCCGCAGACCGGTATCTCGCACAGTTTATGATGGAGTCCATGCTGGCACCACTCAAATCACCTGACCATTCTGCGATTGTAAGTATTTTTGTACCATGTGAGCTTTTGCAGGAGGCAGGTCTCCATCCATATAATGCAGAAGCATTCAGCTGTTATCTTGAGGCATCCCGGGTAGAGCGTTACTGCCTGCAGCAGACAGAAAATGACGGTCTGTCCGAGACCCTCTGCAGCTATCACCGGACATTTATCGGTGCTGCTGAACGCGGGCTTATGCCAAAGCCAAAATGCATTGTGTACACCAACCTGACCTGTGACGCAAATCTTGTGACCTTCCGTCACCTTGCGGACCTCTATCATGTGCCCTGCTTCTCCATTGACGTACCGATGGCGATGACAGAGGCGGACATCAGCTATGTGGAGAAGCAGCTCCGGGATCTTAAGCTATGGCTCGAGCATGAAACCGGAAAGACAATTGAGGAGGATAAGCTCAGGAGCCGCGTGGAACGCTCCAGGCGGACGCTTATGAAGTTTGAGCAGTATCAGACTGCAAAGGCCGAGAAATATGTGCCGACGGACCTTGTCACTCCGCTTTACTCCGGTATGACCAACAATATCCTGCTTGGGACAGAACAGAACGAGCACTATGTAGATCTATTAAATCAGGACATAAAAAAAGCAGGTCCTGCCAGAGGACAGCGTATCTACTGGATGCATACGCTCCCCTTCTGGTCCGATGCCGTCCGTTCACTCTTATATTTCAAGGAGGATGCGCAGATTGTCGGTGACGAGCTGCAGTCCGTATGCTCCTCGGACTTTGATCCATCCAATCCCTACCGCGCCATGGCATCCCGCATGGTTCACCATGCTCTCAACGGTTCTATCCACCGCCGGATCGACAACGGTATCGCGCATGCCAGAGCATTGCACGCGGATGGTGTGGTCTGGTTCAATCACTGGGGCTGCAAGCATACTTTGGGCGGCGCGCTTCTTGCCAAAAAGAAATTTGAGGAAGCAGGGCTTCCCTGTCTCCTTCTGGATGGGGATGGCTGTGACCGGAGCCACGGCGGTGAAGGACAGACCTTAACCCGCCTCGGAGCGTTTCTCGAGATGCTGGAGGCTGATAAATCCAAAGATTCCAAGGAGGTTTCCGCATGAATCAGACAAAATGTCAGGGCTGCGAGGGTGCAATGGAAATCCGGAAAAACGGATGCAGCTACTATGTATGCAAATATACGCCTCTTGAGCTGATGGCTGCCTTTGAAGGGGAATACAGCAATCTTAACCATATGCCGGAGGGCTTTGAGCTTGCCGATCAGGTTATCAATCCTAATGTCTGCGGCTTCGGCAAGGCACTGATGCAGTCTGTCATGGCTGGTGAAGTTCATGAGCTGGTACTGGTCAACTGCTGTGATACCATACGCTCTGTCTATGACATCCTTAGGGACTCAAAAAAGCTTGATTTCCTTTACATGATCGATATGCTGCATAGCGGCTGGGCATGCTCCCGTGAGCAGATCTCCGCTCAGCTCATTGCATTTGCCAAGGCTTACCGCCACTATAAGGGACAGGAATTTGACGAAGCAAAATTCCGGGCAGCCTTTCATCCGCCAAAGCGTCTGCAGGAGCCTCACTTAAGTGTGCTGGGCGCCCGTATGGGGAAGCAGCTTTTTGAGATGGTTCAGGACTGCATGCCGCTACCTGTGCAGAATGACAGCTGTGTCAACAACCGCTCTGTGGGTGAAGTGATGCCACCGACCCTGGCTTCTCTAAGGGAAGAACTGCTCCAGGGCACAGAATGCAGTGGAACAGCAGCTCCGGAAGCTGCACAGTCTCCCAGGACAGATGGAGATGTGCTGGACTCGCCTGCATTCGCACGACTCATGGACTGGTATGCCTATGAGCTCATCAAACAGATTCCATGCATGCGCATGATGGATAAGACCGGCCGCCGCGCGCTCCTTAATGATCCAAATCTCAAGGGTATCATTTATCACACCATTAAATTCTGTGACTTTTACTCTTTTGAATATGCGGATCTAAGACAGCATGCTCCGGTACCGATCCTTAAAATCGAGTCAGATTATACTACATCCTCCAGTGGTCAGCTTTTGACACGTCTGGAAGCCTTTGCGGAGAGCATAGACCCGGAGGAATTGGAAGGGAAGAAAACGAATATGGGTAAGGGATATTTTGCCGGAATCGATTCCGGTTCCACTTCAACGGATGTTGTCATCCTGGATAAAGATAATAAGATGGTCTGCGGCATAATTGTACCTACCGGTGCCGGTGCGCAGAACTCTGCAGAAAAAGCCCTGGAAGAAGCTCTCCGTCAGTCCGGGCTTGCGCGTACGGATATTGACGCCATGGTCACCACCGGCTATGGCAGAACGGCGATCGAGGACGGTGACAAATCCATCACGGAAATTACCTGTCACGCAAGAGGCGCACATTTTCTGGAGCCGGAGGTCCGCACGGTAATCGACATCGGCGGTCAGGACTCCAAGGTGATCCGTCTGGACGATAAGGGGAATGTCATAAACTTTGTAATGAATGATAAATGCGCTGCGGGTACCGGACGGTTTCTTGAGATGATGGCGCATTCTCTGGAGCTCAGCCTCGAGGAGATGTCACTGCACGGGCTGAATTATAAAGAAGATATCACCATCTCCTCTATGTGCTCCGTCTTTGCGCAGTCGGAGGTTGTTTCGCTGATTGCAGAAAACAAATCCACTGATGACATTGTACATGGTCTCAACAAATCCGTCGCGGTCAAGACAAGCGCCCTTGTAAAGCGTGTCGGCGGCGAAGGGAAATATATGATGACCGGCGGTGTATCCAAAAACAAAGGTCTTGTCAAAACGCTGGAGGAGAAGGTCGGTGCTCCGATTATAATCCGGGAGGAGGCACAGCTCTGCGGTGCTCTCGGTGCCGCTCTTTTTGCAAGAGATATGGTAAAAGCATAAAATAAAACCTCGCATGGAAATCCACGCGAGGTTTTTTCATTCCATAACTACTGACAAGACTGACAAAAATTATTTATGGAAATTTTTTTTATCAAGCTCCGGCATGAGCTCTGTGGATATAATCCGGAGCATCTCATCCAGCTTTTCCAGCTCTTCCGATGTAAAACGGCGTTTGCAGCGCTCCTCCAGCTTTTTTACGTAGGCATAGCTGACATTATAATAATCCAGAAACTTCTGTGTCGGGCGTAAATGATATTCTCTCTTATCGTTTGCGGACTGTACCTTTTCTATATATCCCTTCTGGATCAGCGAATTTACCTTGTATGCTGCATTGGGTGCGGAAATACCCATCATATTGGCAAACTCCTGGATGGTGGGTTCTCCCAGCGCCTTAATGCATTCCATGCTAAAGGACTCTACGGTTGTAAGCGTTGCCTCACGGTTTTCAAAACGTGAAAAAACCTGCATGTAGAAATAGAGTCGACACTTATTGTAAATGTCAATAATCTCATCACTTAACATAGTTACACCTCGATCAATAATTTAATTATTTTTATTATAACATCTTTTTATTGCATTTATGTAACAATATTTAAGAGATGAGTACAATTTCTGCCTGCTGCATGCTGTGCAAAATGCCGATGAAAAGCCTTGTGTAAGCCTCCTTAATCTCACTATGCCGGATTTTACGAGACCGGATCCATGATAGCAAAGCTCAGCTCCGCATTGCAGCATAGCTTCCCGTTGACTCTTGCCTCTGCCTGTCCGATCCCGACCGGTCCATGCATGCGCACCAGCTCGCAGTTCAGCGTCAGCACATCTCCCGGCTTTACCTGCTGGCGAAATCTTGCATTTCTGATGCCTCCAAAGAGGGCAATTTTACCTTTATTTTCCGGAAGGCTTAAAAGCGCTACCGCACCGGTCTGTGCCAGTGCCTCTATGATCAAAACCCCCGGCATCACAGGATAGTCCGGAAAATGTCCCTGAAAAAAGGGCTCATCTGCACTGACGCATTTCCTGGCTCTTGCAAATTTTCCAGGCTCATACTCCTCTACCGCATCAATCAGTAAAAACGGATACCGGTGCGGAAGGATCTTCTTTATTTCATTAATATCCAGCTCCATATTCAGCCCTTTCTTCCAAATACAAGGCAGGCATTATGTCCACCAAATCCGAGGGAATTGCTCATCACATGCCGAAGTACGGCGGGTCTTCCCTCATTGGCACAGTAGTCAAGATCGCATTCCGGATCCGGAACCTTAAGATTTACCGTGGCAGGGATAAACTGATCTCGTAGTGCAAGTACGGAGAATACTGCCTCCACCCCTCCCGCACCTCCGAGCAGATGCCCGGTCATGGACTTGGTACTGGAAACGACAAGATGATCCGCTGCGTCACCAAAGGCAAGATGGATGGCTCTGGTTTCTCCTGCGTCATTCAGATGTGTGGATGTTCCATGTGCATTAATATAATCGATATCCGCTACCGTCAGTCCGGCATCCCCGATCGCAGCTGTCATAGCCCGGGCCGCACCTTCTCCTTCCGGCGCAGGAGATGTAATATGATACGCGTCAGAGCTTACTCCGTAGCCCTCGATTTCCGCAAGGATCGCTGCGCCTCTCTCAAGCGCGTGCTCCCGCTCCTCGAGCACAAGGATCCCGGCACCCTCTCCCATTACAAAGCCGTTCCGCTCAAGATCAAAGGGAATCGACGCCCGGTTGGGATCCGCAGCATGGGACAATGCCTTCATGCTGGAAAATCCTCCAATCGCAAGCTCTGTAATGGCTGCCTCGGTGCCGCCTGCAACCATGGCATCCTCATAGCCATCCCGGATCCTGTGAAACGCATCTCCAATCGCATTGGAGCCTCCGGCACAAGCCGTCACAGGACAGCTGCAGAGACCCTTAAGACCATTCCGGATCGAGATCTGCGCCGCTGCCATGTTGGAGATCGCCATCGGAATGAAAAAAGGATTCAGTCTTTCATATCCCTTTTCCCGTCCGCGGTCATGCTCCTCCTGGATCGTCTCAAATCCACCGATGCCGGAAGACACCACAACGCCGACCCGCTCCGGACGATATGTGCTGCCCAGCGCTGTAAGGATTCCGCTCTGCTCCAGTGCCTCCTCGGCAGCATAGACCGCGAACTTAGTGAAGCGGGACATATGCTTAAGCTCCCTCTTATTGATCCGTGTTTCCGGATGAAAATCTCTGACCTCTCCGGCAAGCTTTACCTGGAAATTAGTCGTGTCAAAGGCTGTGATCGGTCCGATTCCGACATTTCCCTTCATAATATTTTTCCAACTCTCGCTCACTGAATTTCCCGTGGGATTTACAGTTCCGAGACCCGTGATTACAACGCTTCGTTTTTCCATAAAACGTTTTGATTGTCCTTCCTAACCTGAAATAATCTGACTATCCCGACTTTTCTCTCAGTCTTTCGTATCTTACTCTCCTGGCTGATCTTGAAATCTGGATATATCCGTCTGATCGACAAAGCTCGTTATTTCTCTCAGGTATCCTCAGATTCCCATTCCGCCATCAACACCCAGCACCTGACCTGTGATAAAGCCGCTTTCCGGTCGTGATAAAAATACGATTGCATCTGCTACATCCGACGGCTCTCCCAGCCTCTTGACCGGAATCTCGGCAAGAATCCGTTCGCGAATATCCTCACGCAGTACATCCGTCATATCCGTACGGATAAACCCGGGCGCAATCGCATTCACAGTAATACCACGGGATGCGTACTCCTTGGCTAGAGACTTTGTAATACCAAGGATACCTGCCTTGGACGCAGCGTAGTTGACCTGACCAATATTGCCATGGGTTCCGGAAATACTGGAAATATTAATGATTCTGCCATATCGTGCCTTGAGCATCTGCTGCCCTGCATACTTGGATAAGAGGAAGCATCCCCGGAGATTGGTGGCAATCACCTGATCAAAATCCTCTGCGGTCATGCGTAGCAACAGATGATCCCGCGTAATCCCGGCATTATTTACGAGGATATCAATTCTGCCAAATGCATCCATAATACTGTCCACCATCTCACGGACCTCATCCTCCCTGGATACATCCGCCCGCACAATAAGTGTCCCGGCATCCTGGCAGGCAGCATGAATCAGCTCCTCCGTCTCACGTGCCGCTGCCTCATTTCCCTGATAGTTGATAACAACATTGTTGCCTGCTTCCGCCAGCTTAAGGGCTGCCGCCCTGCCGATCCCCCGGCTCCCGCCTGTTACCAGTGCTGTCCGACGTTCATCCTTTATAATTTCCTGATTATCCATGATACCTTTCAAGCTCCTCTGCAGTTTCCAGTGAAACCACCTCATATGTTGAGATGCCCATGTCCTTCGCCGTCTTCCGTACAAAGCCTGCCAGCGTTTTGCCCGGACCGATTTCCACAAACTGATCTACTCCAAGCGTAAGCATCCTGCGAATGCAGTCTTCCATCCGCACCGAACGCTGCACCTGCAGCTCCAGCAGCTCCGGGATAGACCATTCACGACCATCCGGATTAAGACGGGCATCATTTTCATGTCCGAGAACATTATACATCACAACGCACTCCGGTGTATGGAAGCTGAGCTCCTTGAAATATGCTCCGAGCTGATCCCCGGCCGGCTTCATAAAGGCGGTATGGAACGGTCCCGAAACCTTAAGCGGGATACATCTCCTCGCACCTGCCTCCGCAGCAAGCTCCGATGCTTTTGATACCGCAGCAGATTCACCGCCAATGACGACCTGCCCCGGACAGTTCAGATTGCAGACAGAAACCCTGCCCACTTCCTTAGCTCTGTCGCAGCATGCCGCAGCACAATCCTCTGTAAGCCCGAGGATCGCCGTCATGCCACAATCAATGCCATGAGATGCCGCTGCCATCGCCTGACCCCGGAAATCTACCGTACGGACCGTTGCCTCGAGGTCCAGCACGCCCGCCGCTTCCAGCGCTCCGTACTCACCTAACGATAACCCGGCAGTATACTGCGGCAGGATCCCCTTATGTTTTAATACTTCCGTCATGCTCACAGCAAAGGCGGTCATACAAGGCTGCGTATATCGGGTCTCGTGAAGAATCTCCTCCGGACCCTCAAAGCATACCGTTTTTAAGTCAAATCCTTTCACCTGAGCGGAAGCTCTGTCAAATGCCTCCCTAAACTCCGGAAATGTCTCATAGAGATCCTTCCCCATGCCTGCATGCTGACTTCCCTGTCCTGCATATAAAAAAGCTCTGCTCATCCCTCAAAACCTCCGCAGATCCCGGCAAGAATCTCTGAAACCGGACGGATCCTCTCCACCTGTCCACAGGTCTGCCCAGCCATCAGGGATCCTGTTTTGGTGTCACCCTCAAAAACCGCACGGCGGAGACTCCCCAGAGTAAATCTCTCAAGCTCCATCTTGTCGGCACCTGATTTCTCCCTCCGGATATACTCCTTTGTCATCTGATTTTTAAGGACCCGTACCAGTGTACCGGAAATTCTGCCGGTCACTACCGTATCTGATCCCCTGGCTTTCATGAGTGCCTGCTTATAGGCCTCATGGATCGGACATTCCTCCGAAGCGAGCAGCACCGTACCCACCTGCACTCCACAGGCGCCAAGCGCCATCGCCGCCCGGAACTGACGATGGTCCGCAATCCCTCCGGCGGCAATCACCGGAATCTGTACTGCATCCACGGTCTGCGGTACCAGCGTTATGGTGGTCATCTCTCCCACATGTCCTCCGCTCTCGCAGCCCTCCGCGATTATTGCATCTGCACCCAACCGTTCCAAATGCTTTGCAAGGATGGGAGCACCGACAACAGGGATTACCAGGATTCCCGCTGTTTTAAACTGCTCCATATACTGACCGGGATTTCCGGCCCCGGTCGTCACCACCGGAACCCTCTCCTCACAGCAGATTTTTACAAACGCATCTGTCAGCGGATGCATCAGCATAAGATTTACACCAAAGGGCTGATCAGTCAGCTTCCGGGCTGTACGGATCTCCTCTCTCAGCATTTCCGCCTCCCGGATGCCCCCGGTTGCAATCATGCCGAGTGCGCCCGCCTGAGAGCAGGCTGCAGCAAATGCTCCGGTGGCAATGTTGGCCATGCCGCCCTGAATCACCGGATATTTTATGTCTAAGATTTCATTTAAATATTTCATGTTCTGTCCTCCGGGCGGAACCTAAGCTGCATACCACCAAAGGTAAGTCCTCCGCCAAAGCCTGCAAGGAGCAGCTTCTCTCCGCCCCTGAGCGTTCCATTTCCATGCATTTCATCGAGTAAAATAGGGATCGAAGCCGCACTGGTATTTCCCAGACGCTCCATGTTCATCGGAAACTTCGCTTCCGGTACCTGCAGCTTCCGCACCACATGCCGGATGATCCGTGCATTCGCCTGGTGGCAAAGGACATAATCGATCTGCGCAAGGTCCGAACCACTCAGACGAAGTACCCTCTCAATCAGCCTCGGAATAATCTCAACGGCAAAAACAAAAACAGCCTTGCCGTTCATCACCATATGATCCACGCTTTTGTCAATAGCGCCGGTATACAGCCCCGGCGCCAGGATATCCCGGGAGCCCCGTGAGCCGAGCGTTACAGCGTAATCGCTTCGCCCCGCCTCTGTGAGCTTTACGATAACGGCGCCTGCTCCATCCCCAAACAGGACGGAAGTGGTACGGTCCTCAAGCTTAAGGAGTCGGGAGAGCTGCTCGGCTCCGATCACAAGGGCATATAACGGCGCATCCTCCTGCTCCATCTCCTGTATACCGGACAATATGCCCCTCGCTGTCTCAAGCGCATAAATAAAGCCGCTGCAGGCAGCATTGAGATCCAGTGCCGCAGTATCCTCACGCAGCTTTAATGCTTCCGAAACAAAGCACGCTGTACTCGGTGTGGAAAAATCCGGAGACATCGTGGCTGCAAGCACCGCGCGGATCCCTGTAACGGGAATGCCTGCGTCATCCACTGCTTTCCGCGCAGCCTCGACAGCCATGGTTACCGTACTTTGCCTAGCAGTGCAGAACTCCCGTGCATGGATCCCCGTGCGCGGATAAATCCATGCATCACTGGTATCAATGCTTTGGGCAAGTTCATCGTTTGTAATCGTATGATGTGGAACACAGGAACCCGTTCCTATAATTTCAATTGCTCTCATATCCTTCTGTATTTCTCCATCCGGTCTTTCCGAAGCTCCTCCGGAGAGAGCTTCCGGAGCTCTGTAAGACAGTCGCTTAACGCCTTATCAAGATTCCGGTAAAGCGCCTCCGGAGCTTTATGAGCTCCGCCCGCAGGCTCAGAAACCACTACATCGGCGACACCCGCATGAAAAAGATCCTGCGCTGTCAGCTTCATCACTTCCGCTGCTTCCTCATGACGGGACGGATCCTTCCAGAGGATCGATGCAAAGCCCTCCGGACTCAGCACGGAATATACTGCATTCTCCAGCATGAGGATCCGATTGGCGACACCGATTGCAAGCGCGCCTCCGGAATTTCCTTCTCCGGTGACGACGGAAATCACCGGCACCGTATACTTGCTCATTGCCGCAAGATTTCTCGCAATCGCTTCTCCCTGTCCATGCTCCTCGGCTTCCTTACCGGGATATGCTCCGGGAGTATCAATAAACGTAATAATCGGACGGTCAAATTTCTCTGCCTCCTCCATCATACGAAGCGCCTTGCGGTATCCCTCGGGTCGCGGCATACCAAAGTTAAAGCGCACATTCTCCTCTGTAGTCCTGCCCTTACGGTGTCCGAGCACTGTCACCGGCACACCCCTGAAGCGGGCAATCCCACCGTAAATGCTGAGATCATCCTCATACAGATGATCTCCCTTCTGCTCAAAAAAGTCTGTAAACAGGTGCTCAATAAAATCCGTAATATGCGGGCGCTCCGGGTTACGCGCAATACGCACCCGCTCTGCCGCCGTACATGTCCGGGTCTCCTTACCTTGATTTTCCACCATGCAAAGCCTCCTCACGCCATTTCTCTGCGGCTGGAATCAACATGCAGCTGCAGCAAGTCGATCAGTACGGCTCTCATATCCTTCCGCTCGACAATCCGGTCTACAAAGCCCTGCTGCTCCAGATACTCGCTTCTCTGGAAGCCCTTGGGCAGCTTCTCACCGATGGTCTGCTCGATCACTCTGGGTCCGGCAAACCCAATCAGCGCGCCCGGCTCTGCCAGCGTAATATCTCCAAGTGAAGCAAAGCTCGCGGTGACGCCTCCGGTGGTCGGATGCGTAAGATAGCTTATAAATAAACCGCCATGCTCCGAGAACTGCTGCACAGCAGCACTGGTCTTTGCCATCTGCATGAGACTGAAGATTCCCTCCTGCATCCTCGCACCTCCACTCGCAGAAAAAATGATCAGCGGCAGGCGGTTGGCCTCGGCATATTCCACAGCTTCTGTGATTTTTTCACCTACCGCCCGGGACATGGAACCCATAAAGAATCGGCTATCCTGCACTGAAACAACGGTCTTAATGCCTCCGATGCTTCCAACACCCGATACCACCGACTCTCTGAGTCCGGTCTTTTTTTCCTGATCCCGGATCTTATCCTGATATCCCGGAAATTTCAGCGGGTCGGATGCCTTAATTTCGCGATCCAGTTCCCGGAAGCTTCCCTTGTCAAAAACAAGAGACAGCCGCTCATACGCCGTCAGGGGACTGTAATGACCACACATCGGACACACATTCATGTTATTTTTCCAGCGGATTTTCAACGCCCTTCTGCCGCAGGCACGGCAGCTGATAAAGCCGGAAGGGATTTTAAATACCGGTAATTCCATTGAGAAGCCTCCTTTGATCTTAATACCAGGATCTCACTGTTACAAAATACCCGGACCATAGACTTAGGCATTGAGGTATTTGAGGATATCCTCCACCGTCTGAAGCTTTCCGATTTCTCCATCCGGAATCGTCTTACCGACGGCATCCTCAAGAGCCATGTGCAGCTCTACGAGAGATAGAGAATCAATCTCCAGGTCATCCACCAGACTTGCTTCCGGAGTTACCTTGTCCTCATCGCAGGCAAGCGTGTCAACAATAATCTTTTTAAGCTCATCAAATTGCATATGATACCTCTTCCATTATTTTAGTTAAATTATTTTATGTAAAATTACAGAATCAAATATTAGCAGATTTTCTGCCTAAGTCAACAGAAAGATTGACGGTTTTCCATTCTGTAAAGCATAAATAAATATACAAAAAGCCATAAAACGTCTAATTTTTGACGTTTTATGGCTTTTTGTCAGTCAGTAATAATTTCCACCTTGCTGCCGCCGCTACGCTCTTTGCTAACGACAATCTGTCGTCCGATCTTGTCCTTTAGCTCTGCTACATGAGAGATGATACCTACCAGACGGTTACCCTCACTCAAACTCTCCAGCGCCCGGATTGCCTGTCCCAGTGATTCCTCATCCAGCGAACCGAAGCCCTCATCCACAAACATGGTATCCAGCCGGATCCCGCCCGCCGAGGACTGAATCTCATCCGAGAGCCCCAGTGCCAGTGACAAAGATGCCTTAAAGGACTCTCCTCCGGAGAGACTGCGTACCGAGCGTTCCGTACCGTTGTAATGATCAATGACATCGAGGTCCAGTCCGCTCTGCGAACGAAGATTCTCCGCGGTTTCCCGCCGCTTAAGCTCATACTGTCCATCGGACATAACCATGAGCCGGGTATTGGCTCTTGCAAGGATCCGGTCAAAATAGCTTGTCTGGATCCATGTCTCCAGCATCACACGCTCCTTGCCAGTGATGGTTCCGTTTGCTGTATTGGAGAGTGCCCTGACCCAGCTCCATTGCTGCCTTAGCGCTTTTAGTTCACCGGAGCGCTCGCGGATATGGGTAAGAGCGGAAGCATTCGCAGAAATCCTGGCATGGAGCTTCTGCGCCTCAGCTCTCTTTTGATCCCGTTCCGCGCTCAGCGCACGCTCGGCTGCCATCTCTTTGTCATAGTCAAGCGGGATCTGCTGCGCAAGCTCCTTTTCCAGCTGCTCCTTCTGTCCTGTAAGACGCGTGAGCTCCTGCTGCGCTTCCATAAGCTTCTCTTCCGCTGTCTTGAGACTCTGGTCCATGCGTGTTTTAAGTTCCTCAAGTCGCTGTTTCTCACGTAGAGCATCGGCTTTACCAGCATATTTCAGCTTCTTTTGCAGTGCGACGACCGCCTGATCACTCTCTTCTCCCCGGATGGTAAGCTCCTGGACTTGAAGCTTCCGTTTCTCGATCTCCTGATCCCGTGCCAGTAGCTCCGCCTCTTTTTTAGGAATCTCCTGTTCCAGCGCACTTTTCCGTGCTGCCTGTTTCTCTGCCTTTTCGATTTCCAGCTTAAGCTTCCCGCTCTCCTGATAGAGCGTATTTCCAAGTGTACGTGTACGCTCCCGGATTTCCTCCGGAGCCAGCTCCCCCAGGAGCTCCCCGGCTATGGTGCGGATGTTTGCTTCCTCTGTCTCATACTCGCCCATCCGTCCATGCGTCAGAGCGCTTAAATCGGATGCGGTTTTACTTAGCTTTTCCGAGGTTTTCCGCGCCTGCTCCAGCGACGCTTCGGTAGGTGCCTTGGCGGATTTCCCTGCCGGAGCAGGATGATGCAATGATCCGCATACGGGGCATGGCTGCCCCTCCTCCAGCTGCTCTGCCAGAATCCCTGCCTGCTCATCCAGAAATGCACGGTTTAAGCTTACATAGGTTTGTGCCGCTTCTTCTGCCTCTCCTGCCGCTTTAAGATACTGCTTCCTCACTTCCTCCAGCTGCGTTTTCCGCTCCTCATGTGCCTTTATTTTCTTCCAGAGTGCGCTTAAATCCTGCATCCGGCGGTCAAGCTCCGTCTTTTTTGCAGTGAGTCTCTCCTTAACTGCCGCAGCATCTCCCAACGCGCTAAGCTCTGTTTTTTTATCCTGAAGCAGCTGCCGTTCCCTTGTACTTTCCTCCTGATCCTTTAAAAGTGCTCCGGCAAGTGTCTGCGCTTTTCCTTTCAGCTCCTTCTGCGCCCGAAGTGTATCCTCAAGGTTGTCATACTCCGGAAGCTCCTGCTCAATCAGGGCAATGCCCCGGCTTACTTCCTCCCGCTCCGGCTGCCGCTGGTCCTCCTGCTCCTTGATCTGTCTCCGCCTGTCAAGCTCCGGAGACGCCTTGGTCAGTGCTGCAAGTGTATCCTCCAGCATCCTTCGTGTCTTATGATAAAACTCCGCCTGCTGGAGTCTTGCGGCATTGTCCTTAAGCTTTACGTCCAGTGTCCTGATCTCACCTGCTACCGCATCCTGTCTCTCCTGGTCCTCCCGGAGGAGCTCTGTCAGAAGCTCTGCAATATCTGCTTCTGCCTCCGGCGCTTCCGGTGCATCCTGGATCCGCTTAAGCTTCTCGTAACATGCGCTCTCCGGATCGGCCGCCGCACCATAGATATACTGCTGAAGGCTCTGCTCCGCACGCTCGCAGGCATCCTGCAATGCCCCGGATTTCTGTTTCAGCCGGTCTGCGAGGATCTGGTAGTTTTCTGTCCGGAACAGCTTCCGGAAAATCTCCGACCGCTCCCTGGTATCCGCCAGCAGGAGTCTTAAAAAATCCCCCTGCGCAATCATGGCAATCTGCGAGAACTGATTCCGGTCCACACCCAGAATCTCCCGGATTTTCCGATCCACATCCTTCTGTCGGGTAATCACCGTGCCGTCCGGCAGTGTCAGCTCGGCATCCGCCTTCTGCTTCGTCATACCGCTTCCGCGCTTCGCCGGTCTTTCATACTCAGGATTCCGCCGCACCTGGTACAGCTTGCCACTATACATAAAGTCCAGGGTCACCTCCGTCGGTACCTCCGGTTCCGCGTATTTGGACCGGAGCATAGATACCTCCCGGTTCTGACCGCTCGGCTCACCAAATAATGCAAATGTAATCGCATCAAAAATTGTCGTCTTGCCGGCACCGGTATCGCCCGTGATAAGATATAGTCCTCTGCTTCCGAGCGCGTCCATCGGGATCTCCGTTCTTGCGGCATACGGTCCAAATGCAGACAATACAAGCTTTACCGGTCTCATGACTCATTCTCCCAGATGCTCTCGATCATTTCCTTCATAAAATTCCTCTGCTCCTCCGACATCTCCTGATTGTTCTGCCTTTTATAAAATTCCCGAAACAGCTCAAGCGGTGAGCGATGCTCCGTCTTATCCTTAAGCTCCAGGCTCTGATGCATCCTTGTCCTCTGATTATCATAATCAAGCTTCATGAGATTAGGATAAATCGTCCTTAGCTTCCCGATGGCATCCGGTATGTCCGTCTCATCCGTAAGCGTGATATGCAGATAGTCCTGAACTTGAGTACCGGCATAATTCTGCCGGGCGGTAAGCTCCGCATAGCTTCCGCGGATCTCCCGCATCTCATGCACCGGCACCAGCTCCCTCGTCCGTATCCTGACCGTACCCTTGGCTAAAAGCTCCACGATACTGACGGACTTCTGCTGCTTTACCTCGGAGAATGAATATTTCAGGGGTGTGCCCGAGTAGCGCACGCTCTCACGTCCGATCGTCTGTGGTCCGTGAATGTGCCCGAGCGCCACATAATCAAAAGCCTGGAAAACAGAAGCATCCACGTTATCAAGCCCACCTACTGATATTTCCTCTGACTCCGAGCGCACCGCCCCTGTGACAAACTGATGCGTAACGATCACATTTCTGTCAGAAGCATTCACATCCATATGCCGGACGGCTGTACGCACAGCGTCAGTGTAGGATACAATCTCCTCCGCCTCCTCCGGAAAGGCTGCTCTGACATTTCCGGGCTTGATGAAAGGCAGCAGAAAGACCCGGACATCACCATATCTGTCCTGCATGCAAAAAGGCTGCACGGTTCCGTTATATACCGGAGACAGATGAATTCCGGTCCGGTCCATAAGCCTCGATCCAAATGCAATCCGCTCTGCAGAGTCGTGGTTTCCGCTGATGATAAAGACCTGAAGTGCGCCACCGCCTGTACGCTTGCGCTCGGAAAGCTGATAGAGAAACTCATCAAACAGCTGCACCGCCTCCTGTGGCGGAACCGGCTTATCATAAATATCCCCCGCAATCAGCATCCCATCCGGTTTCTCCTCATCCGTAATGCTAAGAATCTGCCGGAGAATCTCCTTCTGATCCTCCAGCATGGAAAATTCATTCACCCGCTTGCCTAAATGCAGGTCCGCAAGATGCAGAAATTTCATCTCTGCTGCTCCTCCTGATTTAAAAATATATAAAAGTATAAGCTTGCGTAAAACAAAAGCCTGTAAAGCCGCAAGAGTAAAAGCACATAAATACGCAAAAATACCGGCGCAGATAAATCTGCCGCCGGTACTATCGTAATACAGCTTTAAAAAAATGTCTCTTAAAAATGTCTCTTATTTATTAACGGATGCGCGTAAAAAGCTGATGGTCCGCTCGCTCTTTGGATGCTCAAAAAGCTCCTCCGGAGCTCCCTGCTCCTCAATCCGGCCCTGATCCATAAAGACAACCCGGTCTGCAACCTCTCTTGCAAAGCCCATCTCATGGGTCACAATGATCATGGTGAGACCTTCATTGGCAAGGTCCTTCATAACATTTAAAACCTCTCCAACCATCTCGGGATCCAACGCGGAAGTAGGCTCGTCAAAAAGCATCAGCTTCGGCTGCATGCAGAGTGCTCTTGCGATCGCGACTCTCTGTTTCTGTCCGCCGGAAATCGTCCGCACACTGGCACCGGCAAATTGCCGCATGCCTACCTTATCAAGGTAATGCAGTGCGTTTTTCTCCGCTTCCTCCTTGGAGAGCTTCCGGACCTTCCGCTGCGGATACACGCAGTTCTCAAGCACATTCATATTGTTAAAGAGATTGAACTGCTGGAAGCACATGCCCACCTTGGCGCGGTACGCATTCACATTACGGGTATGGAGGATGTCCTCACCAAAAACCGTAATCACACCCTTATCCGGCTTTTCCAGGAGGTTAATGCAGCGAAGCAGGGTGGACTTACCGGAGCCGGAACGACCAATGAGACAGACAACCTCTCCTTCATTTACCGAGAAATCCACGCCCTTCAGCACCTCGAGCGCACCGAAGCTTTTATGGATATCCTTGATTTCAACAACTGGTTCTGCCATAGCTTACTCCTTTTCTGCCACTTTACTGTATCCGATGCTCTTGGGATCCGTATCGCTCATCGGAAGCTTCAGGGTCCGGTTCTCGGACTGATTCATCCTTTTTTCAATAGAATTCAGAATCAGGCTGGCGATCGAGGTCAGAATCAGATAGATCACAGCCTCCAGGAAATAGGTCTCCGTAAAATGGAAGGTGGAGCCTGCGATACTTTTGGCCTGGAACATAAGCTCTGTGATAGAGATAATCATCAGCACCGAGGAGTCCTTGATGTTGACAATCAGCTCGTTACCGATGGCTGGGAAAGCATTTTTAATCGCCTGCGGCAGCACTACACCAAGCATCGTCTGGGCATTGGACATTCCGAGGGAACGTGCCGCCTCGGTCTGTCCGGGATCCACTGCCTGGATACCGGAACGGATAATCTCCGCCATGTAGGCGCCGGTATTCACACTGATAACTACGATCGCCGCTGTGAGCGTATCCCAGTGAATGACATTGAGCAGTGCATAATAGATAAACACCGCCTGCACCATCATCGGGGTTCCACGGAAAATCGTGATATAGATATTGGCGATCAGGTTAAAGAGCTTCTTTACAAAAACAGCCGCAGGACTCGCAGTATAATCCAGCTGGACAGCACGGAAGCCACCCACCAGAAGTCCGAGTACAAGTCCAAATGCAGTACCGGTCAATGCCACAATCAGTGTGGTTCTGACACCCAGCATCAGGCTGGAGCCATATTTATTAATGATATCAATACAGTTGTTTATAAACATTATTCATTTGCAGGCTGACGATTGACAGCTGCCTCCATTATCTCATCTCTCTCATCCTTGGAGATACCTTCGAGTGCCTTTTCCAGCTGGGACTTAAGCTCGCTGTCATCCTTTCTCACAGCAATGGAAACGGTGGTGTCTGCCTCAAAGCCCTTGCCCTCAGCAAAACGTACGATTGCAAGATCACTGTTGGCTGCAACGACGCCCTTGGCAACCGGAAGCTCGGAAACAACGCCATCAACCGCGCCTGCCTGCAGTGCCTGGATCGCTGCCGGGAATGTCTCTGCCGCCGGCTGATGCTTTACTCCATTGATCTGATCGATAACCTCATCATAGATGGTATTCATCTGCCCCTGCACAGTTGCACCTGAGAAATCCTGGATCGAGGAAGCATTGGCATACTTGCCGTCTGCCTTCACAATCATGACCTCCTCTGACTCATAGTACGGAGAAGTGAAGTTAACCTCTTTTTCACGGTCCGGAGTATCTGTCATACCGGCAATGATTGCATCAATCTGGTTGTTCTGGAGAGACAGAATCAGGTTGTCCCAGTCAAGCTTTACAATCTGCACATCCTTACCGATGGCATCGGCAAGCTTGGTTGCCATAACAACGTCGTATCCATCTGCATAGTCTACACCGGTGATCGGCTTGGTAAATTCATTGGTCGTTGTTGTGGTCCAGTTAAACGGAGCATAGTTACACTCCATGCCGACTCTCAGCACACCACCCTCTGACGCAGCGCTTTCCTGTCCGGCTGCTGCGGAGCTTGCCGCTTCACTGCCTGCAGCTGAAGTCTCTGTTTTTGCTGCTGCGCTGGACGCTGCCTGTGTCGCTGCGTCTGGTGTGGATGAACCTGCTCCGCAGGCTGCAAGAAGCATTGCTGCTGCGGATACAACAGCTGCAGAAATCATAAGATTCTTTTTCATAATTATTTCCTCCTGTAAGAGCTGCAGGAATCCCTGGAGAACCCTGCAAAACAAAAAAACCGTATGTGCTATCACATACGGTTGAACTCTCCCATAAGCAATAGCGCCACTTCAACGGGTGAAGGAGTGATACAGATGTTGTCTGCATCCCCACGGTCAAGCTGCCCTGCCGGACGGCTCCGTTCGGCGGTGATTACCTTTCCCTCACTTCATCGCCTGCCGGCTCCGTGGGGTACTCATTTGCACCGCTACCTCTACATACTACTTAATTATTACCTGGTAACTATAAGACGCATTTGAAACCCTGTCAAGGCAAAATCTGACGGATTACAGCGGTATCCCGGGATAAATTTTGCACGTTTCATGCATCTCTCCGGGAGCTGTGGTATAATGGCACTTAACCTGTTGATTTTACGCACCGGAGGTGTTTTTTATGACGCATCATCAAAACAGCCCCGATCCCAACCGGGAGCATACCAGCATTTCCAATGAGGATGCACATATTTTAATGAAAGAAATACGCAGACTGCATCAAAAAAGTGATCTTCTTCTTATTTTGAATGTCTGCCTGCTGATGCTCCTGATCGGAGGCTTCCTGTATATCCGGCACGTGCTTAACGGATATACCGCACGCATCGACAGTGCCTTTGACACGATAAAGGAAATTGATGCCATGGTAGAAAGCCTCAAGGTACTTTATGCTGCCAATGAGGATAAAATCAACAATGCACTAAGCACACTGGACAAGCTCCAGGAGACCATTGAGACACTCTCGGGTCTTCTGAATGCTCTTCCATTTATCGGCGGGTAATGTCATTGTTTTCCGGAAAAGCGGATCCCCGGGCATTTGCCCTGCGTGAGATCCGAAATCCGGTCAGAAAAGCGTGCGCAGGTCAAGCTGTTACAGCTTGCACTTCATACGAAGAAGCAGAAAATGATGACTCACAGAAAAACGATCAGAGGAACAAACGAAATGGAAATTTATTTTATACGACATGGTGAAACCGAGTGGAACCGGAAGCATCAGCTTCAGGGAAGATCTGATATCCCTCTTAATGATACAGGTCTGGCAGAGGCGAGAAAGCTTGCCAGGTATTTCCGGGATACAGAATTTGACAAGGTCTATACCAGTCCGCTTGCGCGCGCTCGCAAAACCGCAGAGATTATCATGAAGGACCGGGAACCAAAGCCTGTGGAAGTATCCGAGCTTCGGGAAATGTCCTTTGGTGTCGGTGAGGGCATGAATCTGTCGGGCGATCCGATCAGTCCGGAGCTCCGCAATCTTAAGGACTTTTTCAGTGCTCCCGAGAAATATCAGCCGCCCAAGGGCGGCGAGTCCGTTGAGGAAGTCACCGCCCGCTGCAAGGCTTTTATTGATAACTATCTGATCCCTGACGAGCCTACATGCAAGCGGGTCCTTGCGGTTGCACACGGCGGAATCATTCGCGGTATGGAAAGTGTCGTTCTGGGTCTCCCCAAGGCAGAATTCTGGACAAGTCCGATTATTCCGAACTGCGGAGCGGTGGTACTGTCTCTAAAGGATGGACATCTCAGCATTACCAAAACGATCGACATCATAGGGGAGGAGGAAAAAAGCTTTGGTCGCTTCTGATTCCGCACAGCGTCTTACGGAAGCCAGGCAGAAGGGGATCCTTTACATCGTGATTTCCGCGCTCGGCTTTGCCCTGATGTCTTTTTTTGTCAAGGCATCCGGAGATATCCCGGTTATGGAAAAAGCGGTGTTTCGTAACCTCGTGGCTTCCTTTGCCGCCTTCCTCCTCCTGAAGCGTTCCGGGCATCCCTTCCGCATCGGAAAGGGGAATTATCTCACCATGCTGCTCCGCTGCAGCTTCGGAACTGCCGGACTGATTGCCAATTTCTGGGCAATCTCCCATTTAAAAATCGGAGACGCCAATATCCTCAGCAAGATGGCCCCGTTTTTTTCCATCGTGATGTCCATCATGGTTCTGGGAGAGAAACCGAATGGTATTGAACTCCTGAGTGTGTTCCTCGCACTGATCGGCGCCGCCTTTGTAGTAAAGCCCGGATCCGGTGTCGCCTCTGCACCCGCGCTGGTCGCGTTGTTTGGCGGTCTATGCGCCGGCAGTGCCTACACCTTTGTGCGGAAGCTCGGCACGCATGGCGTACAAGGTCCTGTGATCGTACTGTGCTTCTCGGTGTTTTCCACCCTGGTCTGCCTGCCGTTCACAATCTTAAGCTTTGTACCGATCTCCATCGGTCAGCTCTTATGCCTCATTGCCGCCGGATGTGCCGCAGCCTTAGCACAGATCGCAGTAACTGCAGCCTACACCTATGCACCCGCCAAGGATATTTCCGTATTTGACTATACCCAGGTGCTCTTTGCTTCCATGCTGGGATTTGTTTTTTTCCATGAGATTCCGGATATCTACAGCATCATAGGGTATATCATTATCATCGGCACCGCCATCGGCAAATGGTATTATGCTCTTAACAAGGCATGACACAGATATCGGAGATCTACCAAAGCGTGAATCTGAATCATCTGGTGCCGCCGGACATACCAACACAAAAAATAATCGCAAAAAAAGCGTGAGGAAATCCTCACGCTTTTTTATGTAATCCGGCAGGAAGCGGCGCTGCAGCCGCAAGATCATGCTGATCCTCTACTGTGCCGTATTTTGCTTTAAGCTCATCTCTCAATGCAAGGTAATGCTGCTGTATCCCCTGCTTTTCGGTCTCTTTTTCAAAATCCTCAACCTTACGATTGATTTCCGATACAACCTCTGCAGGCAGACTTCTCTCCGCAAAGGGATAAACCACCGTATTTTCCTTTTTGATGTGTCTTGTCAGGAGTGTGGCATAGCCTTCCGCCGCTTCCAGAATGTCCAGGACATACACTGTTTTGTCCGGATGCGCATCATAAAGATCGAGCGCTGCCTCAAGATCCAGGATATGTCCCCGGCAGAGATCATGCTCCACAAGCATACCATGCCGGATCAGATTCTGACCCATGGCGCCAAGCCGGGCTTCCATCTCATTAAACAGAAACTTCTCCTCCTTGCCGTGATGCTGATGATCAGAATAATTCCGCGCAAAGTCAATCACCTTGCGGAAATCTCCCGCATCTACCTCCTTTGTTTCAAGGACATGGCAGCACATAGCTCTTACCACATCAAGAAACGAAAGGATATTGTCGTGCTCCGACTGCATAACCTCTGTACAGTACATAACGCCCTCCAAAATCTAAACTGATGAAACCTAAACTTATGCAAGGTTCAGCTGCTCGTTAAGATAATTTGCCACTTCCTGTCCGTCCAGTCCATGTACCATACTTGCATTTTCCAGAGACTCGGAAAGTGCTGCAGGACAGCTAACACAGCCCATACCAACATTCATCAGTGCCATGGATGCTCCTGCATAGTTTCTCACAATATCACCCATAATCATATCCTTTGTAATCTTTTCCATAGAAATATCCTCCTTCTGCCTCTTTCAGGCCTTTGCAATCTCAAATTCTCCGTCGCCAAGCTTCTTTAATGCATAACCGGAATGCTCCAGCATGCCGTCAATCACCCGGCTTCTTAAATAGTAATAATTGTCTCCATCTCCGCCATACTCCTTCCAGTACGGACTGTGCAGATCTTCTGTCTGCAGAAATGTGACATGATCCTCCGCGTTGTCTGTGACCTGTACCGCACGGTCACATGGCATACCATCCAGCAGCAGGTCATTAATTGCACGGAATGCGTCCTGTGCGGTACCGCCGGCATTCACCGGATGCTTCCTGCCAAACTGATATGCTGTACCCGCAAGCACTTCCAGACGTGTCGGATCCTCCTTAAGGAGTCCGGTTACAAGATGCGCATAACGGCGCTCCGGAGCATCGATCTGACTGGAAAGCCAGCCGTGGATATTGCTTAAGTCGATGATCTCCTCCAGCGGACGAGTCTCACTGGAAGCATAGGATGTAAGCTCCGCTCCATCCACCTCGCTTCCCCAATTCGACTCCCGGGTTGTATGAAGGATATCCCGTATAAGCTCCTCCTGAAGCTGGATCTTACGGTACATCCAGTGATGAATTGGTCCAAGTACTGCGCTCATTGCATCCCTCCTGCTTTTATTTCTGTATGAATGTCTGTTTGATCATCGCCTTTCCTGATGTCTCTCTACCACAGCCTCCTGACGATGATCCATTTGATCTCTCAAGCTTACGCCATCGGAAGTTCATCCTTATCTGATGGACAGTGCCTATCATACAGAAACGCAGAAAAAAAGTCCGTAACCTAAGTTACGGACTCAAAAAATTTTATGATTTATTTACTGATCCGGTCCAAGATCCACCATGCTCATGCTTCCATCCCGGTGCATGGAGAACTTGTCCATCGGATACTTCTTTAAATTCTGAAGTACCTTACGGTCGTCTGCCTGATCCAGCAGCTCCTGACGAGCCTTACGGATCTCCATCTCCGTCTTATGCTTGGACGGTCCGCCGACACAGCCGCCATCGCAGACCATGCCCTCGACAAACTCCTCCGGAAGCTTACCCATCTTGAGCAGCGTTAACGCCGTGAAGCATTCCTTACCGCCGGAGCACTTTCTCAGCTTGATACCGGTGGTATCCTCACCACGTTCTCTCATACACTCCATAACAGCATTGGCAACGCCGCCGGAAGACGCGAAGCTCTTGCCCCAGATGGAAGCCTCCTGATACTCATCCAGTACCGGCTCCAGCTCCACATCCTTGGAACGAAGCATTGCCTGCATCTCACCGAAGCTTAATACATAATCCGCATTGCCCTCGATGTTCATCTCCTTGGACTCGGACTTTTTGGCCATGCACGGTCCGATAAATACCGTTACGCAGCCAGGGTGCGTCGCCTTAAGATATCTGGAAACCGCGCACATCGGAGACACAGTCTCGGACATATTATTATGGAACTGATCCGGGAAATGACGCATCATCATATTGATAAATGCAGGACAGCAGGAGGTGGTAACCTTCTTACCTTCCTTCCTTGCCTCCGACCACTCTGCAGACTCCCATGCGGCAGTCATATCTCCGCCGAGACCAACCTCGACCATATCGGCAAATCCAAGCTTCTTTAAAGCAACTTTAACAGAAGCCATGGTAATATCCTTACCAAACTGACCCTCGATGGCAGGAGCGCACATCGCGATAACCTCCTTACCCTCCTGGATCGCCTTGATCACATCAATCACATAAACCTTGGAAGCGATCGCACCAAACGGGCAGCTGTGAATGCACTGACCGCAGCGTATGCACTTCTCCTCATCGATCTGGCAGATGCCGTTTTCATCATAATTGATGGCATTGACCGGACATGGCTTACGACACGGACGAACAAGATGTGCAATGGCTCCGTACGGACAGGCACTGGCGCACATGCCACACTCCTTGCACTTGTTGGGATCAATGTGTGCTCTGGTTTCGGTCATGCTGATCGCACCGAAACGGCAGCTGTTCTGGCATGCCTTGCCAAGGCAGAGACGGCAGTTATCTGTTACCGTATAGGTCGAGAGCGGACATTCCTCGCATGCCGGCTCAATCACCTGGATTACATTTTTATGCGGCTTTCTTGGATTGGCATCCAGTCCCATGGACAGATGGATCCTCCATTTCAGGATTTCTCTCTCTTTATAAACACAGCATCTCCATGTTGCATGAGGTCCCGGAGAAATCTCATAGCAGATATTTTTCATCGTTTCCTCATTGAGATTATCTGCCCACTGGAGTCTTGCAAGCTTCTCAATTACCGAATGCTTAAGCTCAATCGCACCCTTGTCGTTAGTAACCATAATGATCTCCCTCTTTTAATAAGTGTCCTTTCTCAGAGACAAACTCCCACTGTGGCTCCTGACCTCCACAGCGAGAGGAGTCTACATCTATGAAAGGACAAACTTTGTTAACATTATATCATGGTTCATAAAGAAATGAATGATTTTTTCCAGTACATGCCTTTGAAACCATGCCTGAAACCATGCCTTGCCATGCTTTTAAAGCATCCTTAAGCTACCCTGTAAATTCCCGCAAAAATACCGTGCAAGCTCATTTACGCCTGAACATCCGGGATTTCCCGACGCTTAAGACTTTTCCGGATCCCGGATCGCTGTCACCATACCGGACGAGTCGAGTGTTACCGTGACTTTAGCTCCAACAAGGATGGATCCGGAAAGTCCGGAGGTGTCCACATCATCTACCTCACTAAGCTCATACTGCGTTCCTTCGGCATCCTTAAGTACAAGACTGTGCATTGCGGCATCCACGATTTCACCGGTAATTTCCCTGGCATCTGCCATCTCGGCTCCGGCAGATGCTGCAGGCGTTTCCGTCTCTGTCACAGCTTCTGAAGCTTCTGTCTCTATCGCCGTTTCCGTTACCGCCTCTGTTGCCGTCGGCTTTTTCCCTCCGCAAGAGCTAAGCACTGCCGCACTCAGCAGAAGTACCGTCAGAATCCGTAACCGCTCTCTCATAGAAAACCTCCTCTCAGATTTTGGCATTGGGAGACATAGAAGTATCTCCCGGATCCCATGTGATAATTTTCCCCTCCCGCAGCGACTTCGGGATATCTATCGTTCTCTGATTGCGGGAGCCTTTAAAAAGAAGTGTCACATCCTTTTCCTTCATTATAAATGGTCCATCCACCAGTACATCTATATAATTCAGAATTTTCCTTGTCTCGGGCACCTGCTCCCACATCCATCCAAGGACGTCCCTGTCATACAGATATCCGGTAAAGCACCAGAGGTCCTTCTCGGGATACCGTTCCTTAAAGCGTCTTACCAGCGACAGAAGCCCCGGCTGGTTTCTAGGATCCATCGGCTCTCCTCCCAGCAGCGTAAGCCCCTGATAGCAGGGATCTGCCAGCGCATCAAGGATCCTGTCCTCTGTCTCCTTGGTAAACTCCTTACCATAGTTAAAATCCCAGGCAATCTCGTTAAAACAGCCCGGACATTTATGCGTACAGCCGGATACAAACAGGCTGACGCGTACGCCAGGACCATTGGCAATATCATGTTCTTTAATTTCTGCGTAGTTCATCCTTTACCTCCGCTTTTTTCCAGCTCTATTGTAACAGAAAAAGCGGTTTCCTGACACCAGGAAACCGCTCAATATTATACGATCTTACAGACCCGTATGTATTTATAATGGCATGATACCTATAATTACTGCAAAAAGCATGCAGATGATAGAGAACGCCCAGACATAGCCAAAGCTTGCCTTGATATGATCCTTGATATCTACATCCGCAAGACCGATACCGAGCAGCGTTGCCGGAACCATCGGGCTGATGAAGGTCGCACAGTTACGACATACAACCATGGCAATCGCAATCGGAAGTGCTTCTACACCAAAGCTTGCGCCAATCGCAATCATGATCGGGAGCATGCCATAGAAGTAGGAGTCTGTATCAAATGCAAGTGCAAGCGGTACGGAAAGAATACCGATTACGATTGGCAGATGCATACCAAGAGATGCTGGCAGGATCAGTGTAATAATCTGTGCCATGTTGGTAACGACAGAAGTTTTTGCCATCTCTACACCAGGCTTTGCAATTGCTGCAGCGCCATCGGCATTAAATCCGTAAACCAGGATACCCATAAGTACAGCGGCACCCATCAGTGTAGAGCACATCATAAGTGCAGGACCGGCATGCAGGTTAATTACCTTTTTCTGCAGCTTGATCGGTGTATAGTTTACCAGGATGGAAACACCTACGCCAATCATAAACGGAACATAGCTTGGGAACTGATCCCAGATCAGAAGCGCAATAACAGCAATCGTAAGCAGGATATTAAATACAAAAAGCTTCGGTCTTGCAAGCTCGTTTTTCTGTGCATCCGCCTCTTTTGTATCTACATGAATCTCGCCCTCTTCCTGTGCGAGCTTGCCATGCAGTCCGGCACCTCTTGCCTTCTCCTGTACACCGGCAAGAACCGCATGTGCAAGACAAAGTGCAATACCGAAAACCTGGATCGGAATGATGGTTCTCCAGAGCTTTCCTGCCTCCATGCCAAGTACCGATGCCGCTCTCATCGTTGGACCTGCCCACGGCATCAGGTTGAGGACACCCATGGCAAGTACCGAAACACGAAGCAGTGTTGTCGGTCTCATATGCATCTTTTTATATACCGGAAGCATGGATGGAACAACGATACAGAAGGTGGATGCTCCACCGCCGTCCAGATGTCCGATCAACGCAATGATTGCAGTCATCACGGTTACACCGATGACATTATCCTTTACAAGCTTCATCAGCTTATCAATGATAACATCAAACATACCTGCATCCGTCATGATACCGAAATACAGCACGGAGAACACAAACAGTGCGGCAGTCGGTCCGGTGCTGCCAAATCCGCCCTTAATCAGCTTGCCGATATCTCCGATCGTATAGTATCCTCCAATTACAAGGATACAGGCAAGAATCATCGGCCATACAATGAACGCAATACTTGGAAGTGTCTTGCTCTTAAAGAGTGTGACGACAATCGCCACAATCGTAAGGAAGCCAAGAATTCCAACAACAGTTGTACTCATGTTTTCTCCCCCTATGGAAAATCACCAAGTCTTTAAAAAGACCTTGTTAATGCTTAAAAACTATAGCAATCCAACCTTACAGGGGACTTGAAACATTGTGAATTTTCTTTAAGCTGTATCTTACAATTTGTTAAGCTTCTTCTGTACGGATTTCTTCTATCAACTCAAGAATCTGTGCCCCGGAAACCGGTTTTTGCAGGATCCCCTGAATGATACCGCGCTGCTTTGCCTCCATCAGCTCCCGGTCAATGGTATCCGTCATGATAATGCGGATCACCTCGGGATAACGGGATAATAACGACATCATAAGCTCCACTCCGTCTGCATTACCTACTCTCTGATCCGCTACAACTGCAGAAGGCCGCTCTCCCAAAAGCAAGCTCTCACATGCTTCTCTGCTGTCTGCTGTCCTTACCCTGAGATTAGAATAAGGCTTAAGTCCCTGCTCGAGGAGATTCAGGATCTTGTGATTATCATCCACAATCAGCAGACTGTCACGTTCCAGATCCGGGATCCCGGAAGTCTCCTCTGCATCCACCACAGGAAGCCCTACGATAAAGCAGCTGCCCTCTGTCAGCTTGCTGTCAACATGTATAAAACCTCTGTGTGCGCCGATAATCTGCTGCGCAAGCGCAAGGCCAAGACCTGTACCCTCTCCCTGCGGTTTTGTGGTAAAGAACGGATCAAAAATATGCCGTATGGTATCCTGAGACATACCCGGACCATCATCCCGGATGGATATCAGAATATATTTTTTCCAGGAAGCATCCTCCGGAATCTCCGGATATCCGAGCTTGCTTACTTCAGAAGCTTCTGCCCGTATGGATATGTGTCCCTCCTGCATACCGATTGCCTGTATCGCATTCACCGTAATATTAAGCAGTACCTGATTGATCTGTGTAGAGTTGCCAAGCACATGCTCATCCTTAAGACAGTTCTCTGTCTTAAGTGCGATCCGTTCCGGGCAGATTGAGCGGATCATCCGGATATTCCGGTTGACAAGCTTTGCCGCATCCAGATTCTGATATACCGTCTCCACATTTTTCCGGCTGAGTCCCGACATCTGCTTCACCACATCTCTCGCTTTTTCAGACGCATCCAGGATTTCTCTCGCACTGTCATACTCCTCTGAGTCCTCCGGCAGCGTCATCATAAGAAGCTCTGCGTGGCCCATGATCGGTGTAAGGAAATTATTAAATTCATGGGCAATACCTCCGGCAACCGTTCCCATAATCTGCAGTCTCTGCTGATGCGCGATGGTCTCCTCGGATTTGTGCACCTCCTCCAGTGTCTCGTTAAGATTTTTAAGATAATTGATTTCCCGGGACGCCTTGGTGTTATCATAAAGCAGTCTTGCCATCATAATCGCAGCCACCATAAAAATCAGCAGAATCGCCGAAAAAATCATCAGGATCCGACTGAATCCCTCCTGGATCGGCGCATAAAAATCCGCATAATCCAGCACTGCACTCACAATCCAGAAGTCCTCACCCATATATGCCGGACAGTACGCGCTGATTTTACGTACCCGTGGCAGAGACGGATCTGTCCACCAGTATGAGTAGTACTCCTCAACTCCCTCCTGTCCCTGCTTCTGATGCTCAAGCATCTGCTCCAGACTGCCAAGATCGACATCAGGATACATCTTTATCCGATCCGCAATGACATTGATGCCCCACTGTGCCTTCTCCGGATGCATCAGCATGATATTATCTGAATTTTTAATCACCACATATCCATTGGTTCCAATCTGAATATCAGAAATCAGGCTGTGATAATATTCATCCTCGGATACAGCAAGGCACAGTCTCCTGCCATCAGACGTAGTTCTTTTAAGCACAAGATAATCTTTCTCTTCCGGAGCACTGTACTGATAAATTGACGTCCGGTCATCATATACCGTGATCTTAAGCGGCTCCGAAAGCTTAAGCTTTAAAATGGACCGGATCACGTTTCCATCAGAATCCTCCCAGAATATATTCTCCAGGAAATTGCCGCTTTCATTGATATAGTCCTTATAGATTTCATCAGATACCGCATGCTTCTCAAGATCCTCAAGATAATCCAGCTCACCAACATACTCCCGCATATCGAGGCTGATATGCTGACCAAGCGTTTCCGATAACTTAAGGAGCTGCGTCTGCTGATTTTGCATCAGGGTATTGCGGTAATCAGTAAATACACTTCTTGCAAGAGCAATCAATAGTACCGTTACTGCCGTAAACACAATCCCCGTAAGAAACATCAGATAATTAATTTTTTCAGTTTTTTTGTTTTTAGTTTTTCCGTATATTTTATATTTCATACCCGCATATTTTCCATATAGAAGTGCTTCATTGTTTGACGCGTATTTCTTATGACAGTATAATATAGTTAATGGACAGGTGCGAGTAATATGGCTGATAAAGTTTTGATTGTTGATGATGATCCGGCAATCTGCAAATTGCTGGAAAAAGTGCTGCATTCCAATGACCTTGAGACTAAGGTTGCCAATTCCGGAAAAGAGGCATTGGCTCTCTTAAGGTCAGCCGATTTTGATCTGATTCTTATGGATGTCATGCTGGGCGACACGGAAGGCTTTGATGTCATAAAAAAGATCCGTTCAGATGGCAACTCCACCCCGATCATCATCGTGAGCGGTCGTAATGAGGATTATGACTCTATTTACGGTCTGTCCATCGGTGCCGACGATTATGTGACCAAGCCATTTCGTCCGGTCGTACTGGGCGCCAAGGTCAAGGCACTGATCCGGCGAAACCGGCAGTCTGTAGCCGATGCCGCCGGTGGAGATCTGTTAAATGTGGGCAGCTTCCGATATGATGCCTCCACGATGAATTTTTATAAGGGAGATCAGGAGCTTCTGTTATCCTCCAGAGAGGCAACTCTGCTTTTACTTTTCCTCAAAAATCCGCAGAAGATTTTCAGTAAGGACCAGATCTATGAGCATGTCTGGCAGACAGACGTAGCGGTGGATGATAATGCCATTATGGTATACATCAACCGTCTCCGTCAGAAAATAGAGGAAGACCCCAAACGGCCAGTTCATATTCTGACCGTCCGGGGTCTCGGGTACCGGTTCGTGCCATAAACAGCTTGCGCATTGATGACAGTCTTTTTTATATTGATTTCCGTCTTATGGCAGTCTTATCTTAGTCATTCCGATCATAGTTTATAAGACTACCGCTAAGATAGCTACACTCCCGTATCATGGTTTCATGCTGCGGAAACTTCGCATCCCAGAAGCTTTAATTCCGGATATATACATACCCGTCCATGATACGGCGGGCTGTCCGCTGTACGGCTACTCCCGGAACCGTAGCATCCGCCATATTTGCGCCGTGCTTTACTACTGTCGGAACCATGGTCATAACACCGCTTGGATGCCCGATACGGACGGTAGACTGCCCCGGCTTGATCGGAGCAATCTGATTGACAATCGTTCCATCCAGAAACGCTGCTGTAGAAACGGAGCTTGCTGCCGTAAGCGGTATTGCCTTATGGCATTTAAAAACCGAAATCACACGAGCGCAGATATCCATCCTGTCTGCCCTGACTTCCTTGCCTTCGATATCCGTAAAGCTTACAGGACTTGTGACAAAACCGACCTTAGGTACACCCGGCTGATTGTCTGTTGCTTCCTTAAGATCTTTGGCAAAGCCCATCATCATGCACGCAGTACCACGGATTTTTTCCAGAAGCTCCATGAGCGGGAGGTTTGCGTTGATCTCCGCGGGAAGCTCCGTTCCCTTCATACCGATATCCTCCGCTCTCACCAGAACAATCGGATTGGATACATCAATGATGGTCGCTTCCAGTTTGCCAAAGCCGGGGATATCAAGTACATCCATAACATTTCCGGTCGGCAGGAGTTTGCCGGTTTTGGCGCCTGCGGGATTAAGGAAATCCACCTTAAGCTCGGCTGCCGTTCCATCGACACCCGCGATCTCACAGTCTCCATCCTGTGCAAAGGTATGCGTTACAGGATCAATCGGCACATCAACGTTAATATACTTATCTGTATTTTTATTAAGCATACGAACCGTGGTCACCGGCTCCTTGATCTCTACCATGCCTTCTTCCACAGCAAATGCCGGTACCGCAGCAGTCATGTTGCCGCAATTGGACTTATAATCCACCTGTTCCTTACCAACGATCACCTGACCCACCAGATACTCGATATCCACATCGGGTTCTTCAGATTTCCAGATAACCACAATTTTATTATTACTGGACACCGTACCGCCCATGCCATCAATCTGCTTCGGATCCGGACTGCCCATCGTCTGCAAAAAAATCTTATCCCACTCGGATCTGTCCGCTGGCAGGTCCTCTTTCTTAAAAAGGCAGCCCTTGGATGTACCGCCGCGCATAAATACCGTTTTAAATTTTCTCATATAATAAAAATCTCCATTCCACCGCTTTTAACCTGCAGCAATCGAGTATTTACCTGCACAATACGGCAACTCCGCCGCCATCTCGTGCTTCACACCAGATGATGAGCGGTCGTCTTCACAAATAAGAGTGAACGTATCTACAATCTTTCACTCCAGATCCCTTTTATTTCTCGAGATGCTTGATTGTATCAATGAGATAATCTGTAAATTCCGCAGTAGATGCATCCTTCGTCTCGGTCGTAAGCACAACCTTACGCTCTGTCACAGTACAGATATCCAGTGCCTTACTCAGGATGTCTTTCCGGTCGCCATAACCGATGTGTGCCATCATCTCTCCCATCGCACGGATCAGCGAGCATGGATTTGCATAATGTCCGCGGCCGTGACTCATAAGATATGGCGCTGTACCATGGATTGCTTCAAAAAGAGCATACTGATTACCAATGTTAGAGCTGGAAGCTGTGCCAAGTCCGCCCTGAAGCTCTGCTGCTACATCCGTTACAATATCGCCATAAAGATTTGGCAGTACCACAACCTGGATGCCGGCATTGAACTCCGGATCCGTCATTTTGGCCGCCATCGCATCCACAAGACGATCCTGCACTTCAATCTCCGGATATTCCTCCGCGCCAACATGGTGCACAGTCTTAAGGAAGTTACCATCGGCAAGCTTCACAATATTTGATTTTGTAACAACAGTGACATTGGTCTTGCCGTTTTTACGTGCAAATTCAAATGCCGCACGCGCAATACGCTCTGCTCCCGGCTTGGTGCAGACCTTGAAGTCAATGCCGAGATCCTCATTCACCTCAATACCCTTGTTGCCCCAGATATACTCGCCCTCGATATTTTCACGGAAGAAGGTCCAGTCAATGCCCTTATCCGGGATCTTGATCGGGCGCACCGCCGCAAAAAGATTTAAGCCTCTGCGAAGCAGGGAATTGGCAGACACAAGATTTGGATACGGATCTCCTGGTCTTGGTGTAACAAATGGTCCCTTGACGAGCACATCGCATTTCCTGCATTCCTCCATGACATCTGCCGGCAGGGACTCCATGAGCTCGGATCTACGCTCAATCGTCATACCTGGAATCTCATGAAGCTCAACACGTCCGGAGGCAATCTCATCCTTCAGGAGTTCCTTTACCACACGAACCGCCTGCTCCATGATGATCGGACCAATGCCATCGCCCGGAAGGATGCCGACCTTGATATGTGAAAGCTTTGAGAAATCCTTTACCTCACTGTCCTTTTTCATTGCCTCAATCCGCGCATTCTCGCTGCGGATCAGATCGCCAAATTTAGCTTCTGCTGCCTTGATCTGCTCTTCTGTAATCATCTGTTCTCTCCTTTATAATGCCCTGAGGGCTATAAAACATTTCCTTCCCCGGATGCCTGCCTCCTCCGCGGACATCCCTTCTATTGACATAGTATAGCGGCGGTTCTATATAGTGTAAAATATATAAATAAGTATACTTTTCATCATATATTTTCTATGTATGTAAAACTTCATCACGATTTGATCTTGACATTTTTTATCACATAGCGAATCAGCTCATCGACTGCAGTCCGCCGGTTTTTCTCCTTTTTATAGATAAACCAGCTGTCTCGTGTAATCGGCTTCCCATCCTTCATGAGAAGCGGCGTCAAAGTAAGGTGATATTCATTCACAAAATTATCCGGCAGGAAGCATAAAAGATACTTATTTCCATCGGAAATACTCCGGAAAGCAAACTCAATATAGCCGGCATCCTCGGAGGGCTCCGGAAGCTCTGTGTCAAAACGCTCCCTCCACCAGTCCGCAATTTTCCCCATCGTTTTCTGGTTGGTCTGATACGCCACAAGCTCCATGTCCGGAAGCCGCAGAAGGTCCACCGGATCGCGCGTCACACAGTATGCCGCAGTATGATCTACCAGCTCGTGATAGACCTGAGCCGTATAATCCGAGCGGATAAACGCAGCGTCCAGCTCTCCCTCCATGAGCATCTCATAGAGCAAATTGCTCTGCTTATTGATAATGCGAATGCTGATCTCCGGGTGTGCCTCGCTGAACGGGTTCAAAACGTCATATAGCGAATACTTTGTATAGGTATAGGCAGAACCAATCCGGATCGTCTCCTTGTTCTGTTCCCGCAGCTTCCGGAGTCCATCCTTAAGCTCATTTTGAATCCGAATATGCTTTTCCGCCATCTCATAAACAAATTCGCCCTCGCGTGTAAAGCTCACCCCCTGCGGTGTCCGCTCCACGATACGGCACTCCAGCTCCTCCTCGATGGATTGGATCCGTTTTGTAATTGCCGACTGCGACTTATACAATAGTCCCGACACCTTTGTGATGCTCGGATGCTGATGCAGCTCATAAATGATTTTCCAGTCACTGTCCCGCATAAAGCCCTCCTTATCATGCCTTTTATCATAGCATGATAAGTAAGACTCCTGCCAATACAAAACAGCCGATATCTCTGATTTACTTGCTCCAATGCTTTCCGTGAGCTCTTTTTCTTTTTGCTTTTGCCTGCGCTCTATATTCCGTTACTGCTCCAGCGCTTCCACCTTAAGCACGCCCATCTTGACAAGCTGCTGCTTAAGATATCTCAGCTGACCTCCGGCAAGTACAACCGCAAGCTGCGCATCCGAGAGCTCCAGACGGCACTTGAATGTAAAATCCCTGGTCACGTCACGCACCAGAACTTCTCTCGTTGGAATCTGTCCGATAAAGTCATCAATCTCAAGCTCATCCATCTGATCCAGCCTGTCATAATCCGCCGGATCCTCAAAGATCATTGGTACCACTCCATGATTGATCAGATTGCCTTTATGAATACGCGCGATGCTCTTTGCGATGACCGCCTTCACGCCGAGATACATCGGGTTGATCGCGGCATGTTCTCTCGACGATCCCTGACCGTAATTCTCACCTCCAATGATGATGGACTTTTTAAGTTCCTTCGCCCGCCCGGCAAATTCCGGATCATAGCGGTGATAGCAGTATTTTGACATGAGCGGAATGTTGGAGCGCATGGAAGAGAATTCCGCCCCCGCAGGTGTAATATCATCTGTTGAAATATTATCCCCGGCTTTTAAGGAAATCCGTGCACAGAGGTTCTTTTCCGGCTTTTCCGGTACCGGAAGGAAGGCGATATTCGGTCCCTTCAGAACCTTCACCTTCGCTCGTTCCTCCTCCGGAAGCGGCGGGATAATCATCGCGTCATCCACTATGTAATGTACCGGTTCCTGAATATTGGCAAGCCTTTGAACCTCCTCACCCATAATTTCCTCTGCGGTCGCAAAGGTTCCCTTTATGGCAGTCGCAGCTGCGGTTTCCGGCGACACAAGATAAACATTCGCATTAGGAGAACCGGCACGGCCACGGAAGTTGCGGTTTGAGGTACGCACAGCAATACCATTGGTCGGTGGGACCTGCCCGATGGCGCAGCATGGACCACAGCTTAGCTCGAGGATCCGTACTCCGGCATCAATCAGCATATCAAGATAGCCATCCTTCAACAGCTGCTTATAGATCTGCTTGCTGGCAATTCCTGCTGTGCACTGAAGGTTTTCACTGACATGACGGCCCTGCATTACAAGGGCAGCCTTGGCAAAGTCGCTGTAGGAGCCATTGGTACAGGAGCCCATGAACACCTGCTCAACGACCGGATGCTCCTTAAGCGTCCGCATCGGCACAACATTGTCCGGCTGGTGCGGGAGCGCAATGAGTGGTTCAAGAGCACTCATATCAAGAGTCATCTCCTCATCATATTCCGCATCCGGATCCGGAAGAAACGCCTTATACTGGTCTCCGCGATCCTGCGCTTCCATAAATTCCTTTACAACCTCATCTGCCGGAAAGATGGAGCTTGTCGCGCCCATTTCCGCACCCATATTGGCAATGGTCAGCCGCTCCGGAACTGAAAGCGTCTTTACGCCCTCACCGACATATTCAAAAACCTTGCCGAGACCACCCTTGATCGTCACGCGGCGAAGCATCTCCAGCACGACCTCCTTGGCATTGACTCCGGCTCTTAGTTTACCAGTAAGATTTACCTTCACAACCTTAGGCATCGTCAGACGCATCGGAACACCTGCCATCGCTGTGGTAATATCCATGCCACCTACGCCGATCGAGAGCATGCCGACAGCACCGCCGGACGGCGTATGGCTGTCTCCTCCCATGAGCAGCTCACCGGGAACCGCAAAACGGGAGGTCTGCACCATATGGCAGATACCATTGCCGGGACGGGACACATATACTCCGGTCTTTTCCGCGATCGTACGCAGATAGTTATGGTCATCCGGTGTCTTGAAATCAATATAAAGAAGGTTATGATCAAGATAGGATACCGATGTTTTTACCTGTGTCGGGATGCCCAGCTGCTCAAATCCAAGATAGGTCATAACGGCATTGATATCATGTGTCAGCGTCTGATCGACCTTGACAAATACATCTTCTCCCGGCTGCATCGAGCCAGCGACCATATGTGAACGAATAATCTTACGTGTTAGTGAATCTCCCATGCTTATGTTTTCCTCCCTGACGTTTCTTATATTCTCGTAGTTAATTATTTGTCAATTTTCTATGCTTCCATTGTACTTGATGCTGCAGAAAAGAAAGAAATGCAATAAACAAATAATGGTATTCCAATTTGGAATGTCCTCAGATAAAAAAGAGGCTGCCGCCGGCACTTTATGTGCTCATGCGACACGCCTCTTATATGGATATTTCAGTTTAACGTTTCAATAAATAGTTAACGGAAATCCACTTGCATTTATGTTTTTATTATTCCGCCAGGCATAAAGTCTGCTATTACAGGTGCAGGACTCTGTCCTTAATCTCCTGTGTACGCCCCTGATTCCAGAACTGGGTTCCAATGTAGCCGCAGGTTCTTCTCGCAACAGACATCTTGGACTGATCACGGTTGCCGCAGTTCGGACACTCCCAAACCAGCTTGCCGTTTTCATCCTCGACGATTTTGATTTCACCATCGTATCCGCAGCATTCGCAGTAATCTGATTTGGTATTCAGCTCTGCGTACATGATGTTGTCATAAATAAACTTCATGACAGACAGTACCGCCGGGATATTGTTCTGCATGTTCGGAACCTCAACATAGCTGATGGCTCCACCCGGAGAGAGCTTCTGGAAATCGGACTCAAACTTAAGCTTTGTAAATGCATCAATCTGCTCACGTACATTTACATGGTAGGAATTGGTGATGTAGTTATGATCCGTTACATCCTTGATCACGCCAAAACGCTTCTGGAGGCACTTCGCAAACTTATACGTTGTGGACTCCATCGGTGTGCCGTAAAGTGAATAGCTGATGTTCTCCTCTTTTCTCCACTCCGTGCACTTATCATTGAGGTGCTGCATAACTTTTAAAGCAAAAGGCTTGCCCTGATGCTCCTCGGTATGCGATACGCCAAGCATCCGCATGGTCATCTCATAGAGACCTGCATACCCGAGAGAAAGTGTGGAATAATTGCCAAACAGAAGCTTGTCAATAGTCTCACCCTTCTTAAGTCTTGCGAGCGCTCCATACTGCCAGAGGATCGGAGCTACATCGGAAACCGTATTCATCAGTCTCTCATGTCTTAACTTCAGTGCTTTGTGGCAGAGCTCCAGTCTCTCGTCCAGGATCTGCCAGAACTTGTCCATATCTCCGTAGCTTGAGCATGCAACATCTACAAGGTTAATGGTAACAACGCCCTGGTTGAACCGTCCGTAATACTTGTGCTGACCCTGCTTGTAATTCAGCGCACCCGCCTTGTTATCATCGTTGCAAAGCCCTTCCGGCTGCTGCTCATTGTCCGGAGTCAGGAAGGAACGGCAGCCCATGCACGGATATACATCGCCCTTATATTCCTTCATCTTCTTGGCGGAAATGTAGTCCGGAACCATCCTCTTGGCAGTGCATCTTGCAGCAAGCTCTGTAAGATAATAGTACTTGGACTCCGGATAAATATTGTCCTCATCCAGCACATAAATGATCTTGGGGAATGCCGGTGTGATCCAGACGCCCTTCTCATTTTTTACGCCCTGCATCCGCTGCTTGAGGACCTCCTCGATAACCATGGCAAGGTCATCTCTCAGCTGTCCGTCCTCAACCTCATCCAGATACATAAACATCGTAACAAACGGCGCCTGTCCATTACAGGTCATTAACGTGATCAGCTGATACTGGATGGTCTGTACGCCGCGAGTAATTTCCTCTCTGAGGCGCTTATGTACCGTTTTCTCAATCTTTGCCTCATCCAGATCATCCCCATTTTCCTTACGCTCGGCGATAACCTGTTCCCGGATCTTTTTACGGCTGATATCAACAAACGGTGCCAGATGAGACAGGGTAAATGACTGTCCGCCATACTGATTGGATGCGACCTGAGCAATGATCTGTGTTGTAATGTTGCAGGCTGTGTAAAAGCTATGCGGCTTCTCAATCATGGTCTCCGAAATAACCGTACCGTTCTGAAGCATATCCTCAAGATTAATGAGGTCACAGTTATGCTCCTTCTGCGCATAGTAGTCTGAATCATGGAAATGAATTTCGCCTTCCTCATGCGCCTTGACTACATCCTCCGGCAGCAGCAGACGACGGGTAAGGTCCCTGGAAACCTCTCCGGCCATGTAATCACGCTGTGTAGAGTTGATCACCGGGTTTTTGTTGGAGTTTTCCTGCTTCAGCTCCTCGTTTGCCTGATCAATAAGTGAAAGAATCTCATCATCTGTAGTGTTGGATTTCCGGGCGATTTCTCTCTTATAGCGGTAACGCACATACTTCTGCGCAACCTCGTAGCCACGCATCTCCATGATGCCAGTCTCCACCATATCCTGGATATCCTCAACATTAACCGCATGAGAAGACTGCGATACCTTTTTAGCAACCGTATCTGCAACACCAAGGATCTGATACTCATTCATCCGGTAGATCGGCTCCACCTCATTGTTTGCCTTACGAATGGCATTGGCAATCTTGCTGATATCAAACTTTACTTCCTTGCCGTTACGCTTGATCACATTGGTTTTAACCTGGATTTCATTGTCCTGTGTATTCATATCCTGCATTCCTCTCCCCTGAAATATCATAAATTGACCTGCCACTCTGTCCGTCTATGATTAACAAATCGCTGAACCTGTTTCCGGATTTATGCTGAAACGGCGCTTACATGGCGTATTTACTTACATTTACGTGTTTTTTAAAACAAAATATTGTTGTTATATTAATCTCAAGCCCAACATATTGTGTGCGATGATTACTATACGACAAATTCAAGAAAAAAGAAAGAGCATTATAACTCCTGGATCTAGTTTTGTTTATTCTGTAAAAATTTCCGGATATTTTTCGTCAAGAATTTTATTCATTTGTATCTTGCCTCTAGTCGATGATCTATTATTTTTAGTCTCTTACTTCTTATCTTATATCTCATTTATTATTTCTTGTTTCCTGCTGCTCGCAAGTATCATAATCTCGCCTTCGGTCTATTTGCAGTAATGAAACAAACATGCCCGAATCGTAACGCAAAGCACAGCAAACGCATCCTTACAAATCCATTCCAAAAATCGGCATTTCACGCAGGAATATCAGTGATTCCATAACTATATGGCATAATAGTTAATTCAATGCCATTAAAATATTATAAAAATTTAATATTTCACAAAGATTTTACAAAGTCTGATAAAGGCATTGAACTTCGATTTATGAAGTGCTAGAGTCGGTTTCATTCAAAAAAACAACATTCCAAAGGGGGAGCTAATTATGAATAGCTTGGTAATATTGCTTATCGCCGGTGTCTGTTTGTTAGGTGGCTACCATATCTACGGTAAATATCTTGCTCGGACATGGGGCATTGATGAAAAGGCCGTCACTCCGGCTAAAAAGTATGAGGATGGTGAGGATTATGTCCCTTCATCAAAATTAACCGTTTTTACCCATCAGTTTTCATCCATCGCTGGTGCAGGTCCGGTACAGGGACCGATTCTTGCTGCAGCATTTGGATGGGTTCCATGCTTTTTATGGCTCCTCTTTGGCGGTATCTTCTTTGGTGCCGTACAGGATTTCGGAGCTCTGTACGCTTCTGTAAAGAATGATGGCAAGTCCATTGGTCTCGTTATTGAAAAATATATCGGCAAGGCCGGTCGAAGATTTTTCTCTCTGTTCTGCTGGCTGTTTACACTGCTCGTCATTGCAGCATTTACTTCCATGACCAGCAGCACCTTCAATGGCTTTACAAAAGCAGCTGATGGAACTGTTACGCAGAACTTTAATGGTGCTGCAGCTGCAACCATTTCCATGCTCTTTATCTTTGTCGCTATGGCTTTTGGTCTTGTACAGCGTCATTTCAAAAATATGTCTGAAGCTGCAAAGTCTGTAACCGCAATTGTACTTCTGGTTGCAATGTTTGCCGCTGGTATGTATCTTCCGATCTACCTTACCGGATCACAGTGGAATTTCGTGATTATGGCTTATCTTTTTGCAGCATCTGTAATGCCGATGTGGCTTCTGATGCAGCCTAGAGATTATCTTACAAGCTTTATGCTCGTTGGCATGATTGTCGGCGCTGTTGTTGGTCTTGTTGTTGCACATCCGGATATGAAGCTTAACGCATTTAACGGCTTTGTTCTTACCAATGCCAAGGGTGTCAAGAGCTACATGTTCCCGACCCTGTTTGTAACAATTGCCTGCGGTGCTGTTTCCGGATTCCATAGCCTTGTATCCTCAGGTACTTCTTCCAAGACTGTCCGCAATGAGAAGGATATGCTCTTTGTCGGATATGGTGCAATGGTTCTTGAGACACTCCTTGGTGTCTGCTCACTCCTGATCTGTGGTGCCGTTGCAGTCAACGGTGCTGTACCTGCAGATCTCACGCCGTTCCAGATCTTTTCACAGGGTGTTGCCGGATTCCTTGAGACCTTTGGTCTGCCAAACTCTGTAGCAAATGTATTTATGACCATGTGCGTATCCGCACTTGCATTAACTTCACTTGACTCTGTAGCAAGAATCGGTCGTATGTCCTTCCAGGAGCTTTTCAGACCTGATGAAACGGATCCGGCAAAGGTTCCTGCATGGCAGAAGCTTTTTACAAACCAGTATTTTGCAACTCTTGTTACGCTGATTCCTGGATATCTGCTTTGCCTTGGTGGATATACAAAGGTTTGGGCTCTGTTTGGATCAGCCAATCAGCTGCTTGCCGCACTGGTACTCATCGGTATCGCTGTTTTCTTAAAAGCTACCGGTCGGAAGGGCTGGATGCTTTACATCCCGATGACCATCATGCTTTGTGTAACCTTTACAGCCATCGCTCTTAACATCGTTGGCAATGTTAAGGCATTTGCCAATGGCACAGGTACGCTGCTTGTCAATGGTCTGCAGCTTGTAGTGGCGGCATTTCTGATTGTACTTGGTGTTATCGTTGCGGTTACCTGCATTCGCAAGCTTATCGCAACCAAGGCTGGCTCAGATCTCAATAAGGATGCAGAGAATGCTGTTTCCGCAGCCTGAGACTATCCATTGCCTTATTAAGCAGTGCTTGATCATTATGAATTATGAAACAAATCATTAACCAATACTTCTATTCATAAACCAATATAAGCATGAAAAACCGGGCAGTTCCCACTTAGGAGCCGCCCGGTTTTTCATGCTTTGTTTTTGCCAGGATAATTCCGAAACCTTACCATATCAGATCATGATCTGGTAGGGCAGGTTCTGACCAAATGAGGATACTTTTTTGGATAATAGGACATGACTTCCTCTGCCCGATTTATACACATATCATGCCAGCTATAATCTGTAACGAAAATAGAATAATCATTATAATCCTTTATTGTCGGCAGTACTTCATCTATATTGGCTTGATTTAAATGGCTCGGAAGGTTAATATCTACAGGCCACTGTGCCATTTCTTTAAGATCGTTAATAAATCTCTCCGCTGTTTCCGGCGTGGTCAGTTCATGTTCCATCTGTTTTGTACCAGGGCACATCATTTTGGTTCCCATGCCACCATGCATTGCGCAGTGATATGTTTTACCGGTTTCATCATCCGTATCATCAAAAAAGAATGAAGTCGCACCAAGAGTATGTCCCGGCGTAAGCTTAGTCCGAATGCTGAATCTGCCTAAAATAATAGGCGTATTATCATCATAGAAGCAGTCTACAGTATATGGTAATACAGGCATTGGAAAGCTGTCATCTCTGGTTCTCTGATGATTTTTTTCATCTTCCCTGGATAACCAGATCTCTGCACCTGTCATTTCCTTAAGCAATCTTGCGCCCTGTGTGTGATCTCCGTGATAATGACTAAGCAGAATCTTTTTGATATCTCTCGGATTATGTCCTGATTGATATATCCGATCTATAAGAAGATACAATGTAGCTTCATAACCTGTGTCAATAAGGATCAACCCATCTCCGCTATCAAGCAGATATGCACTTACATCATCCTGTCCGCCTACATTCCAAACATGAGGTGCCATACGATACACCGGCTCTGTATACTTCCATCTCTCATTCAGGTGACCTCCGCATCTAGGTTTCGGATTTTTGTATCCAAATATTTTTTCATCGCTCATCATAATGCATCTCCTTTCATGCTACAAACATATTTATGCGCAGTATTTCCTAATCATCACAAAATCTGCCTTATCTTTTATCCATAAACCAGGAAAAAGAAATTGCAGCTTACCGAAACAGCAATGATTGCAAGTACAATATATGGTACCGTAAATTTTGCCACCTTAGCCGGATTGTAACCACCTGCAGCATATGTGACCGCACCTTCTCCAGATCCAGAAGGAAATCCAATAGCCAGACGACACCCAATGTTGATTGCAAGGATAAGCCCTCGCGGATCCATATTGCCTGCCAGAGCAATACTTGCAGCAATGGGAATCAGAACATTTGAACACCCCGCATTGGATATAAAAGATGTCATGATAATAGTAACTGCAGTGAAAGTAAAGATAATCATAAACGAACTTGGATGGTCTCCGAGTACGCCAATGATCGCACTTCCAATCAGTTCTCCGGCCCCCGATGATCCCAACGCTGAAGCCATTGTTAATACACCTGCCATCATCCAAACCATATCAGCAGTAAGTGCGTGCACAGCTTCCTGTACCGAAAATGCTCCAGTATACAAAAGAATTAAAAGCCCTACTGACGGAGCAAGATACATAAAGCTTCCGGTAAATTTATTAAGTACCAAACATGCCATAACCCCGACAAAAACTGCATAAATTATCTTTTCTTTTACTGGATCCAGTGTCTTCTGATCCTTGACGTCCTTTAACGCCGCTTTATTGGTCTGCGTAGTTCTGGGCATTAACTTCCAAGCAAACAAACAATAAATGGTTAATACGATCACCGGAAGTATTGTGACTTTAAACGGATCCAACATCTGAAGCATTACATTTTCATTTTGAATAATGCCTTCATATTTTGCATTAACTGATGCAAATGTTGTAGCTCCGATTCCGATTGGTATAAATCCTTTCCATATCTGCATAACTCCAAGAAGCGGAAGCAGAAGCCGGCTCGGTGTAATTTCACCAGAATCATCCATCGTTTCCATAAATGCAAACATGATTGCAATCGTAGCAGTTGCCGGGATAAACTGAACAAATGCAGCTCCGACCAAATAAAATAAAGCAATCAGCAACATTCCACGCTTACTTTGCTGCTCATTTAAAAAGACTCTGATTCTCGGCACAAGACTGGTCTTTGTAAGCGCTTGACTTAATGCAAGCATTGGCGCAACAAGAATGATTGTCTTATTGGCAAATCCACTAAACGCCGTCTGGATATCCATGACTCCGGTGATGACCAGCAAAACACAACAGGACATGGACACAATACCAAACTTAACTTTATTAATTACAAACATTACAGCCATAAAAATCATTATGGCTAAAACAATGTACGTCTGTGACATAACCCTCCTCCTTATTTTTTCGGACTTATTTTTTCTTGTTCTTTCTCAATCGCCCAGATTAATCCCTTCATAAAGCCTGTCGGGTATGCAAAGGAACCCATCATACCTCCAAATCCGTCCAATGGCTCAAATGCATGATCGACAGAAATCACCGCATTGCAATTGCATTGAATCAACTGTTTCATGATAGCATACATATCCGCATATCCATCCTCCGCCAAAGTTTCCTCAAACCTCGGAAGTGGTGCACTCACATTGCGAAAATGTACACAGAGTATCCGATCCTCAGCACAAAGCTCTTTAATATCCGAGAATATGTCTCCGAAGGCACTGCCTCCCTCCAGCCAGCAGCCAGTGCATAGCTTAATTCCTAATGTTTTGGAACCATGTGCTGCTTTAAACGCTCTACGATAGCACTCCATGTTGTAAATCAGCGATGGAATGCCTGCCATACAAGCGATTGGCGGGTCGTTAGGATGAAGTGCCAACCGTATGTGATGATCTTCCGCCACCGGAATGACCTGATCCATGAAATATTTAAAGTTCTCCCAGATTTCATCTTCCGTATAGGCGCGTTTTTCTGCATTTGGGCGTGCCAGAATCTCATCTGCATCGCAGTAAGCTGATTTTCCTCCCCTCGTATACTTACCAACTCGATGATCCGTTCTAAGTATTCCATTTGGCTGCCAGGCAATAGACGTAAAAGGAATCTCTGCCTTGGCAAAAACCTCAAGCATCTTTTGAAACTTATTGATCTCTGCATCGCGATTCGGCAGATTCAGATGGATCGCTTTGTTTTTCTGTAATGAACCGACAGTAGCATCCGATACCTTAAGATTGTACTTTGCAAAACGCTCCTTTTGTCTCATAATGATATCGTATCCATCTTGTCCCAGGACTTCAGATTCCTTAAGAGAAAGTCCAACATATTCTATCCCCATTTGCTCAATATATCTTAACGTGTCATCCGAATCAGCAGTTCTTACTGGTACCTGTGGTCTTAAACTCATTTTTTCAATCCTCCTTTATCACGCTAATTACGCATTCACTCAACCATAAACCGGGAAAAAGAAATTTGCGCAAAGTACCATGGAAACTGTTCCGATAATCAGAAATGGAATTGTAAATTTCAATGTCTCGCCAATTTTATACTGACCGGTTGCGAAGGCGATACCACACGCCGGGGATCCTGACGGAAAGGCAATTGCATATCCGGAGCAGCACGATACGATCAAAACCACTCCTCGTGGGTCCATACCTCCAGCGATTGCGGTAGATGCAGCAATCGGAATAAGAATGTTGGAAGTTGCGGAGTTTGACATAAAAGTCGTCATCAGTACCGTTGCAATCGCAAATACTGTCAGCACAGCAATACCACTTGGATTTCCTCCGAGGATATGGATAATCAGATTTCCTATGGCATCTCCGGCGCCAGTCTGTCCCATGGCATCGGCCATGACTAAAACACCTGCAAGCATCCATGTGGAGTCACTCGTAATTGATTTAACAACTTCATTAGTGCTCATAGCGCCCGTCCATGCAAGTAGAAGTGCTCCGAGAATAGGAATACCATACATAAAATCTCCCAAAAGTTTGTTGAAGAACAGAGAGAACATAACCAAAATAAAAGTTATATAGATAATAGTTTCATCTCTCTTGGAAATCTCCTTCTGTTCCTTTGTCTCCTTAAGTTTTTCCTGCGCTATCGGACGATTTGGCATAAGTTTATATGCTGCCATACAATAGATCAGAATAAGAATACATGGGATGATGGAAACTTTGAATCTGTCAAACACACCCAAAAGCTGATTCGGAGATGCACCAAGTCCCTCATATCGTGCATTCAGGTTAGCAAAAGAAGTTGCTCCCATGCCGATGGGAAGTTTAGTGCCCCAGACTGAAATGATACCAAGTACCGGAAGAAGCATACGAGATGGTGTAATATCACCTGTATCACTTAATGAAAGTAAAAACATAATCATAATGGTCATGTTTCCTGTAGTCGGCAGAAATTGTGCAAAAATAATTGCTAAGCCATAGAAAATGATCAGCAGGACGATTCCTCTTTTAGCTTCCATTTTTGAAATATTTTCACGGATTTTTTTAAGAAGACTTGTTTTTCCAAATGCTGCGCTCATCACAAACATACCTGCAACAAGAATGACGTTTTTATTGCTTAGACCGCCAAATGCCGTAGGCAAATCAAAAATGCCAGTAAAAAACAATAATGCGCAGCAAGTCATAGTCGTAAGACCAAATGGCACTTTATGAAGGAAAAAAGAAATGATCATAAAGACCGTGATTAATAATACAATGGTGAGCTGACTCATAGTAACCTCCCTTAAATACGCGGCGCCATCCGCCTAAATTTGATGAGATTACTTTACATAATTTTAACAAACCCATCTATTTGTAAACTATCTTAATCTTAACTTTTTTTCTATGCACAACTGCAAAAGTTCAATTATTGAGATATAATTGTTTCATTACATTCTAATAGATTTCAATTTTCATTCATATAATTCAGGAGGTGCGCTGTTTATGGCAAAGGTTGCAATTCTTTTACCAAATTCTGATCTCGTAGAAAGCGCAGTACAAGCTGCCGCAAAAAATCATTTGGATCTCTCTACGGTTTCCACAATCACAGAGCGATCACTTCCACAATTACTATCCGCCCTGATTGATAAAAATAATCCTGCTGTAATTATCGCTCGCGGTGGTCAAGCTAAAACCCTGAAATCCATTTCTTCTCTTCCTGTGGTTGAAATTAAAATCACACCGTATGAACTATTTCTAATGTTAAATAAAGCAAAGGAATTAACTCAGCATAAGAATCCATTGATTTATGTTACCGGACCTGACAATATGTTTGATAACGTAAGCATTTCTTCTTTGCAAAAAAATCTAAAGATTCGCCTACGTTTTGCCCTTTTTGATTCTGCCGAGGAAATGCAGCAAACTGCCGCGGATGTCTGTACACAAAATCCTGACGTTGTGATTGGCGGTAAAACCGTGACAGACTACTGTCAGAAACATGGAGTTGCCACTCTCCGAACGTTCTCTGGACCGGAAAGTATGTATGAAGCATGTCGTATTGCAAAAATCCTTAGCGATGCCCTGGACAATGAAAAGAAGCACGCCGCCAGTCTTTCCATGTTTATCGATGAAATTTCAAGCGGTGTAATCCAGATTGACGAAAGAGGAAATATCATCCGCGTCAATCAGTTTGTAACCCATCTTTTCCGGACAACGGAAGATCAAATTATAGGAAAAGCTATAGACACATTTATCCCGGACATTTCTTTAGACTTTGTCACACGTATTTATGCAAGAAGAAAGGGCATCCACGGTCTGAATGTCCGCATAGATGAAGGAGAATTCTATATTAATATGAATCCTGTCATTGTTGATGATCGGGTGAGCAGTGTAATCATCAACTTCTTTGAAGGTATCCCAAATTTATCCACAAGTGTTGAAAACAACCAGAACGAACTGATCCGACGTGGATACACTGCAAAAGCGACATTTAATACCATGGTCAGCCGCTCCACTGCAATGCAGGAAATTATCCGTAAAGCAAAACTTTATGCTGCATATCTACTGCCGATCCTATTGATTGGAGAGCACGGAACAGAAAAACAGCGGATTGCAGAATGCATACATAATGCAGGTTCCTATAAAAAATATCCCTTTATCCGGATTAACTGCAGCGGCTATAATCCGGATGCTCTTAATAAAATTCTTGATTCCGGATTTACCTGCTTTGAAGAATTCAAATTACTGCGTAACACTCCTTGTACGATTTATCTGGATGAGATTTCTTCCCTCTCAAGCTATGCGCAGCAGAGGCTTTACACCTTGGTCAGTACCAGCCGGACCGTACTGGATCCAACAAAATTGTCTGTTGGCTCAAATCAGATCCGCTTCATCCTGACCGACAGTAAGGATCTTAGACCTCTCGTGCGCGATGGCCTTTTTAGACAAGAAACTTACTATGCTATTTCAAAGCTGACTCTGCGCGTGCCGCCACTTCGTGAACGAAAAATGGATGTTATGGGATTTGTGGATTCCACCCTCAGCGAGCTTGAGAAACGGTATGGACGTTATATTAAGCTCACACAGGATGCGCAGAGTTTTCTTTCTCGATATGACTGGCCAGGTAATCTTCTGGAAATTGACGCGGTCATTTCCAGAGCTTATGTTAATTCGGAGTCATATTACCTTAATACATCGGATATTGAAGCCTGCATAGATCATACTTTCTCTGTTCATCCACAGCATACCGATATTGATGTTTCGGATAAAGCAATCCTGCCTGAAGAAGCATCTCAAATTATTGCTGCGCTCCATAACTACCATGGGAACCGAAAACAAACCGCTGCATCGCTTGGGATCAGCGTCTCTACATTGTGGCGTCAGATGAAAACATTTAAGATTCCTAAAAACGAAGGTAAAATATGATCATGTTTTGACTCAAATTATATCCATGTTGAAATTTCAACTTTCACATGAAAAAAATTTATCGAAATCATAGAATTTACTTCAAAATAGATGCACCTTATGATCTAAAAAGCTGTTTCCCAGAAATATAATCTGAGAAACAGCTTTTTGTTAAAGATATCTTGCATCCAACCGCAAAGACTTAAGCCTTGCCATCGCAGCCGAATTCAACGATCTTGTTCTTGCACTCTGCAATGATCGCATCCGCGCCCGGTTTAAGCAGCTTACGAGGATCGTAGCCCTTGCCGACCTGATCCTTGCCAGCCTCGATATACTCTCTGGTTGCCTTGGCAAATACAATCTGAAGCTCGGTGTTTACATTGATCTTGGATACGCCAAGCGAAATTGCCTTCTTGATCTGGTCTGTCGGGATACCGGAACCACCATGAAGTACCAGCGGAAGATCCGGACCAATTGCTTCCTTAATCTTGGCAAGAACGTCAAAGTCAAGTCCCTTCCAGTCTGGTGGATATACACCATGGATATTGCCGATACCTGCTGCCAGGAAATCTACTCCAAGATCTGCAATTCTCTTGCAGTCTGCAGGATCAGCTTTTTCGCCGGCGGAAGTAACTCCATCCTCTGTACCGCCGATGCCACCGACTTCTGCCTCGATGGAGATTCCCATGTTATGAGCCGCATGTACGAGCTCTCTGGTCTTCTCTACATTCTCATCAATATCATAATGAGAACCGTCAAACATGATGGAAGTAAAGCCAGCCTGAATGCAGGCATAGGATCCTTCGTATGTGCCATGATCAAGATGCAGAGCAACCGGAACTGTAATTCCAAGGAAATCATGCATTTCCTTAACCATTGCGGTAACCGTTTTAAATCCGGTCATGTACTTTCCCGCGCCCATGGAAACACCCAGGATTACCGGAGCCTTCATTTCTTCACAGGCAAGCAGGACAGACTTAGTCCACTCAAGGTTGTTGATGTTAAACTGAGGTACTGCATAATGTCCGGCAAGTGCCTTGTCCAGCATCTCTTTAGCGTTAACTAACATTTAATTTCCTCCTATAGAACTTCAATTAGAAGTAACATTTCATAGGTACATAGTAGCACATATGGTTTTCTTTTGCTATAAAGTTATGTTAAATTCTGCACAATCGCCTGGACGGTCCCGATGCAGATACAGCATAAGCATATATCTCTTACACCCGGATTACCGTATTCCGAATTAATACTCCAGGTTTCTGCCGGTCTCCTTGGAAAATACATGCACAACATTACCGCCAAAGGTAAAGTCGATCTTCTGCCCGGGCTGGAATCCGGCATCCTGCTTTAAATCCAGTGTTGGCACAATAATGATGCCGTCCTTGCCAACTGCATTGATATGGAGATGTACGGATGCTCCCATGAGCTCGGAAACATCGGCGACACCGTGAATCATGCGTCCGGGAACATTGTCAAGCGAAATATGCTCCGGTCTTACCCCAACAACAATCTCCTGCGGCTTGATGTCCTGTGCAAGCAGGTGCTGATTTTTACTCTCGTCCAGCGGAATCACTGCATCCTCCACCTGTACACAGTACTTACTGCCATCCTTCTTAAGCTCGCCATCGTAGAAGTTCATCTGCGGCACACCGATAAATCCGGCAACAAAGATATTGACAGGATTGTCATAAACCTCCTGCGGCGCACCAACCTGCTGGATCACGCCATCCTTCATGATGACAATGCGGTCACCAAGGGTCATCGCTTCGGTCTGGTCATGCGTTACATAGATAAATGTGGTATTGATCTTTTTCCGGAGCTTCAGAATTTCCGCGCGCATCTGATTGCGAAGCTTTGCATCCAGATTGGAAAGAGGCTCATCCATCAGAAGCACCTTCGGCTCCCGGACAATGGCACGTCCGATTGCCACACGCTGACGCTGACCACCGGACAGCGCTTTAGGCTTCCGGTTCAGATACTCTGTAATTCCAAGGATTTCTGCGGCATGATTTACACGTTTATCAATTTCCTCCTTGGGAAGCTTGCGCAGCTTCAGAGGAAATTCCATGTTCTGACGCACGGTCATATGCGGATACAATGCATAGTTTTGAAATACCATTGAAATATCGCGGTCCTTTGGAGCAACATCATTCACAAGCTGTCCATCAATATACAGCTCACCACGTGTGATATCCTCAAGACCTGCAACCATGCGCAGCGTCGTTGATTTACCGCAGCCGGATGGACCGACCAGTACAATAAACTCCTGATCCGCAATGTCCAAATTAAAATCCTGAACTGCAACGACTCCCTCATCGGTGACCTTAAGATTGTGTTTTTTCTTCTTGTCCCCCGTATTAGGATACACCTTTTCAATATGCTTCAGCGTAACTGTTGCCATATCTATACCTCTTTCCTTCCGTAGAGTTCTGTAAAGTCTTTTATTTTCCGGGCAAGCTCCGGTGTAAACGCATCCTCTGAAGCCCGCCATGTCCAGTTATTTCCCGTAGTAGATGGTGTATTGATCCTTGCCTCATGTCCGAGTCCCAGGAAATCCTGCATTGGGATAATCGCAAGATCCGAGACCGAGCCGTAAACCGTGCGGATAAATCCCCAGTGGGCGCCCTCAATCGGATCAAGATGCAAGTAACGCTCCGCCAGCTCCACATCCTCCCGGGGCGCTGTGGCGATCCAACCATTCACTGTTTCATTATCGTGAGTTCCGGTATAAGCCACGCTGTTGCGAGTGTACTGATACGGCAAATACCCTGTGCCTGTATCTCTCGTGTCAAATGCAAACTGCAGCACCTTCATCCCCGGAAATCCGCTGTCTTTTACCATCTGAATGACTTCCGGCGTGAGATACCCAAGATCCTCTGCTATGAGATCCACCTTGCCAAGCGCATGACCGATGGCCCGGAACAAATCCATACCCGGACCCTTTTTCCAGACTCCGTTCCGCGCTGTTTTGTCGCCATAGGGAATGGCAAAATAGGACTCAAATCCACGGAAATGATCAATCCTCAGCTTATCCACCAGTCTGAACTGACACCTGATCCGGCGGATCCACCAGTCATAGCCCTGTGTTTTCATGTAATCCCAGTCGTAAAGAGGATTGCCCCAGAGCTGTCCATCTGCAGCAAAACCATCTGGCGGACATCCGGAGACCTCCGTAGGTCTACCGTCCCGATCCAGCTGGAACTGCTTTGCATCAGCCCATGCATCTGCGCTGTCCGGACTCACATAAATCGGGAGATCTCCTATGATTCTGACATGATGCTGATGCGCATACTCCGTAAGATGCTCCCATTGTCTGAAAAACAGATACTGAATCACCTTCCAGAACGTAAGCTTCTCCGCGAGCCGGTCGGATGCCTCCCGCAGCGCTTCCGGTTGATGGCGTCTCAGCTCTTCCGGCCATTCCAGCCAGGATCTGCCGCCCTGTTCTTCCTTAATTGCCATAAACAAGGCATAATCCGGAAGCCAGTCGGACTCCTCTCTAAGAAACGTCTCATAGTCTTCCGGCGGATTTTCCATAAAGCGCTGAACCGCAAGCTTAATCACCTTAAAGCGGTGCTCATACATCTGTCCGTAGTCGACTCTTTCAGGATCTGCTCCCCAGTCCTCGGATGTGTAATCCGATGTATCCAACAATCCTGCGTCTTTCAGATCATCCAGATCAATCAGGTAAGGATTTCCCGCATAGGAGGAAAACGCCTGATAAGGACTATCTCCGTATCCTGTAGGTCCAAGTGGCAGGATCTGCCACCAGGTCTGCCCTGCTTCCTCCAGAAAATCTATAAATTTCCGGGCTGCTTCTCCCATCGTCCCTATACCATATTTGGATGGAAGAGATGTAATCGGCATCAATACGCCCGCACTTCTTGCCATAAACTGCCTCCCTTACTACTCTATCATATTTCCGGACTTTCATCCATAATACTTACGCTCTCGCCCTCCACGAGCTCAAACGGCACATATTCATGCCGTACCGGATGCCGGTAATTGAGACGGAACAGAAGGTCCTCCACTGCCCGCATGGCAAGCGCTTCCGTATCCTGCCGGATCGTAGCAAGCCTCGGGATCATAAACCTTGACTCCTCTATCCCATCATATCCGATGATGGAAATATCCTCCGGGATACAAAGTCCCTGATCCCGGATCGCGCGCATCGCACCTATCGCAATGGTATCGCCGATTGCAAAAATCGCTGTAATATCCGGCGCCTTGTCGAGCAATTTCCGGGCTGCATCATATCCTCCCTGCATGGAAAACAAGGATGGTTCATACTGTTTCTTGAGGTCAAAGGGGATGCCACTCTCCTGAAATGCCTTCTCGCATCCCATCAGTCTGCGGTAACCGACCTGGCTTCCCGTTCTGCTCTGAGATCCTCCGATAATACCGATCTTACGATGTCCCATACGCACAAGATATCGAATGACCTCTCCTGCAGCACGTTCGTCATCTGTTGTAAATGAACTAAGTCCCGGAAGCTTAAGCTCCTCTGTGGTATTGGTCAGAAGTACGGAAGGCACATCAATGCCGGGGTACTCCGCCCGGAAATACTCAAGGTTTCCGCCCAGAAAAATAAAACCCTTGGGCTTCCGGACTCTCAGGATCTCAAGAGCAGCCTGCACCTCGTCCGCATTCTCATCCAAAAAGGTAACCTCTGCTTCCTCGCCGTTTTCTCTGAGATCTGCCTGCACCTGCTCCAGCAGCCCCTCAAAAAACATATTGTGGAAGCCTCGCACGATGATGGAGATTGAGGTATTCAGTACCTGCTTTAGTCCCCGCGCATTGGAGTTCGGATGGAAGTTCTGCTCCCGGATCACCTGGTCTATTTTATCCCGCGCCTTCTGACTCACATCCGGATGATTGTTGATCACTCGTGAAACCGTGCCGATACTGTAGCCGGAGAGCTCGGCGATATCCTTGATGGTAACCATTTATGTAAATTCCTTTCTTTCCATCAGCCTCGCTGCTGCTATCCGTCAAGTGATCCTGTTTTATCCCTTGACTGCACCTGCAGCCACACCTTTGATAATATACTTCTGCGCTGCAATATAGAAAATAATGATCGGCAGAATTGCAAGGACAAGCACTGCCATCATAGCGCCCCAGTCAATCTGGCCATGCGACTGCTTAAGATATTGTACAGCAATCGGGATGGTACGGTACTTGTTGACATTTAATACAAGCGATGGCAATAGATAATCGTTCCAGACCCACATGGCGTCGAGGATTGCCACGGTGATCACTGTCGGCTTCATAATTGGAAATACCACCAGGAAATATGCCTGCAATGGATTGCATCCATCGATCATGGCTGCCTCCTCAATCTCAACCGGTATAGACTTAACAAAGCCGCAGAACATAAAGACCGCAAGCCCCGCGCCAAATCCAAGGTACACTACAAGGATGCCGACCGGATTGGAAAGATGCAGCATATTTGCGAACTTTGACAAGGTAAACATCACCATCTGGAATGGCACGACCATAGAGAACAGGCAGAACACATAAATCAGCTTGGTCCACCAGGTCTGCACTCTGGTAATAAACCAGGCGCACATACTGCAGCAGATGACAATCAGAAGTACCGATCCTACTGTGATAAACAAAGAGTATCCGAAGCTGTGCCAGAAATCCGTCTTTTTGATCGCATTGCTGTAGTTCAAGAATCCCACAAAGGTCTTGCTGATCCCTGCCATCCACTTCTCAAATCCATCAAAAATGCTGGCTGTGGAAATGCCAAATGGATTTTTAAAAATATACGCCTTTCTCTTAAAGGAATTTAAAAGAACGATCAGTAGCGGCGAGATCCACGCAAGAGAGATAATCGCAAAAATGGCAGTCAGAAATCCGCTGTGTTTTAATGTTCTGCCACTGCTAGGCTTTGCTTTTGTCTGTTTCATTACTGCTGTACCTCCTTACTTCTTGTGAGACGGTTCTGAAGCAGTGCAAGTGCTGCGACAAGGATAAAGAAGATCACAGCTTTGGCCTGTCCTACACCCTGCCAGCCGGTAGTTCCATACATCGTATCGTAAATATTAAGTGCAAGCAGCTGTGACATCTTGCCGGGATTACCACCGGTCAAAGCCAGGTTCTGATCAAACAGCTTAAATCCGTTGGTCAGCGCAAGGAAGGTGCAGACGGTAATGGATGGCATCATCATCGGGATGGTTACCTTCCAGAGCTTCTGCCATGCCGTAGCTCCGTCAATCTCAGCTGCTTCCATCACATCCTCCGGGATCGCCTGGAGGCCTGCGATATAGATGATCATCATATATCCGATCTGTTGCCAGCTGACAACCAATACAAGGCCCCAGAATGCTGTCCACTGGGTGGAAACAATGGTCATGGAATATTTTGCAAGCGCACTGTTAAAAATCATGAGCCATACATAGGAAAGCACGATACCGCCAATCAGATTCGGCAGAAAAAATGCCGTCCGGAACAGGTTGGTTCCACGGATTGCCTTGGTCAGTGCCAGCGCAATTGCAAATGCAACTACATTGATAATGACTAGCGTCACAACTGCAAAAAGTGCCGTATACCAAAGTGAATGCAGGAAGGTTGTGTCCAGCTTGCCATTCACAAAGAAAATCCTCGTATAATTCTGAAGTCCTACCGGCTTCCAGTCCACCACAGTTGTGAACTTGCAGAAGGATAGAAAGATTCCATAGAAAAACGGAATCACAAAGCCGATCATAAAGGCTGCCATCGTGGGTGCCACAAAAATCGGCCAGTATTTCTTTATGGTTCTGCTCATTTTTTCTCCTTATAGATAAAATGATCAACTCTGCTAAAAGACAAGTCTGCTTCCGGCAGACAAGATACTTCGGGATCTTGGTCAAGGTTTCTCAGGGTCTTATTAGCAGAAAGAGGGTGAGCGAATGAAGATCCATTCACTCACCCTCTTACATCGTTTATATGGTTATGCCATAACGTCAGATTTCAATCTCTAATAAAAGGTTTACGCTATCTGATTATTTCTTAGCTGCTTCCTCGGCAAGCTTCCACTGTGAAGCCCAGCCGTCTACAAATGCAGTCTTAACAGCATCCCAGTTTCCGGAACCATCTGTATAAGCGGTAAGAGCGGAAACTACATCAGCTCTCCAGTCGTCTACGTTAGGTGTTGCGTTAAAGGACCATGCTACAGAGGTCTTGCCATCCTTCATAAGCTTTGCACTGGTTGCAGCAAACTTGTTGGTCGGAGCATACTCACCCTCAAAGGTATCAAACGGTGCTGACAAAGCCATGCCATTGGTAATGGCGTCACGACCTTCATCACTTGTGATCACCCAGTTCAGGAATGCAAGTGTCGCGTCAATGTCCTCCTGCGGAGCCTTTGCATTCACAGCCCAGTGGTTCTCAGTACCGACACACAGACCCTCGTTTGCATCATCTACACCAAAGTAGATCGGCATCATGTCGATGTCATCCTCAGTTACGGTATAACCGTTGTCGCCGCTGGTAAGTGCGGACCACTCCCAGTCACCGTTCTGATAGAAGACAGCCTCGCCCATGCCAAATTCCTGCTCTGCATTGAGCGCACCGGAGTTCAGTGTCTTAGGATCTGCAGCAGAATCTCTTACGTACATATCCCAGACTCTCTTATAGTTATCAAGGTATTTGCCCTTAATCGTAGCTTCGCCGGCAGTCACATCTACGCCGTCATCCTTAAACTCATAGTACAGAGGCATATTGGCAAGGTGTCCGGAGAATCTCCATGAGGATCCGTCGTCCAGTCCTGCGGATGCGAATGCTTCTGTCACGTCAAACGCACCGTCCAGCGCTTTGTTAAGCTCGTCAAGTCTGCCATTGATATCATCGGCAACGGCCTCGAGCTTATCCAGGGAATTGATATCCTCTACGGATGCTGCCTTGGCATTTGGAAGACCGCAGTATGCATCAAGGATAGTCTTGTTATAAATGATGCCGTAGGACTCATAGCAGTTGGCAACGGCTGCAACCTTGCCGTTATACTCTACTGCAAGACTCTTGTCAGTGAGGTGCTTGTAAAGATCTGTATCCTTTAAATCATAGGTATAATCGTCCCAGGTCTGTGCAGCACTCGTATTACCAATGTTAAAGATCGTCGGTGCATCTGTCTTGGCCATTTCAGACTGAAGTGTCGTGTTGTACTGGCCATCTGCTGCAGTGAGGACATTAACCTCAACGCCGGTCTGCTTATTATATGTAGATGCCAGCTCCTGCCACTGCTCATCGGTTTCGGGCTTGAAGTTAAGGAGATAAACCTTACCGCTGCCAGATGTCTCTGTCTTGGCTGCAGCCGTTGTCTCTGCAGCAGCCTCTGTACTTGCCGCAGCACTGGATCCTGCTGCTGCCGTTGTAGCCGGTGCCGATGATGATGCACCACAGCCAGTCAGCATGATTGCTGCCATTCCAAGCGCCATTGCCTGTCTCTTTTTCATAACATTTCCTCCTTGATATGAAATTCATGCTTAAAAATATATGATGAATTTAATTATGAACAAATATCAGCTATGAGTTATCTGTAAATTGTTTTGTAAACGTTTCCGTTAACGTTTACAGTTGTTATTTTATGGATATATCTCAAAAATGTCAATCCACGAATTGGAAGTTTGTATAGTATGTATCATTTATATATGGTTGTATTGTGCAATTTTGCAGTTTCCTTTGATTATCTCTTTTTCACATGAATTTTTCATAAAGGGCATCCAGGGAAGGGCATCCGAAAGCTTTACCTTTAAGACCTTTCGGATGACTTTTCTATAAAAATTTCAGCAGAGATTCATCCGAAATGAGGAAATAAACAAGATCCGGATGAATGCAAGCCAAAAAAAGTAAAAAAAATCATCCGTTCCCAAGATAGTTCCTAGGGACGGATGATTGTATCTCACGGATGATTGTTTCTTACATCAGTGTCTGTTCATTTATAATCAAGTGGAAGTCCATCTTGAGGAAATTTGCGGCTTTCTTGCAGAGAAGCATTCGCTCCATAAAGATCTCGAAATACTCTCCGATCTCTCCGTACCGCGTGTCAATTCCGAGCTTCAGCTTGATGGCGCTGTGCTCTTTGTTGATCTTTAGCTCCGAATCCGTCACAGAGTAATTGACCCTGTCATGGATGTCAAACTTATGCTCATCTTTTTCCTGCACCCGGCTCCGGCGCACATCCGACTTATCTGCAAGAATCAATGCTGCTGAAATATTGCTGACCGGGACGCCATTTCCCTCGTCATGATTTCCGATGGCACAGATGATCGGTGCAATATCCTCGGCAGTGATATGCAAACGGTTTAAGATGGTGAATGCCATCAGCGCCCCTGTCTGCGAATGATCCACGCGATTCACGATATTCCCGATGTCATGCATCCAGGCCGCCGTCAGTGCGAGGTCAATGGTATGGTCATCATAGCCGAGCGTCTCCAGAATATACGAAGTCCGTTCCGTCACCATGCCGACATGTGCAAAGCTATGCTCTGTAAAATGCAGTGCCTTCATAGACTTGTTCTGCTCGCCGATATAGGTTGTTACATCATGATCCGCCTTGACCATAGTAAAAAGCGGAAACCTTGTCTGATCGATCATAAAACTCCCTCCCTCAAATCTTTGTATCTGAATTTTTAAACCTGATGCTTCCTCTCGTGTTCTTTTCCTACTTAATGTTGCTACAGTAAAAAACATCTTCTAAACTATAGCATATTCACCGTTAATATATCGTTAAATTGCTGTGAAATTCTGTAAGCGCATGCACGCCCTGAAATACGCGCCCATTTATGCTCTTATACGCCAAAAGGGGCGTCCGCGCACAGACACCCCCTATCACATAAATTATATAAATGTATACTTCCGTCCCATATGCCGCACAGCACATGATTTTCATATTTTAGAATCATGCAGCACAGGCACCTTTGACATGAAAGGAAGCTGATACATTGCCAAGCTTTATATTACCTGCTAACAGCGCTTTACGCTTCCGGCGCTTCCGCAACGGTCGGCACTCCCTCACCGCTCTGATTCCGGAATGCAATCCGGTCCGTAAGTGCCATATGAATCACAAGATCAATTACCTTATTAGAATATCCCCACTCATTATCATACCAGGCGATCAGCTTTACAAACTTGTCATCCAGCATGATGCCTGCCTGTGCATCAAACACGCAGGTATTGTAATTGCCACGGATATCTCCTGAAACCAATGCATCCGTATTATACTCAATCACACCTCGCATATTGCTCTCCGCCGCCTGCTTCACCACCTCGCAGATTTCCTCATAGGTTGTGGAGGTCTTAAGCTCTGCCGTAAGATCAACTACAGAAACATCATTACACGGTACACGGAAGCTCATGCCCGTCATGCGCACTGCAAGCTCCGGAATAACCATGGTAACCGCCTTAGCAGCACCGGTAGAGGAAGGGATGATGTTGTTAAACACAGAACGTCCGGTTCTCCAGTCACGACCACTATTGGAGTCCACCGGCTTCTGCTTGGAGGTTGACGCATGGATGGTTGACATCAATGCCTTCTCGATACCAAACCTGTCATTGATGACCTTGGTAAGCGGTGCAAGACAGTTGGTTGTACAACTTGCGTTGGAAACAATATTCATTGTAAAAGGATCATAGGTATCTTCATTCACGCCCATAACAAAGGTCGGAAAATCTGCTTCCTTGCCCGGAGCGCTGAGAATCACTTTCTTGGCGCCACCCTTGAAATGCTTTGCACAGTCTTCCTTAGAGCGGAACTTACCGGTACTCTCAATCACGTACTCTACACCGGCACTCGCCCATGGAATATCCGCCGGATCATCCTCACTGAAGACCTTGATATCCTTGCCATTTACACGGATGCCATCCTCGGTGGCTTCCACCTTGCCCTTAAAACGCCCAAACACGGAATCATACTCCAGCAGGTACGCCATCTGCTCATGATTGGCATGATGCAGATTAATGGCACAGATATTGATCTGATTCTCTTTCCTCTCCTCAAGACTCCTAAGGATGATACGGCCAATTCTTCCAAATCCATTGATACCAACGTTGATCTTGCTCATACAACCTCCTATGAATGAATATTTAATTGATGCATTCACCATAGCATGAAATATGAACATTGTATACAAAAGTTAATTTTTAAACTTTTGCCTCCATAGCAATTAAATTTTCATACCAGAAAGTGCATTACTTCCGCCATCCAAAGCAGAGTATCTGCGTATTCAAAGATTCGCAAGATATTCCTCATCCGGAATCTCCGATGATCTGACCGCATCCAGGATCGCCTGCTCCATGACATACGAGCTCAGCACACCCATCGCGTTGATATCCATCCTAACCGTCCGTTTATCCACAGCTCCGACAGATGCAAAATAAATACTGTCTCCATCTCCCATTGTGCCTACCGGGCAGATACATCTGGCATAGGCTGTCCTGGTCATCGACGCAAGCTTGTTGACCTCTGCAGTGCTAAAGGACGCGTTGGTAATGACAGCCCCGATGGTTGTATTGGTATGCTCCCGCATTGCCTCTCCTGGTGCTGCCTGCATCTCCTCTTTTTCCAATGCTGTCTGCGAATCTGCTTCATTGGCTTCAGATGCATCACTCTGCTTCTTCATTGCATGAAGCGCATACTCGAGCAGGAGATCCGAACCTGAAATCAGAGCTGACCTGCTCTCATCATGCGTCCCGGCAATCCTTTTTCCGGAAGCAGGGTCATAGACATCTCCGACCGCATTGACAATGACCACTGCCGCAACCTTGACCGTGCCAAGCTGTATGGCATAAATCCCAAGCCCGGACTTCTGCGCCCGTTTCATCCCGGCAAGCTTGCCAACCGTAGCACCCGTACCGCCGCCAACATTGCCATGGGCATCCGAGGTTCCCTGCAAGGCACATTCGCATGCCTTCCACCCCATCGCGGCATTCGGACGGACGTCCCGCCTGCCATAGGATAAATCATAAATACACGACTGGACAACCAGCGGAACCAGCGCCGCCCCGGTGTTATAGCCAATGCCATGCTGTTCCAGGCACCGCATGACACCATCCGCTGCGGCAAGACCGTACGCAGATCCCCCGCCGAGCACAAGCGCATTGATCGGATTATCCGCCGTAATGGCATGTGTCAGCGGTGTCTCCCGGGACGCAGGTCCCCCACCTGAGATGTCCGAGCCGACCTCTGCGCCAGTCGGAAAATACAGTACCGTCACTCCGGTCTTAGCCTCTGTATCCTCTGCGTGTCCCAGATGGACATAACGTTCCATTTCACTGATCGATATTTTTTGTATGGGTATTTTATGTAGTTCAGTCATAGCTTCCTACCGTCTCACTCTCTGCATTCGTATGTTTCATCAGATCATTGCGTATCATTTTGTACTTTTAAGCCGGAATGTCTTTGATAGCGTCTAATTCTCCAATCGGACTTGCTGTCGACAGATACCGGATCTTAAGCTCCGCATCCACATCATATCCGGAAGGCACCGGCAAAAACCGTCTGCGGATTTTTATAATGATAATCTTGTTATCCTGCAAACATCATTCCATCCAGAAGCTCCTCCGCCGGTACTCCGTCAATCTGGTCAACTCCATCATTTTTGCTTACCGCAATACGGATAAAGTGGCCATCGGCATCCTTAAAATCAACCCAGGATTCCTCATCTGTGGCATAAAAGTTCAGTACTGTACTCGCCGCAATCGTCTCTTCTGTGCCTGAACCCTGTTCCGAGCTCCGCACCTCCGCCTTAAGCTCTTTAAGCGTCGTTAGACTGGACACCAGATCCGGCTGGATATAATCATAGGTCTCAATCTCTTTGGGCATCCCTGCTGCATCCAGCGTATATCGCCGCCAGGCACCGTTGGTGGAAAGCAAATCTGTCCTTGTGGCAAGCTCCATATGGTCCGGATCCGTCGGAGACTCATATCGAAACCCACGATCAAACTCCTTTGCCTCCAGGATTTGATTTCCATTGAGATCATAGATTTTAAGATATTTCCAGTCGCTCTCGACACCAACTTCCAGATACAGATAATTTCTCTCACCCTTATGCACAAGATACGGATCGAAATGATATCCGTGAATGTCTTCCGTATAAGTATTGTCACCAAGCGTCATGGTAAAAGTATACTCATCTTCATCACTGCTTCCGCCAGGCAGATACGAAACCTTAAGCGCCTTCGCTTTGGTCCCCGGTAAGGTCGTGGGCACATCCATCATAAAAGGCTCTATAAAATCCAAGGAAGTAGACACATATTCCTGCTTCACAAGCTCCGGATGGTCCGCGTATCGAAACATTACCATCTGCGTACCGGCTGCATACGGTGCAATCTCGTAGGGTGCAAAATAAAACCGGATGCCGTCATTGCCAAGCGTCCACGCAACACCACCGGATTCCGCATCATCTTTACCTGTGTCCAGAAGCGCCGTCCGGATGGTCCCGGCAAGGTCCTTAGCGGATGCATAAAATGTCTCCGGCGGGTACATCTCAAGAAGTTTTGTGGAAAGCATCTCTGGAAGATTGTCAAGCTGACCATCCTCCAGCACATCGTTAAGCTCCAGTTCCGTCCCGGTCCGGGAATCAAAATTCACAGCCTGATATCCATAATTTGGATGTGCCCCTCCACTGAAGCTGCTGGCAGTGACAAGGACACTGACCACAGTGCTGTCACTCCGCATCACCCTGGCATCGAGCTCGGACGTATAATAGCTTCCTTCCGTCCACCAGCCATCTTTCATTCCACTCTCGGCATCCGCCTTTAGCTGAGCGATTTCCTGCGCATTGCTCTCCGCAAGCTTCTCAGTATACGCTGTTATGGCCTGGGACAAGGCTTCATATCTGCTATCCTCCCCGCCCATCCAGATCCTTGGATAATGACCGCTTACCAGCATAGTGCCGTCATCCGCAGTTTCACTTTGATACTGTACGTCCATATATATGGCAAGAGGCTCTGCTGCAAGACGATCCTTCTCTCCCGTTTCCGATGAGCCCTCCCGATGAGCTGGTGATGCAGCTTCATTCACAGATTCCTGCGAGGAATTTGTCGCTGCTGTCTCCTCACCCGCCGGTGCAGATTGTGCTGTCTCTATTGATGCGTTTTTCTGCCCTGCAGAACATCCCGTAAGGAGTCCTGTGATCAGCAGAACGCATATTCCTGTCATCATAAATTGCTTCATGTCGTTTTTCTCCTTACTACGTGCTGTAGACTCCGATTCCAACTGACTTTATTATTGATTTTATAGTAAAGGCTTTTCTGTTTTTTTACAAGGATTTCGGGATGATGGCCTGAAACAGACAACGAAAATCCTTATATACGGTCAGAATACTTGTTAAATAACAAAAATGTCCGGGAGCTAGAGTCCCCGGACATCTGAAAGGTTAACCGCCGACAACGATTGTCAAAACCATTGTGGTTGATAACAATGAATATCTTTTATTTTTAAGAAATTAATTCAGGTCAATTCTTTTTGGTCAAGCTTTTTATCAGGCCTTCTTTCTGTTTTTCATCATATCCATCGTTACGGCAAAGATGATCAGCACACCACTGGTAATCTCGAGCACATGGGTATTGAGTCCAAACTGAACACCGGCATTATTGATTAAAACCATAAGAATCGTACCGAGAATTGTACCGCTGACATTTCCGCGGCCGCCGGCGAGCGAACAACCTCCGATTACAGCAGCGGCAATCGCATTCATATCATATCCCTCGCCACCTGTTGGAAGTGCACTCTGTACACGAGCCGCAAGCATTATTCCAGCAACGCCATAAATAAAACCTGCAAGTCCGTAAACCATATACGACATCTTTCTGACCCGAATACCACTGAGTTTGGCAACCTCCTCGCCGGACCCCATGACATATAGATTACGTCCAAAGATCGTATATCGAAGCAAAAACAGCACCAGTGCTGCAACCAAAATCCAGATCAGTGCAAGTGCCGGCAGAACCCCGCCAAGGCTTGCGGAACCCATGGCAAGCAGGCTTTTATTCAATCCGCTGACTGTCAACGCATTACTGATGATCAAGACAATTCCACGGATAATCGTCGATGTGCCAAGTGTCGCAATCATCGCCGGAACCTTAAGATCGTGAATGATAATACCATTTACAGTGCCGCAGGCAGTGCCGATTGCAAGCGCAACCAACAGTGTAACCGCCAGCGGAAGGCTTGTATCTCTTTGCAGGATTGCCATTGCCATACACGATAGTCCGGTAATTGCACCGCCACTGATATCGATGCCACCTGTAATAATGATCATCGTCTGTGCACAGGCAAGAACACCAATGATGGCGCATTGTTTTAAAAGATTGGTAATATTATAAAGTGAAAAGAAATTTTTGGTTGCCACGGATGCCAAGATAAACAGAGCAACGATAATGACTCCCAGTGTAAATTCTGTATGCTGAAAAATATTAGTTGTTTTTTTATTTCCTACTTTACTCTCTGCCATGATCGTAAACCTCCTATGCTTCTTTGGCTTCTGCTACCTCAAGCGACTCTCTTCGCAGAATGTCCTCTTCATGTAGTGTTTTGATTTCATCATACGTAAAATCGGCAGTGATTCTGCCCTGTGCCATCACAAGCAGGCGATCTGCAAGCCCCATAACCTCCGGCAGATAAGATGAAATCAGGATAATGCCCTTGCCCTGCGTTGTAAGATTTTCCATGATCTTATAGATTTCCTGCTTTGCACCGACATCAACGCCGACTGTAGGTTCATCAAAAATCAGTACATCCGGGTTAAAGCAAAGCAGCTTTGCGATAACCACCTTCTGCTGATTTCCTCCTGAAAGATTACCGGCAAGCTGGTCTATAGATGGAGTCTTAACGTTCACCATCTTGGCATAATCCATGGCCCGATCTTTTTCTTTCTTAAGAGAAATAATCTGTCCTTTGGAAATTTCCTCGTAGGAGTTCATATTGATATTGGTTTTTATTGATAACCCTAATGCCAGACCATCAGCACGCCGATCCTCTGTCAAAAAGCCGATCCCATATCTCATGGCTTCAGATGGATTTTTTATCTCCACCTTCTCTCCTTTGATATAAACATCTCCACTGAGACGTTTCTCTACTCCATAGAGTGCACGCATGGTTTCACTTCTTCCGGCACCAACCAGTCCTGCCAGGCCTACGATTTCCCCTGCATGCACTGACAAACTAATATCCGTAAAGTGCCTTGAATCCGTAAAATGCTCAATCCTTAAAAGTTCCTTTCCAGGCGTACAGTGTTTAATATTATAAATGTCAGACATCTTACGGCCAACCATCAGAGTAATCAGATCATCTGTGGTGACTTCGCTCACCGGTCTGGTATCTACATACGTACCGTCTTTCAATACTGTAACCGTATCGCAGATGTCCATAATTTCTTCCAGCCGATGTGAGATATAAATAATGCTCACTCCCTGTTTCTTTAACTCTTTAATATAGTTAAAAAGGATTTCAACCTTTTCATTTTCAAGTAATGCAGTAGGTTCATCAAAAATCACGACTCTGATATCATTATTGACCGAAATCTTACTGATTGTCACCATCTCCTGCATGGCGATCGGCAATGAACTGATCTTTTTAGATGGATCTACATTCATTTTAAATTTGTCTATAATCTTGCGGCTGTCTTCTTTCATACGTGGCCAGTCTACAAGACCCATTTTTGTTTTCGGCTGTCTGCCGAGGAAGTAATTCTCTGCAATGCTCAAATCCTGAGCAATATTGACATTCTGATAGTTTGCAAATACTCCATGTTCTTGCGCTTCAAGTGCATTTTTATTTTCAATCCAACTGCCATTATAGTTTAGTAATACTCTCCCCTGATCCGGCCTTTCAACGCCCATGATGCATTTGATCAGTGTCGATTTACCAGCTCCATTCTCGCCAACAAGTGCCCTGACTTCTCCCTTGTTTATCTCAAAGCTGACATCATTCAGGGCTGTAACACCGGGATAATATTTACTTACATGTTCAATTTTTAAAATTGTATCAGCCATAGTATAACCTTTCAGACAGTAAGGACTGCTGCTCCTCATTTTGAAGCAGCAGTCCGCGTTTCACTTCTTTTAATAAAGGATCTAATAATCCAGAAGCTTACTTTGAAAGTCTTGTCGGATCCAGCAGATCCTGCATTTCTGTATTGTTCATATTATCAGGAGTAATAACAACCGGCGGGCAGTTAATCTGTTTCTTGCTCTCTGGATTTTTACCCTGTACAAGTGTTTCAATTGCATTTTCCATGCAGAGATATCCTTGCTGATATGCATCCTGAACAATAATAGCGTCAGCATATCCACCCTTCAGAGCCGCAATCTCTGTATCATCAGAATCTACGGCAACATTTACAATCTTGTCTCCAATACCTGCCGCCTGAACCGCATTGCAAACACCGTCACCAGTAATGTTATTTCCGGAATACATACCGATCAGATCGTTACCATAGGTAGAAATGATATTCTCCGCGTTGGACTGCGCTGTCTCAACAACATTGCCGTTATAATATGTATCGGTCTGCGTAAGATCCGGTGCAAGCTCTTTCAGCTTGTTACGGAAACCATCTACACGATGATTCAATGCTTCATTTTCCACGTTGGTATTAATACCTACTGTACCCTTGGTAATATCAATTCCCTTGGTCTTGCATGCATCTACAAATGCCTGTGCTGCCATTTCGCCGATGGTATCATTGGAGCAATAATAGAATTCATTGTAAGTGTCCTCATTGGCTCCATCGTCTCCAACACCGAGGCCGCAATTAACAAAATTCAGAACAATGCCTGCATTTGTAGCTTCCTGCGCCTTTGGAATGGTTGCATCAATCGCAAGTGTCGCTGTTACAATAGCATCCGGCTTCTGCGCAATCGTCTGTTCAAATGCTGCTACATAATCCTCCGTCTGGCTCTCCTCAGATGGTCCGACTGTCGAGTAGTCAATCTTGATTCCATATTTATCCTGGAGATCCAGCATTGCATTTTTAATACCAATCTCTACATAGGTCCAGAACTGTGATGCTGTAGAAGGTGTAAGATATACAATCTTATATTCCTTACCTGCCACATCAGAAGCAGCTCCCTGTGCCGCTGTTGTCTCTGCTGCTCCAGCCGCCTTAGTGTCTGTCGTTGCAGCAGCTGTCGTTGCAGCAGCTGCCGTTGTATCCGCTGCTGCCTTGCTTGTTGCCGCTGTAGATCCTCCACCACAAGCCGCGAGCGAAATCGCCATCACACCGCTCAGAATCATTGCCAATGACCGTCTTGTTCTCATAATTCCTCCTCTTAAACTTGAAACTTATTTCCTCACAGCCTTTCTCTCATGCTGTGCATTGTACAAATTCAATTAACGCCTTTCTGCAGGATAAAACAGCCATACTCCTTGGTCTCACTGGTACAAACCGTAACATATGCTCTGCCTGCCTTTTCATAAAACTTTGTACGTTCAATCGGGCCGCAAACCTTCTCCGGATCATAGCCCTGCTTTTTTACCGCTGCAAACACCTGCTCCCAGGCCTCAGAGTGCTCAACAACAACTCCGGAATCCTTATCTGGTACCATATATTCCACCGGATGCTCACAATATCTGTCATCCAGAGGCATAAGCTGCAGAATCGCGTCCACCATCTCTGCGGCAGTATTGCCCTTGCACTGCAGGCTTATCCCATTTGGTGTTTTTGTCTTAGGAGGATAATAGTGATCTGCAATAATGAGAATGTCTCCGTGCCCCATATCTGCCAGTGCTTTTAAAAGATCTGATCCGATTCTGTCAGGAATTCCTTTTAACATTTTTCTTACCTCCAATATGTTTTAATGATCCGTTTATTTCGTTACTTAATTTTTTAAAAATGCATCAATCTCCGCTCTTGTCGGCATAGACGGAGTCGTTCCGATCTTTTGTACCGACAGTGCCGCAAGTGCCTGAGCAAATCTCGTTGCTTCCCAGATATCCTTACCTTCTGCAAGTGCGCACAGTAAACCTCCGTTAAACGCATCTCCTGCTCCTGTCGTATCAACTACCTGAACGTGATTTGCCGGAACAATTTCCTCTCTGCCATCTGATGAAACAAACACTCCCTTGCCACCCAATGTAATAATTACCTTCTGCACGCCTTTTTTATAAAATACTTGTGCAGCAGCCTTGGCAGAATCCAAATCTGTAACCTTTACACCCGTAAGCTCCTCCGCCTCAATTTCATTGGGAGTCACCATCCATGCCTTAGACAGAAACGCATCACTTACCGGCGAATATGGTGCAGTATTAACAATCATCTTGACACCATGTTTCCTGCAAAGCTCCGCGACCATCTCATTGGCATCCTGATTGATCTCCAGCTGCAGAAGCACATACTCACAGTCTTTAATGACGCTTTCCACACTCTCAACTTCTGCCGCAGTGATTGTTCCACAGGCTCCCGGAACAATAATGATCTCATTTTCACTTGTGCCTTCATCTACAAGAATCAGCGCAATTCCCGTCCCCGTTTCATCGCTATAGAAAAGATGATCTTTTGGCATACCAAGTTCTGTCATAGTATCCAGTGCCACATTGGCAAAGGTATCTCTGCCAAGCTTAGTCATCATAATAACATCAGCACCTGCCTTATGTGCTGCAACACATTGGTTAAAGCCTTTGCCACCTGGTCCCATGCGGAACATTGAGCCCTTCACAGTCTCTTTCGGCACCGGAAGATGCGGGCTTCTCGCCATCAAATCCACAACAAAGCTGCCAAATACCGCTGTTTTACCCATGTATTTTACCTCCGATTTGTGATACCGGTTTCCTTTTCTGTTTCATATGCTAGCACTAGTAAATTTTAAAGTCAATGGAAAAATTATATATATTTATGATTTTATCAGTATTAATCAATACTTTATTGGTAATTTTAACCTATTATCTACCTGATTATGTATCAGCAAAGATGAAATTATTTACGTATATTCTGCAACCGCTTTACTATTTTATGTTTCAGTGTTATAGTTTATCTGATTAATAAATAAACGATCCGTGCCAAAGGATGAAGCTGTCCCGTCTTATGCAAATCCTGTAAAGGGAATCAGCTTGTAGAAGCCATCCTTTCAAAGATCTGAAATATATGCTCACACTATCTGATCTGAATGAATGCCACGGAATGAATGTAACTGAATGAAAAATTAAAATGTTAATATAGGAGAAAGGAGTCAGCTGATTTTGCTTCTCAGATCAGCTTATATACCATTATGACAGTAGAAGAATTAGCCGATAAGATTGACCACACCATGCTGCAGGCAGATGCAACAACGGAAACCATCAAACGGTACTGCGATGAGGCAAAAAAATATAAGTTTCACTCCATCTGCGTAAACTCCTGCCACGCAAAGCTTGTAGCGGAGGAGCTTAAGGGCACCGGCATTACCACCTGCTGTGTTGTCGGCTTTCCGCTGGGTGCTATGGTAACCCGTGCCAAAGCTTATGAAGCAAAATGTGCCGTAGAGGATGGTGCAGGAGAAGTGGATATGGTTATGAATATCGGCGCCATGAAGGATAAAAACTATCAGCTTGTCCTGGAGGACATTAAGGCTGTTGTGGACGCTGCAAAACCAGCCATCGTTAAAGTCATAATTGAATGCTGCCTGCTCACTGACGATGAGAAAGTCAAAGCATGCGAGCTCTCCGAGCAGGCAGGCGCCAGATTTGTAAAAACCTCCACCGGTTTTTCCAAGGGTGGCGCGACTGTGCCGGATGTTGCATTAATGAAAAAAACTGTGGGAGACCGTATGCTCGTAAAAGCCAGTGGTGGCATCCATACAAGAGAGTTTGCCGAGCAGCTTGTTGCTGCCGGTGCAGACAGACTCGGCGCATCCAACGGTGTTGCAATTATAAAATAATCCAATATCAGGAAGCCTCATTGAATCTGTCCTCATAGCAGACGAACTCCAGATTTCATTTGTTTCTAATTTCTCCGGATCCGAAAACTTGAACGAGTAAAGGGTCCGGTCCCAATCAGCAACTTATAACCACTTATAAAGGGACTGCTGCATCTACACAGCAGTCCCTTTATAAATTTCGGGTTTCATTTGTTAAATTCTACACATCATATACTTCATTAACTATAGTTTTTTGTCCTTAGATTCCTTAGGATTCAACTTCTCAGATCCCCTTAGGACGATTTTAGTTTTAACGAAGCTCCGTTGCACAATTTTGTCATACCAGCTGATAGTATTGGCTGTCGTACCTTGATTTTCCGTCAGCCGACGGTACATGATATTCATAGCCTCATATCCCATCTCCACAATCGGACGATCAACAGAAGTAAGACGAACTCCACCATACGTAAGCTCAGGGATTTCATCAAACGAAATTAAGGAAATATCCTTACCAACTGTATATCCATGTGACGTCAGATAATGCAGGCACCCAAGAGTACTCAGATTATTGCAGGTAAAAATCGCAGATGGCGGAATCTTTAAATTTATAAGTTGTTCCGTAGCACGATAAGACTCTTCAATTCGGAAATTGCCATCCACAACATACTCCATGCGATAGGGTATATTTTCGTCCTCGAGTGCCATTCGATATCCGGTAAGCCGCGACTTGCTTGGAAGAGAATGCTCTGGCCCGGTAATAATCCCGATATTTCGATGTCCCTCCTTGATCAGACACTGCACCGCATCATATGCTCCCTGCTGATCATCTGAGAAAATACCATCAAAAATCGTATTCTCGATGTCCCTGTCAACAAGAACGACCGGAATGCCGCCGGATTTGAGGCGTTCCAGTGTCCTGATAGAAACCTGATCATCATCCTTTGCGATCGAAATAAAAACTCCCTCAATCATATCGGTCCTGAGTGTATGCAGAATCTGATGCTCCTTATCCAGATCTCCATCCGTACCATAAAGCAGCACACTATAGCCCATTTCCTCTGCACGTTCTGTAATGCCATGCAGAATCTTGCCAAAAAACGGATTTTCAATATCCGGAACAATGAACACAAGTAGATGTGAGGAACCGTTGCTTAAATTTTGCGCGGTTGCATTCGGAACATAATTTTCCTCCGCAATGATATCTTCCACCCTTTTGCGGGTAGCAGCTCCTACATTTCCCTTTTTGTTGATTACCCGGGAAACGGTAGCCGGGGAAACTCCGGCTTTTTCAGCTATATCATAAATTGTTAGTTTCATGTTCTGAACCTTTTCCAATATAGAATATTTCAGAATCCGTGCACATGCTTAACTAATATCCAAGCTCTGAATGTCTGAATGAATATAAAAATTATAGCACATTTATGTCTCTATTTCATCACCCCGCTTTAAAGCTATGCGTAAAATATCAATTCCAATCTTTCAAGCTGACATTCTGATATTGCATACCATCTTGCAGGATTAAAAATTCTAAAGTAAAATATCTCCAACTTGCTTTAATTCCATCCTTTCTGATTTTGGAAAAGATTTCACAGACTGTAAGTCCGGATAAATAATTCTATGTTTAATACTCAGCAATATCACACTTTTTACGACAAATTAGATTTTGGAATCTGCTTTTTATCTGTGGACCCACAGGAAAGAATTCTTTTTGCCAATGCAAAACTATTGCAGTTATATGATTGCCCAGATGAGTCCAGCTTTATGCATCTAACCGGCGGACACTTTCAGGGCATGAGGATCGAAGAAGAATCTTCTGCCTCTTCCCTTTCCGGCATTTTGGGAGAAGTGCAAACTACATCGTCCTTCACTTATACATACCGCACTCTCGCAGGTCATTTCCGTATGGCAGAGGCTTTCTTGACTCACTCCGGGTTGGATGGTCATCAGGTATTTATACTGCAGGTCCTATCTTCCGAAATGCTTTCACATGCGTTTCAAGCAGATGGGCTGACCGGACTTCTCGGCAGAAATGATTTCTTTAAAAAAGCCCTGGAAATATCAGATCAGAACCGGCAGCAACACATTTTGTCGCAATACTGTCCGGTATACTTTGACGTCACAAACTTCCGCGAATACAACAGAAGCTTCGGAATACACGCCGGCGACCATCTCCTCCGCCAGATTGCGGATACTCTGCTGAAAGCGTTCCCCGGACAGGCAATCGGGCATCTTACTGCCGACTGTTTTGCGGCGCTGCTCAAAAAGGATGATCTTATCGAGAGGGTGGAATCCGTCTGCGAAAAAATCAACGACAGGATCAACGACAGAAACATTCTTTTAAAATGCGGCATCGTATATGTTGCAGAAAATGCAAGTCGTCAGTGGCTGATCAACAGCTTTGATATGGCTAAAATTGCCTACAATTCCATTAAAACAGATGTTACGCAATGCTGCGCGATCTATACAGATGCCATGGGAGAACAGATTGATAATCATCTCTATGTCATAAAGCACATTGACGAAGCATTAAGAAAAGGCTATATCAAGGTGTACTATCAACCTGTTGTCCGCACGCTGTCGGAGGAACTCTGCGGCTTTGAAGCATTGGCACGCTGGGAGGATCCGGAAAACGGTACACTTTGCCCTGATATCTTTATCCCCGTGCTGGAAAGCTCCAGACTGATTGACCGTTTGGATACTTATATTATCTCAGAGGTCGGCCGCATGTTCCGCGAACGTCTCTCTGCCGGACTGCCCGTGGTACCTGTCTCCTTTAATCTGTCCAAGCTGGATTTCATCCTGATGGATCCTCTCAAGGTTCTGGAGCAGACTGTAAAAAAATACGATCTTCCCCGCAGCTACTTCCATGTTGAAATCACAGAATCTGTCATGGTATGGAACCGTCAGAATCTTAAACGTATCATCAGCAAATTTCATAACGCAGGGTATGAGGTCTGGCTGGATGATTTTGGCAGCGAATATGCCTCGCTCAACGCGCTGCATAATTACAACTTTGATGTATTAAAAATCGATATGGGATTTTTTCAGAACTTTGACCAAAAGAGCCGGAAAATCATCACCAGTGTCGTAACCATGGCTAAATCTCTTGGGATGCATACACTTGCAGAAGGTGTGGAAAACAAAGAACAGTATCAATTTCTGAAATTCATTGGCTGCGGCATGATCCAGGGATATTACTATGGACATCCTCTGCCTTACAGTAGTGCTCTGGCTGACAGCAATGCCAAAGGCCTCCAGATGGAGACCTCAGAAGACCGGGATATGATGAAAACAGCAGAGCTGGTCAATGTCGCTTGTGATAGTCCGGTAGCAATCGCCGAATATACTCCGGACAGGATCCGTCTACTGACTGCAAACACCGCTTATCTTAAAGCACTCAATTCTGTACATACACAGGACCTGGATTCATCCAACCGCTATCTTGATCTGCCGAGTTACCCAACCAGAAGCAGATTTCAGGAATTTATGAAACAGGTCTATACCAACACCTCCGGCAGCCTGACCTATGTAGACAGCGGACAGTACCTACAGGTTTCCATGATCAAGATTGCAGGTTCCAGGGATCACTGGCTGGGCAAAGCATCTCTCACCAATTTAAGCTCCATCGATATGCTTGGTCCCGCCAGGAAGCTGGACTCTGTGTTCCGTAATCTTGAGCTTCTGTATGACGGACTCTATTATCTCAATATGCAGGAGGATCAGATTGAAGTACTGGACTGTGTGCATCCTAAAGTAAAGCCAGGCACCGTATTTCATGGTATTTCAGAATCCTTCCGTATATATGCGGAAGAGCTTGTGCATACTGCAGATGTGAAACGCTTTCTGGCATTTATTAATCCGGATCATCTCTACTTGATGGCAGAAAAATCCGGAAGTGCAGAAGCTGCAGATCTTTTCAGGGTAAAAAGAGAGGATGGATCCTGTCGCTGGACAGTCTTCCGTGCATTAGTTCTAATGAAAACATCGTCCAAAGACATCCTGCTGGCGGAACAGGAGGATCTATGGGAGCGCCACCCAAATCGTGGCTGGCTTCTACCGGAATTTCTTAAAAGCTATGGCCTATCCGTTCCTTCAGAGACAGCATCAGAAACAGACCAGTCTGACAATGACAACCTTCTTTTTTATGAGTCCAACGCCAATGATGCTATCATGATGGGAATGTCAGAACCTGACCCGTCCACAGGTATCCAAAAAACGATAGCCAAAATTGCCGAAAGTCTGAAATCTGAGAGACTCCTGATTTTTGAGCGGAGAAACGACGGCTCTGTTTACTGCACTTACGAATGGCATCAGGAGCAGCTTGCTCCGCTGAAGCCTGCACTGACCAACCTCCGTCATGAGGATGTGCAGCCGCTCTATGCACTCTTTCAACTGCAGCAGGTAGCAAGGATTCCAAATTATCCAGAATTTATCCGTGATAATCCTACGCTTCATCTGCCGATTGAAAACGTTAAAAATATAGTATCCGGTCAGCTTATGATGGCAAGGCAGCTCATGGGCTTTACCATGGTGATCAACTCATCCGATGAAACCTTCCAGACTGCAAGCCAGGTACTCTCAACTCTTATAAGCTTTCTGTCCATCATGATTCGGAACCGGAATACCATGCAGCACATGGAGGAGCAAAGTGTCCGGGATCCACTTACCGGTGCATTAAACCGGAGAGGCTTGGAGCATTTCATTGCCTCCTATAAGGGTACAGGATATCTCACGCTTCTTGCCGGTGATATTAACAACTTAAAATCCACCAATGACACCTTAGGGCATCATGCCGGAGATATGCTGATCCAGCGAACCGCAGAGATCCTGATGAATTGTACCGATAGAGATCATACCTTCCGTACTGGTGGTGATGAATTTCTGCTGATCCAGGAGGGGATGGACATAAGTGGTGTTAAGGATCTTGTGCATAAACTCCATGCTCTTACCCTAAGCTCTGGCATTGACATAGCGCTCGGATATTATGTGCACTATGGCCCCGTTACAAACCCGGATCCTCTGCTCGCCAAGGCGGATACGGCTATGTACGAAGAGAAAAAAAGATGTCATCGCAGCCGCCGGTCAGAGCAGTGACACCTGTAAAAGTATTGCCCGGTATCCTAAATCCGGACTACCTCCTCTATATAAACTGCCTGTCCTGCATAGATAATCATCTCATAAAAACAACGCCCATATAACGGGAGGTTTCTGGTCTCTTGCGCTGCAGCATTTCTCAGAATGCAAAAACAAAAGCAGCGAGAGCCGTGATCAAGCCAGAAAAAGCATGCGGGCAAAATGCTCACATGCTTTTTTCTGGCTTAAGTAGTTTTATTTGAGCTGATCTTAAACAATCAGATTCCGGCTCAGTACTTCATCAACATATTTTTTCTGTTCATCACTCAATGGTGAGAATGGTTTCCGGGCCTCGCCTACCGGCTCCCCCATTTTACCGAGCTCATATTTGATAGCAGGAATCAAGCCCACACGACACATAGCTTCCATGCAATTATTAGCCTTATGCTGCAGCTTTAGTGCCTCCTTGGTGTTGCCAGCATCATAGAAATCCCAGATTTTCTTATAATGCGGGAGCATCATATTAAAGGTGCTGCCGATTGCGCCAATACAACCGAGTGCCTTGCCTGCAACCATGGTTTCATCATAACCGTCAAATGCGATCAGATCCGGATTGATATTGAGAATCCGTTCCATCTGAAACAGATTATAATTGGTTTGCTTCACGCCAAGGATTGCTCCACTCCTGAAAAGCGAAACATAATTCGGATCGGAAACATCAAATTCCTTATGTGTATTTCCAGGGAAATTGTAGATCAATACTGGTACTCCCGCTGCTTCTGCAATGGCATCATAATAGCTGCAGATTTCTTTTGGCGAAAATCCATAATAAAACGGTGCAGTAGCTGCCGGAAAATCATAGCCAAGTTCCATTGCTTTTTTAGCATAACGTACTGCCTCATCCGTGCCAATTGCCCCACAATGCGCAATCAGATTTGTTTTTCCTCGATATACCGATGCCGCTTCAAAAACCTGGATACGCTCGTTTTCTGTAAGCAGAAAGCATTCGCCACTGCTACCGCCAATAAAAAAACCGGCTGCGCCCTCTCTAAGATTTCGCTCCATCACCTTCTGAAGTCTCGGCGCGGATACTTGACCATTATTTTCATAGGCTGTAATACTTGCTGCGTAAATGCCTCCAAGCTCCTTTGGATTTTTCATATCCTTTTACTTTCTCCTTGTTCTGACGCTCCCGTTTAAGAACGCCTTATCTTGACAATTTACTAAGCGGAATCTGAATAACGATCATCTTAATCGGTTCTGGCCCTGTGCCTGCAGTGCACCAGGGGCGATGGACATCCTCAGGGAAGAAAACACAGTACTGACCAGGATACAGCGGCAGCATGATCTCTCCTGCGTCCTCTGTATTCTGATAAAAACGTACATCCCGTTCCTCACTTAGGTGATCTTCCAGCACCGGAAAACATCCCAGATCCGGATAATAACCCATGCTCTGTCTGCCTTCTGCGCAATACTGGATTTCCACCATGCGGCTGTGAACCTCCGCCTTCTTTTCCGACTTTGGTCCAGTCACTCTCTCACAATACAAGACCTTAAAGTCTTCTCCCTCCGGCATAAACTTGCTTTCATGGATGTCCTCTGCCTTAGTATGTCTGCAGTAATCAATGGCACGGACAATCAGCGGATCATATGCGTGTTCCGTTTCCTTAGCATTGACATTGCCATATATCATCCTGGCACCTCCCTGGTCCGTATACCATGCATGTTACTGATCATTTACCTTGACATCCTCTTTGGTAACCTCATCCTTAAACTTGGATTCATCCAGCTGGGATGGATCCTGTCCGATATAGGCAAGGATACCACCATCGATATACACAACCTGCCCATTGATAAAGTCAGAAGCAGGTGATGCAAGGAATACAGCCAGTCCTTCCAGATCCTCCGTTTCACCCCATCTTTCCGCAGGAGTCTTGGAACGGATGAAACGATCAAACGGATGCATGGAGCCGTCCGGCTGCTTCTCTCTCAGCGGTGCAGTCTGCGGTGTTGCGATGTATCCAGGTCCGATACCGTTGCACTGAATGTTATATTTGCCATACTCCGAGCAGATGTTTTTAGTAAGCATCTTGAGTCCGCCCTTGGCTGCAGCATAAGCAGATACCGTTTCTCTGCCAAGCTCTGACATCATGGAGCAGGCATTGATGATCTTGCCTGAATTTTTCTTGATCATCTGTGGCAAAACTGCCTTGGAGCAGACAAACGGGCCTGTAAGATCCACGCTAATCACCTGATCCCACTGTTGCTTGGACATCTCAATCATCGGTATTCTCTTAATGATACCTGCATTGTTTACAAGGATATCAATACCACCGTATTTTTTAGTAACATCCTCTACAAGCTTCTGTACCTGCTCCTCGTTGGTAACATCACAAACATATCCATCAGCATCAATATTTCTCTCTCTATATGCCTTAAGACCACGGTCTACCAGCTCCTGATTGATATCATTAAAAATGATTTTTCTGGCACCGGCCTCTGCAAATGCAGTGGCATATGCAAGTCCCAGTCCATAGCTTGCGCCGGTCACCCAGGCAACCTTACCATCCAGTCTGAATTTATCCAGAATTCCACTCATATAGTCTCCTTACTGATATGTAACAACTTACATATCCTGCTTACTGCACTATGTATATGCACAATTTTCATTACTAAACTTTTACTGCTGCAGTTTTCATCATCACAGCAAAATCTGATTAGGCAATATTATGCCATCTCATCCCGGATCTCAGCAGCTTCTCTTGCAAGCTTTTCGATCGCCTTGAAATCTCCTGCCTTTAAGAGGTCCCCTGGTACAATCCAGGTACCGCCACAGCAAAGCAGATTCGGCTGCTTCAGATATTCGCGGACATTGCCCGGCTTGACACCACCTGTCGGCATAACCTTCATGGAGGCATAAGGTCCGGCAAGTGCTTTCAAGTATGCTACACCGCCCAGTACCTCCGCAGGAAATACCTTCACAACCTTCAGTCCCTCACGCATGCAGGCTTCCAGCTCACCCGGTGTTGCTGTCCCGGGAATTACAGGAATACCATGCTGATTGCACCAACGGACTGTCTCAAGGTTAAGACCCGGACTTACAATGGCCTTGGCTCCTGCCCTTACGGCTCTGTCTGCTGTCACAGGATCCAGCACTGTTCCTGCGATCACCAGCATCTCCGGCACTTCCTCGGTGATCCGCCGGATGCTCTCCTCCGCTGCATCACTCCGGAATGTAATTTCCGCTGCCGGCAATCCGCCTGCCACCAATGCCTCAGCCAGCGGAACTGCGTGTTCCACCGTATCAATTTTTATAACTGGGATAATTTTTATACTTGCAAGCTTTTCAAAAATAGTCATGCTTTTACTCCTTCCGGAACAGCAAGCGGTGTGTCTTTCATAAAAGTCATGAGCTGCTCCCGAGTCGGAAGTCCCTCATTGTCGCTGACATTCATAATCTGAATCGTACCGATTGCATTGCCTCGCTGCACTGCATCAGGAAGGGATAATCCCTCCAGCAGACCACTCTCTACACCGACAGCAAATCCATCACCGGCACCTACAGTATCTACAATCGGTCCGTGCTGATATGATAGAACCGCGTATTTCCTGCCGCCTTGATAAGCGATGGCTCCATCCGCGCCTACCTTGACAACCACACATTTCACACCTTTAGATAAGTAAAAGTCCGCGATTTCATCCGGGTTCCGGGTGCCGCAGAGGATCTCGCCCTCCTTAATCCCGGGCAGAACATAATCCGCCATAAAGCAGAGCTCATTAATTGCTGCAATCATGGTTTCCTGATCCTTCCATAAGGCAGGACGCAGATTCGGATCAAAAAAGATCGGGATGCCCGCTGCCTTTGACTTCTTTAAAAGATAGCGTGATGCCTCATGCGCCGTATCACTCGTTGCCGGCAGGATACCGGATGCATGCAGCGCATCCCATTGACTTAGATCAATCTTTTCTACATCTTGTATCGAAATAGTGGAAGCAGCAGAGTTCTTACGGAAGTAAAAAGTATCCGGATCTCCTTTTTCCGTCTTGCTTTTCAGCATAAAACCGGTCTGATGATCCTCACTGTAAATCGTCATCGAGGTATCGATGCCGACATGCCGCATGCCCGCTTCAATCGCCTTGCCAAACGGATCATGTCCGAGCTTTGTGAGATATCCAACCTGATACCCTAGTCTTGTAAGCCCGACAGCCACATTAAACTCTGCGCCGGCAAGCGACATAGTATAATGCTTAACATCCTCAACCGGTGCTTCTTCCTCGGCGATAAACAGGCCCATCGGTTCCCCAAATGTCAGGACTCGTTTATTCATAGTTTCTCTCTCCATATCTATCCTGCATTATATCGTTTCACCCTGCCAGCTCAGTTTCTGGCTGTAAGATGAAATCTGAACCCTGCAATATCTTCCTTAAAATAAATGATGCGAAGCTTTCCTGCCTCATCATACTTAGCTGTGGATTCATCAAACTCCACACCCTGCTCCTCCAGATACTTTTTGGCTTCCTCGATATAGCTTGTCCGGATCGCAATATGTCCAAGCCGTCCTAAAAACGGCATTTTCATGATTTCAAACTGCTCATTGGAAAAAATTGATCCCGAAGTCTCTCTCTGTTTAAATCCAAAAAGCCTGGTTAACAGCTCTGCTGTTTTTTTAGCTTCCTCGGCGTCAGGCTCATTGATACCTACATGCGCAAGCTCAAAGTTAAATTTTGAAATATCCTTATCCATTGCTTATCTGCTCCTTTTAGACTAATGAAACATCAACGCATCTCTGTGATTGGTATTTCATCCATATCATCAAATTCTTTGTTCTCACCACACATTGCCCAGATAAAGGTATAGTTGGATGTGCCGCATCCTGCATGGATCGACCAGGACGGAGAAATCACCGCGTCAAAATTATGCATGACAATATGTCTCGTTTCCTGTCCCTGTCCCATCATATGGAAAACCACATTGTTATCCGGGATATTGAAGTAGGTATAAACCTCCATCCGACGCTCATGTGTATGTGCCGGCATGGTGTTCCATACGCTGCCCGGTGCAAGCTGTGTCAGACCCATACAAAGCTGGCAGGTTTCCAACACATCCGGGTGGATAAACTGGTTAATGACACGCTTATTGGCTGTCTTTTCATCACCGCATGGACGCTTTTTAGCATCCTTAAAGCTGATGAATGTTGTCTTGCATGGCTTATGCGCCGGAGCCGATACCAGATAAAATCTGGCAGGATTCTCCGGATCCTCTGATGCAAATGTTACCTTCTTGGTTCCCATCGTGATATACAGGCAATCCTCAAAGTCCATAGGATATGTCTCATCATCCACACGGATTGTGCCTTTACCACCAAGGTTAAATACGCCAGCCTCACGGCGCTCAAAGAAAAATTTGGTTCCAAAATTTTTCCGGATGTCAATACCCTTATCCACCGGAACTTCCTCGTGCACCGGTAAAATACCGAGTACAACCGCACGGTCAACATGGGAGTACACTGCCTTAACCTGGTCCGGCTCATACAGATCCTGGATCAGAAATTCCTTCCGCAGCTCTTCTGTTGTATATCTTTTGATATCTGCCGGATTGGCACTATATCTAATATCCATAACACTTATCTCCTACTTCTGTCATCTTATAATCTTTTAACTGTCAATTGATCCAATCCCGGCTAAAGCAAGACCCGCGGGATTGGATCGTATCCATCGGACGTACCGATCGTGTATCATGTAATCAGCACAAACCAAGTGCCTGCGGGATTGCAAGAGACAAAGCCGGAACAAAGGTTACTAACATGAGACAGATGATAACCACCAGGAAATATGGAAGCAGCGTCTTTATAACCTGTTCAATCGAAACATTGCCTACACGACATCCTGCAAAAAGAATCGCTCCAACCGGAGGTGTCAACGTACCAACGCAAAGGTTCATAACCATCATCATACCGAAGTGAACGGCATTCATACCGAAGGTCTGCACAATCGGCAGGAAAATCGGTGTAAAAATAAGGACTGCCGGTGTCGGATCCATAAAGGTACCAACCAGTAAGAGAATCACATTCATGATCAGCAGAATCACGATCGGGCTCTTGCTGATGCCAAGGATACCGCTGGAAATCATCTGCGGGATCTTGGCATAGGACATAACAAAGGACATGATCGAGGATACACATACAAGGAACTCGATAACTGCTGTAGTTTTTACAGAGTCAAGCAGTAGCTTCGGCAGCATGGAAATCTTCAGATTCTTATAAATAAGAGAAAGCACCAGCGCATAAACTACTGCAATGGCAGAGCCTTCCGTTGCTGTAAACACACCCTTTAAAATACCGCCGATGACGATAACGATCATCAGAAGTGAGGGGATACCTTCCCAGAGGGTTTTTACAACTTCCTTTCCTGTCATGTGCTGCGTGGAGACATATCCTCTCTTCTTTGCCTGATACCCCGCAACAATCATACAGCCAATGCCCCACATAATGCCCGGAATGTATCCTGCCATAAACATCGCGGCTACAGATACGCCGGAAGCAACAGTGGTATAAACAATATCGATGTTAGAAGGTGGAATCATCATTCCGGTCGGGCCGGATGCAATGTTAACAGCTGCACTGTATTCGTTAGAGTAGCCATCCTCCTTTTCCATCGGTCCAAGGATGGAACCCATAGCAGAAGCTGCGGCAACACCAGAACCAGAAATCGCACCAAAAAGCATGTTGGCAACAATATTGGTCTGTGCAAGAGATCCCGGCAGACGATGTGCAAGAATCTGCGCACAGCCGATCAGACGTTTCGCGATACCGCCACTGTTCATCAGATTTCCTGCCAGAACAAAGAACGGAATGGCAAGAAGCGAAAACGAATTGGCTCCGGTAAACATTTTCATACCTGCGGTAATCATTGCACGGTCAAATGGCAGAATCACCATGATGGCCAGTGCAGACCCGGTTCCGATGGAAAGTCCGATCGGGAATCCCAGCGCAAGCGTTATAACGATAACAACGACCATGACCAGGCCGGCTAATGCTGCTTGTGACATTATTCATTTCCCCCTTTCTGTTTGGAGCGCTCCAGGAAAAGACGATGATCATCCATGATCAGATAAACCGCGTAAAAAAGAATCAGGATTGCATTGATTGGGATCGCGCTGTAGATGACTCCCATAGGAATCTGAAGCGCTGCATCCGTAACACCCATCTGCTGCTTTGTAAGTGCATATCCTCCGCAGCCCATGACTCCCAGTGCAAAAAGCACCAGCACAATGTCAATCAGCATATCATCCAGAAACCTTGCCTTTGGCGGCAGCTTGTCTTTTAATACGGAAATTTCCAGATGCTCTCTCAGTCCAAAGGTATAAGAGGATCCATACATAATGATCCACACAAACATATACTGCGCAAGCGTCTCCGCCATGGTGCTCGGAGCATTAAAGAAATATCTTGCAATAACCTGATACGTAACGAGGACAACCATAATTCCCAGCAGGATAATATTAATCCATGCAACGATCTTGTCCACAACCCTTTTGATAGCAATCACTTGCATGATCCTCCTTATCTCATCAGCCATTTTGGCTATAATATGGGCCCGCGGGGCTCCCCGCGGGCCCATTCATTCACATTTACTCAATGAATCAGACTCTGATCTTCTGTCCTTAGCAAATCATACAAGGATTACTTGTTCTGAATCTTCTGGATCTCAGCATACACTGCCTTGGTATCATCGGACATGTTGGCATTTTTCTCGATGAGCTCCTGGCATGCATCCTTAAACGGAGTAATATCCACATCTGTGATCGTAACGCCGGCAGCCTTGGCATCTTCCTCATACTTGTCACGCAGATCTGCGCAGAGGCTGTAAGCAGTCTTAACAGAATCTGTAGCAACCTTCTCAAGTGCAGCCTGATCATCGGCACTCATGGTATTAAGCACTGTGGAGGAAATGATAACCTCATCCGGGATCATCAGGTGCTGTGTCTTGGAGTAGTACGGACCAACCTCATTCTGCTTAAGATCCATATAGGTAATGATGTTGTTTTCAGCACCATCCAGTGTACCGGTCTGAATTGCGGAGTAAACATCGCCCTGTGACATCGGTGTACCAACACCGCCAAGATCCTTCATCATTGCAATCATCGTATCAGACTGCATAACACGGATCTTCTTGCCCTTGAGATCCTCCGGCTTTGTAACAGGACCATCTTTGGTATAGATATTACGAGGTCCAAGGCAGTAAGCTGCAAGTACCTTAAATCCCTTGGACTCTGTTGTGCTGTACAGCTTCTTAACGGCATCATTACCGTTAGTAAAGAGCTCCTCCTGCTGGTCAATGTTTTCGAACATATACGGTGTACCGAGAACTGCGAAGTCCGGATTAACACCCTCAAGAAGTGAGTTGGCAACCAGAGCCATATCTACCGCACCTGCACTTACAGATGCAAGAGAGTCCTGCTGATTTCCAAGAAGCTCGTTAGGATAAACCTCTATAGAATATCTGCCCTCTGTAGCATCGTAAAGCGCATCGCTCATCTCTCTTACAGCCTCTGCCTCAGGGTTGTCCGCACTCTGGTTAAAGGAGCACTTAAGGACGGTCTGACCTTCCTTACTACCGGTAACCGCACCCTCTGCATTGGTCTCTGCTGCCGCCTTAGTATCAGCTGCCTTGCTCTCAGCGCCTGCTGCCGCAGTTGTTTCTCCGGCTGCCGCTGTAGTTTCCTTAGCCGCTGCAGTTGTTTCTTCCTTAGCTGCTGCAGTCGTTGCTGTACTTGATGCAGAGGATCCACATGCCGCAAGGCCCATTGTCATTGCTGCTACAAGCATGGTTGCTACCACTTTACGTTTCATAAAAAGCCTCCCTAAATAAATTAGAAATATAATTTCACAGTTGCCAGGTTCAGCAAAAATCGTCATTTCATATCCGGCATTATGCCGACCCATAAGCATCTGTTGTTTACAATACGATATTCACAGAAGATCTGCTGCAATCGATGCATAACCGGACGTCAATGCGCAACGCATCTCATTCAGCCATACATTCCAGCCATGATCATCCCTGGGAAACCGTTGATCCACGGATTTCCAACCGGTTTTTTAATTCTCTGAATACAACCGGCTCATCTTTGCCTCCCTCGATCCTCTTAAGAATCATCTCTGCCGCGATTACGCCCTCCTGCCAGGAGTCCTGCGCAATTGTTGTAATTCCGGGATCAATGAGATCAGCCCAGCCCCAGTCATCAAACCCGCATACACCGCATTCCTTACCAATCCGGATACCGGTCTTTTTAATGGCATGCAACACATCCAGCAGCGCAACACCATTAATTGCCAGGATTGCCGGCCGCAGTTCCGGCTCGTGCGTCACAAAATATCGTAGATGTTCCAGGCACTCCCTGCTCGACGTGTAGGAGAAAACCGCATCGTCTCCCTCAAGTCCGAAATCCTCGCGGAGACTATCCGTAAATCCCTGACGTCTCAATTGTCTTGCAGTATTACAGCCAATCGGCTGTGTAAAAAGGCCGATCCTTTTATATCCAAGCTGTTTTAAATACCTGAGGCACTCTCTGGTGGAACTGTAATTATTGGTACAAACAGTATCCACTTTTTCTTTGATACTTGGCGGACGATCAACAAACACCGTCGGGATATCCTCTGCATATTCCAGAAGCTTCTCATCATTTACTCCTGTAGAGTTGATGATGATTCCATCCATCCTGCTTTCCTGAAAATTGTGAAATGCCCGCATTTCTTTTTCAGGATCATCCTCACTATCCACCAGAAAAACTTCATATCCCTTTTTGGTCGCTACACTGTTGATTCCCTTAACAAGGATCGAAGTAAATGGACTTCCGATATCACTCGCGATACACCCGATCAGGCGGGACTGACCACCTTTCAGGCTTTGTGCAATCCGGTTAGGTCTGTAATGAAGTTCCTTTATAGCCGCTTCAATCTTAGCCCTCGTATCCTCGGAAAGCATGTCATATCGTCCATTGAGATATCGGGAGATTGTGGTTTTGGATACTCCAGCCCGCTCGGCTACAGAATCAATTGTGATTTTCTGCTTCATCATCTGCACCCACCACCTCTCTCCTTTTGACAATGTTAATCTTAGATCTATGAAACCGTTTTGTCAAAAGGAATTTAACTATATTTCACATATTTATCGTTTTATACAAATGTTATATGTGGATTTTGTGAATATTTAATGTGGTTTTCTGCACTTTTTCTAATCGCTTCATAAGAAATGCTAATTGAATTTGAAACCGATACCATTTTCCATATCTATATTTATTTTATTAAATAATAGATTATATTGTATATTACTTAGATGTATTGTATAAAAAATTAGGAGTGCATTATGTCATATTACACAATGCACTCCTGCTCAAGCTTCTTATTCGTCTTCAGCATCTCGTTAAACAACGTACGCTGCTCTTTAAAGAAGGGATCCTCCCGCTATGAATGGTCCGCTGGTTCCGTCCATCGGAGAGGTATAGACAAATTCCTTGATATCAGAGATTGGCTTAAACGCAAGTGCCTTGGGTATCAGTGTAAAAAATTTATCTTCAAGCCGTCCGAAACGTCCCAGTACCATGGACTGTGCCATCTTCTGGGTGGTCGCCCGGGTTTTAATAGATTTATTTATGATAATTTTTATCCAGCATTTAAGAGCATAGATTTCTGATTTGGGATGCATCAACCGTAATCAAAGCTACAATAAAAAAAGGGTGCCCCATACAGAGCAGCCCTTCTAAAACTTCTATGTTTTATTTCTACCAATCTGCATATAGCAGTGTATGTTTTCATATCTTACTAATACAGCACTTTTGTTGTTGTGGAATCACCTTATTTTACATAAAATTCCATCGGATATGGCATATAGGAAACCGGATCCAGCTGATCAGCAGTTACATATCCGGCAGGCGCATTGATGAGCGTCGGAATACGGTTTACAAGTGTTGCACAAGTATGCTCAACAGTAGCCGGTTTAACCACATGATATTCCAGATTCGGCTCACCTGTAATCCACCAGTCGCACATATCGCCATCCTCCGGGGCATATACCTTGCCTATGGTTTCCTCCTCAACGGTAATTCCCTGTGCAGTCTCTGCCGTTACCACTGCCGACATGCCAATGACGTGTCCCGCCTTGATGTCCTTTCCAAGTGTTTCACTGTAAATATCATGATCAAGCGTAATCGGCACATGCTTCTGATCAATACTCCGAATCGTAAGATGCAGCTTGCTGCAGATCGCTTCTACCGAGTTCCACGCGTAGGAAGCCTCAAAAACTTCCGGATGTGCAATCTTCTTTTCAAACTCTTCCGGTGTCAGATCGCAGCCATGCGCATTGGCAAGTGCCATGCCATATTCATCAACATTGTAGCTGTATGCACCCTTGATCTTGGAAATGCTGGTGCATCCTGCTGCTGCCATGGCAACCATATTTACCCAGAAAATATCCTGCATACCGGTACCGGCAATCGTGCAGTTATGCTCCTTGGCAATCTTATCCAGCCGGTTCACCTCCGGTGCCGCTGTTGTCCAAGGATAAATCGCCTCCTCACAAGTGGTAATGACATTAATCCCACGGCTCATGCACTTTTCAACCATGGGATAGATATCTTTAACAAAACTAAACAATGTTACAATTGCAACATCTGCATCGCAATGATCCAGTACTTCATCAGCATGACTTGAAATGATAACTCCGGTCTTGAGTCCGAGGCCTGCCCAGTCACCGACATCCATGCCAACAACCTTGGGGTTAACATCAATTGCGCCCACAATCTCAGCCCCATGCTCATATGCATAACGCAGAGTATACTTACTCATCTTACCACAGCCATACTGAACAACCTTTACTTTACGCATTGCTTCACGTCCTCCTTACTTTTGATGGCATCAGTATAAAGTCTGTTGTCGGATGAGAGTCAAGATGAAATTGATATTTTTTTATCAGTGCATTTCTGAGTCATTATACTCGCACAAAATCGATAGGAACCTGCAGCCGCAGAAACATTCCCCGCTGATCCTCATCAAATATTTTAAATTCAGAGAGAATTTCACAAAAATAATTTCCGGAAATGTGGTAATGATGCTCTCTGCAATAGTCTAAAAGTCTACCTGCATATAAGAGTTCATCATCGTAATTATCTGCGTAGATACAGGCATACATGCCACTGTCCACAATTTGCACATCCTGACGTTCCTTATAAAGTGTATAATCCGCGAATATAAAAATCTGATCTGCAAGAAACCTGCCTGCAGCAAAATCCTCACCCCGGATCGATGTACCCACACTGTAAGTATGAATCTCCGGAATCTGTTTTGCGATCAACGATGTCCTTAACTCCGTAAGACAATCTTCAAAATCCTGAATATCGCCCTGATAAAAATTTTTGCCGCAGGGAATCCCACAGATATAACGTCGTTCGATAAATTCCAGTGAGATCGTACCCTTGTCCGGAGATTTGCGATAGCGCTCGATTGCATGAATCGCCCGCTTTACTGCATTATGCTGCATTTTCAGGTCCCGGATCTCTCTGTAAATCTGCTCATCCCGTTCTACGAGAATGCTCTCGATCCTCGTCAGATCCCCGCTTTTTAAGACAGAACGGATCTCTCCGAGACTCATCCCAAGCTCTTTCATATAGGCAATCAGATCCAGTCGTGCATTTTTGCGGATGTCATAGTACCTGTATCCCGTTTCCGGATCCGTGTAGGTCGGAATAAGCAGTCCCTCCTTGTCATACAATCGGAGTGTAGCAATGGTCGTATGATTGAGCTCCGCCATCTGCCCGATGCTGAGCAGGCCTTTTTTATCCATAGCATCACCTCAACTCCTACTTAAAACACTTCATCAGTATCATACGCACCATTCCTCCCTCATGCGAATATTTGCAGCCCAAAGCTGTCCGCCGTCGAAATCGCATATACAAAACTCTAAGGGCGAGCTAAAAAAGGCTTGTTAAAAAACATGTGATCTCAAATCAAGTCGATCAACTCTCTCAAATGGTCATGCGAGATGCGCAGATCATCCATCGCCTTTGCATCCAACGGCAGCTCAATGATGCGGTCAATTCCTGTTTTGGACAAAATGCAAGGGAGGCTCATAGCAACATCGTCATACCCATACTGTCCTCTCATTACTGTCGATACCGGAACAATACAGTGTTCGTTCCGCACGATAGCTCCGATGATACGGCATGCAGCCAGCGCTACGCCCGAACTGGTATAGCCTTTAAGATCTACAATATGCGGTCCGATGCTCTTGGTTTCACTGAGCAGTGCTTCTTTATCAATAGGCGATGCCAGACCAAATTTATCTGTAAGATCGTCAAATGGGACGCCGACAATATTCACGGTATTCCATGGGATAAACGAGGTTGAGCCATGTTCGCCAAGCACAAAGCCAACGACGTTTTTGGCATCTACGCCGCAGAGGTCGCCCAGCATCTTATTAAAACGGGCTGTATCCAGGAGCGTACCTGTGCCAAGAATTTTGTTTGCCGGGTAGTCATACTTCTTCTGGAAATAATATGTCAGTACATCAAGTGGGTTTGAAATCATGATAATCACAGCTTCTCTGGTATACGTTGTGATCTGTTTCATCACAGAGTCCATGACCTCCACATTTTTCTTAAGTAAAGTATTGCGGTCATGATTACCCGGCAGTATCGATGGTCCTGCGGTAATGACAATAATATGCGCATCCTTACAGTCACTGTAATCACCCACCCGGATGCTGGCATTGGAGCTATAGGCAAATGCTGTGGTATGACTGGCGTCCAGCACTTCACCGAGCGCCCTGTCTCTGTTCCGGTTGATCACCACAATATCATCAATAATATTCATGCGCAGGACAGAATTCAATACCGCTGATCCGACATTTCCCGCCCCGATTATTACAAGCTTTCCATATGAAATACCCATCACAAAACCTCCATATACTCATCCCAGCTCGTTTGATTTTACATGCTGTTTAGTATAACTATAGTACTCCTGCCGGCTGCCGTAACCATCCTTTTTGAAGTCCGAATTCAGGCATATAATTTCCGTCGGCACAATCTTAAGAAGCCACATCGGTTCTTCCAGTTTCCTGAGAACTTCCAACGGAATCTTCCGAAATGCTGCTGCCTTTTGATATGCATCGGAGAAAAGCTCAACAGGCTCCGCTGTCCCTTCGAGCTGCAGTGATTTTAGTCCGCCGAAGGATGCATTCGCATCAAACACCGCAGCTGCGACATGCTTGTTTTTCCTAAGAGCTCTGAATTTGAGCCCGCCCTCAGTAAAGATCCAAAGCGCGCCATCGTGCCAACTGTATTCCAGCGGTGTGCAGCGCACAAAATCCTCCGCTGCGGTTGCCAGTGCAAGAACCTTATGGGAGGATAAAAATTCATCAATCCATTGATACAATGTATCTGCATCCAGTTTCTTTTCTATTTCATCCTTACGGGTCCAAAAGGACTCCGCCTGTGTGTATTGTTCTTCCGTCATTTGTTTAGCCTCGTTTCAGAATTTTTTCGCTTTGCTTCCAGTTCCTCTAAAAGATGATAAACATTACTCCGTTCTGCCTTAAGTTTGTCACGCTTTATTTTATTTTGGAGCTTTTTGTAACGCTTTGTCCCTTTTAATGGAGGCGGCGATTCCGTTTTTTGCTTTTTTTGCTGTAATAATACACAACATACCTCAGTTTATAGATATTTATATTTTATCATAAACCGTATCATCAAAAGCATAAAATGCTAAACAACACAAAAAATACAATGATCCTTCGTAGATGGGTCCTATCATTTCCGCATCTCCTTCAGCATTTCAATAAAAGCCTGTACCTGAGGGAGTTTAATATAATCTGGTCTGTACAGGAGGTGCGTCCGTCTCATAAATGCATTACCGGATTTAAAAGACAAAGGTTCTTTGGCGCCATCAAAATCCGAAAGACAGATTTCCGGGAGTATGGACCAGCCGATGTTTCTTTCTATCATATTTATAATGGTTTCAACATCGTTAATCTGAAGTCCCGAATGTCTTCTTATTTGGTTTTCACGCATCCATCGGCTTACATCCGCATCAAAGCTCACATCAGAAGTTCGCTCAATGAAAGGTACATCATTGAGATCCCGGGCTTTCATTTTACTGCCTTTTACAAGATATACAGCTTCTTCGCAAAGCAGGAAATCTCCTTCCGTCCATGGGTAATCGCCACGTATAATAACTAAATTTGTGTCACCTGAAATAAGATCCTTATAAAGATCAGGACTGCGTTTCACAATGACTTGCAAATCCACCTTTGGAAAGCGGTCTATAAATGCCTCAAGAAGATCTGGCAGTTTATATCTCGCATGATTAACTGCAACACCTACTCTCAAGGTACCGCCGAGTTCTCCGTCCGAGCAGGAAGCGATATTTCGGATCTGGTCCATATTTTGCTCTATCTTCCGGACATAGGGAAGTATGGACTCTGCTGCAGGTGTCAACAGGACGCCCTTCTTTGATCTGATAAAAAGCTGACATCCTAGCTCTTCTTCAAGACTTTGTACCCGTTTCGTTAGTGCTGACTGCGTCGTATACAACCTTTCCGCGGTTCTTGTAATGTTGTGGGTTTTGGAAAGATCCGTTAATAGTTCTATATCTTTTTCTGTCACGATGCAAAAGCTCCTTGTTCCTTAAAATCCACTCTATTTCTTTAAGCTGTTAATTACGGTGATATCCGGCTCTTAGACATTCGCCTGATCAACTATATAATAAAGATTTTGCCTGCTTCAATGATATCAGGGCAGATCCATTATACATTCCATATCAGAATGTATAAACAGGATAAATAAGAATTTTACTCATGTATATATCTGTATTATTATCTCAGCTGTAAGAAAGAAATGCGAAACACATCGCAAATCAATACTGAATCAGGAGGTTACATCATGACAACTATCATTACGATCGCAATTATCACTTTGGTTCTTACAGCATACGAGCACTCAGGATTACGTAAAATTTCTCATTTTTCCCGTGATAAGGTCAATGGCAGAAACGAGCAGATCACTGTCATGAGACAGCCTCACTGATGCGTGCTGAATAACCCCCGCAAGGCACAAAAAACAAGGTTCCCGAATGATGTTAATTTTGCATCGTCCGGGAACCTTACATAAGAATCCGGTTCTAACAATTGTTTTTTACCAAGTATGTGCTTCATGCATCTTGAAGCGATGATCTCGAGCCCTTCACCATTCCTCTCTATTTTCTGCTTGTGATTATGATAATTCAGCAATATCAAAGGATTCTTTCTATCCGGTTTTTTTAATAAGACGGCAAAAAGAGTGATATCAGTCACCCGATATCACTCAAACTTTTGTATAACTCAATTGCCCTGCTCGTCTTATTTCGATGCTTCCAGCCACTCTGTGGATGTTTCTTCACCCGGAACTTCTATTGCCAGATGCGAGAACCAGCTGTCCTCTGCTGCGCCATGCCAATGCTTCACGCCAACAGGAATGTTTACGCAGTCACCCGGCTTCATCGCAACCGGTTCCTTGCCCCATTCCTGATACCATCCTCTTCCGCCGACACAGATCAGAATCTGGCCACCGCCGCTTTTGGCATGATGGATATGCCAGTTGTTCTGACAGCCCGGCTCAAAAGTAACATTGTAGATTCCGATCTGCGAAGCGGAAACCGGTGCCAGAAAACTTCTGCCAGAAAAATAACGGGCATAAGCATCATTGGGCTCACCAATCGGGAAGAATAGGGACTTCTGATATTTTTCCATCTCCGTTGCCTCTGCAGGAGCTTCTTCTTTCCAGACTTCCTTCGCCTGATTGAACGCTGCCCATGCCTTCGGCCATCCCGCATAAAAAGCCACATGCGTCAAAATCGCGGCAATTTCACTTTTCGTCACACCATGCATCTTAGCATTTTGAAGATGATACGTCAGTGACGAATCTGTAATACCGGATGACACCAGTGCAACTACTGTGATAATGCACCGGGTTTTCAGATCAAGATCCGGATTATTCCAGTTCTCTCCAAACAACACATCATCATTGAAATGGGCAAACTCCGGAGCAAATTCTCCCAGTCTGTCTCTTCCCGCCGTCTGTACAATCTTCCCACTCATACTTTCGTTTCTCCTCTTCAATTTCTTCTAATCAGGATCTGCCTCATCAGTAAGTTTTCTTTGTCATTCATAAGGATGCTCTGAAAATGTCTGCAATATCCTTCTCTTGAAGCGGCGCCCATGCACTTTCAAGTCCTTCATTCTCTGCTACATGATGTGCCATCTCATCAATACGGCTCTCATCAATGCCCACTTCCCGCAAATGCATCGGGATACCGATCGATGCGAAGAACTGGTACGTTTCTTCAATCGCCCGATTTGCAATGTCAAACCGGTCCAGGTTCGGATCAATTCCAAAGACATTGACACCGTATTTGACAAACCGATCTACAGTCTTCTCGTTAAGGATATGCTTCATCCACCTCGGGGTAATGATCGCAAGTCCCTCCCCATGCGTGATGTCATAATATGCCGAAAGCGCATGCTCCATGCCGTGGCAGGGCCAGCCGGACGCACTGTTTCCAAGCGAATAGATCCCGTTACATCCATAGGTGCAATCAAGCATCATTTCTGCCCTTGCCGTATAGTCTTCCGGATTCTCCAGACACTTCTTTGCATTTACCATAAGGCTCTTAAGCGCCGCCTCCATAAATCCATCGTTAAGAAGTGTGGAATCCTCGCAGAAATACTGTTCCATGATGTGGTTCATGGCATCCGCGCAGCCGGCAGCCGTCTGTTTTCTTGATACCGTAAATGTATACGTCGGATCAAGGAACGAAACCGCAGGATAAAGAAGCGGATCCACATAGCCAATCTTATCGTTTGTCTCAGTTCTGGAAATTACTCCGCCGCAATCATATTCACTTCCCGTAGCAGCAAGCGTAATAATATCTACAATCGGAAGTGCTGACTGTGCCTTTACCTTATAGGAAATCAGATCCCATGGATCCCCATCATACTTTGCTCCGGCTGCGATTGCCTTCGAGCAGTCGAGTACACTGCCTCCGCCAACCGACAGGATCACATCTACATCATGTTCCTTGCAAAGCCTTACGCCGTCAAGGACACTTGGATCATACTTGGGATTTGGCTGAATGCCGGACAGTTCCACAATTTCAAAATCACTGAGAAGTGTCTTTACCTTGTCATAAAGGCCAATCTTCTTGATACTTCCGCCGCCGTAGGTCAGAAGAATTCTTTTCCCATATTTGCCCATAACCTCTGGAAGCTTTTCCACAGCTCCCTGACCAAAAATCAGTCTTGTCGGTGTGCAATAATCAAAATTCTGCATGTCTTTTCTCCTTTAAATCACACGTATTGGCTCAAGTTATACCCTGACCTTCATTCTGTTTACCGATCAATGGTTCATCGGCACTTACATTACAGTCATCTTTTGAATGTCCTCGAGACTCTATACCTCAAAATCCTTCTTGATATCTTCGTCATCCCAGCTGAGGACACCCGTCTTCACGGCTTCTTCATACCGGGAAATCTTGTAATTGAGCCGGTTCATCGTTTCCTGATACTGATCCAGTTTTTTCTGAATTTCACTACGAACCTCCAAAAGAAGATCACGTCTTGCCTCAATCGTTTCATCACCCATCTGAAACAGCCGCACATACTCAATGAGCATCTCGATGGGGACTCCGGCACCTCGCATACAGACGGCATTTTCAACCCAGTTGACATCATCCTGTGAATAGTCTCGAATCCCGCCTTTCGTTCTTCTGACTTCCGGAATTACACCTGCGCGCTCATAGTAGCGCAGCGTGTCCGGAGAAAGATTGAATTTTTCGCAAACTTCTTTTATCGTCATCGTCATCAACCTCTTTACAGTTTGCCTCTTACTTTGTCATCTGTAACTGGACTATACTCCTTGGAGTTAACTCCAAGTCAAGCATTATTTTGAAATTAATTCAGTTGTCCTAGCAAATTCGTCATCTTGCAAAATCATCTCTGCATTTCTTCTCGCATTGGCAAGATCCCTCATCCGTTCTCGCTCCGCGCGGTACTGGGCATACTCCGCATTCTTCTGCAGCCGTCCCCGGAAAATCATGATTTTTTGTGAGTATTCTGCAGTGAATATGATATAGTTAGCTTGTGCTAACTGATAAGAATTTACATGCTTTCTTATATGCGAAAAGGAGATCTGATGAAACCTGATTATAAAAACTGGATGCCAGAAGGATTGGTCATATCTGCGATTGCAGCCTTTGCCATTCATGACATCTTTACCAAAGGCAAATATGGTGACATGCAGGCATTTGTAAAGAAGCTGAAGGATATGGGTTATGAAAAAGTAGAATTGATGGATACGACAAATGGTCTGTTTATGACCAGAAAGGAAGCAGGAAGACTGATGTTAACAGGGTCAGCCCTTCTGACAGGAAGGAAATAACCATATGGATTTGATCAAAAACTATCTCCAGCAGACGCAGAAGCCAGATGGACTCCTCGGCAGTCTGATGATTTCCAGCATGAACCGTCACCATGCAAAACTGGCAGACTGGGGCATGTCCCATCTTGTCAATATATCTCCAGATTATTCAGATAAACCACTTGAAACTTACCATCATCAAGCGAATACATTTTGCTTATCCTTTCTTTTGTTTTTCATATCTGATCGACAAATCCGACTTTATACAATCCAATGTTCTGCATTCTCTGCTCCGGCAAACCTTTCAAATGCATCTTCTGCATCACAGAGCAGTGTGTCGAGATCAATGTTGTTTTCAAAACAGTAGATTAAAACAAGAATGTCCGTTGCAGAGTCAGTGACCATCGCCCTCGTAGAATCAGACATGGAGGACCCGAAGATTCCTTCATCATCCGCCAGCACAAGCATGTTCTCCATATCCAGAAAATCCTTGCCGATCCCTGTATAGCCTTCGCCATGTTCCGCTTTGCGCAGCTTGATCGCACCATGAATCTGGCCGAGATCATATGACCCGACAGACAGGCCGCTTTTCACAGAGATCAGGTTATTCACATCGACGACAGAATTGATGTGATACAGTTCATCCCCACGGCGAACTCTGCGAATCAAAGCTTCAGATGAAACTCTATAGCGGCCCGGGTTTCTGCCAAAAGCCTTATAAGCCGAACGGCTGCCCTTTATGCCCGGAATCTCGCTCCACTCTTTTCCTTCCACGCAACTTCTCACCTGCGGCAGGACTTCCGCATTCATATAATCCCAGAAACGATCATCCGGCGCTTTCACATTTGCATGGAATCGTAAGATCCCAAGTCTGATCTCCGGATAGACGCTGAACAATTCCTTATCGATAGTCACATCATATTTCATATGTAATCTCTCCTTGCCAAATCTTCAATTTGCTTAATTCTATCACTCTCATGCTGCCTTTATTCAATCTTCAGCAGCTAGTCTGATAAATTATGGATTTTAATGCCTTCATAATCATAGGTCTCATGCCTGGTATTGGCCAGAATAAGCTTGGGATACGCATCTTTGATCTTAAGCAGGGGATCATACTCACGTTCAAAGGTCTCCGGCCGCGATATATCGTCACTTACCTGGATATACATCAGATCAAGAAGCCGCTGCATATATTCTGGTCTTTCAATTTATTTCATACTGTCACTTCCGAAATTGAAATTTTTTTAAAGTTTCGCACCTGTGTTCGCAGTTTACTCTGAATTGCCCTGCTTGTGAATGTGAGAAGGCCTTTCGGCCTGTTTCAGATGTATGGGGGCAGCATGTGCTGCCCGCCGGATCAAATCTCCGGAATATCGTATTTCGGGACCAGATCCTTTTTGTAGACTCAGACCGCGGTTTCCAGTATATGAGTGCTATGTTTTCGACGCGTCTGAAAAAACATCATATGAAGCAGAGCATGTTTCGTGTTGCACATTGTATCGATAACGGACCGATGGAAGGATTCTGGGGCATTTTGAAAAAAGAAACGTATTATGGCAGGAAATTCAATGAGCGGCAAGCACGCGAACATCGGAGCAAATTCTCCCAGCTAGTTTCTTCCTGCGATCTGTACAATCTTTTCAGCCATTTTACGTATTCCTCACTTTCCGATCTTCTGATCACCCGTGGACCAGACATGTTTTTCTTTTGCGGCGGTCGGCTTGTTCTGAGCCATAACGCCAGCCAGCGGATGCGGTACATAAGGTTCTTCCAGATAAACGATCTCTTCCGGCGTCAGTGTAAGTTCCACCGCCTTTGCCGCGCCTTCAATATGATGAGGCTTTGTGGCTCCGACAACCGGGGACGTCACCCTGGTGAGCAGCCAGGCCAACGACACTTCCGTCATGGTCACGCCGTGTTTATCTGCCAGTTCAGCGACTCGGGAGATGATCACATTATCCTGCGCCGCCGTTGCGTCATATTTGAATTTTGCGTAGGCATCCTCCGCAGCGCGTTTGGTGCCACCCTCACCCGGTTTTCTGGAGAGCCTGCCGCTTGCCAATGCACTGTAAGGGGTCAGTGCGATATTCTCTTCATTACAGTAGGGAACCATTTCCCGCTCTTCCTCCCGGAAGATCAGGTTGTAATGTCCCTGGATGGAGACGAACTTCGCAAAGCCTTCCTGTTCCGCCAGGGCATTTGCCTTGGCGATCTGCCAGGCAAAACAATTGGAGATGCCGATATATCTGGCTTTTCCCGCCTTCACGATGCGGTTCAGACCATCCATGATGTCTTCGATCGGTGTCTGCCAGTCCCACATGTGATAGATATAGAGGTCCACATAGTCCATTCCAAGATTCTGCAGGCTTGCGTTGATCATGTTTTCGATGTGCTGTTGACCACTGACGCCATTTTCGATTTCTTCCTGTGTTCTTGGAAGAAACTTGGTAGCGACAACTACATCTTCACGCTTAGCAAAGTCCCGCAGGGCACGTCCTACGTACTGCTCACTTGTGCCGCTCTGATAAGCAATAGCTGTGTCATAAAAGTTAACGCCCAGCTCCAGCCCGCGCTTTATGATTTCTCTGGTATGCTCCTCGTCGATGGTCCAGCTGTGCTGGCCCCGTCCGGAATCACCGAATCCCATGCATCCCATGCAGATCCGGGATACGTTTAAGTCACTATTTCCAAGTCTTGTATATTTCATACGTATGCTTCCCCTTTCAGCGGTTTATGTAATTGGTCAGGTAAAGCCGGTTCTTAGATCAGCATGGTAAGCCTGGAAATGGCATAGACATAGATCAGATCATAGAGGAGCTCGATCAGTTCTACTTTTTTCTCTTTTACAGCCATTGAAAGGCTCACCTCCATTTCGTATTCTTACAGAACTTCGTCAAGCCAACGGCGGATCTCCGCCTCATTTGCCCGATTGATCTGTCTGCCCTTTTCCCACTTCACCTCGCCGCTGACATCCTTATGAAGGGCCGTGTCGCTTCTGCCTACGCCGCTTCCGCCAGACGTGCAGAAGGGAATGAGTTTCTTGCCGGAGAAATCATAGCTTTCCAGGAAGGTATCGATGATCCTGGGCGCTACGCCCCACCAGATCGGGAAACCCACAATCACGGTATCGTAGGAAGCCATATCGGCAACTTTGCCATTGATCTCTGGTCTTGCGGATGGATCGTTCATCTCGATGCTGCTGCGGCTCTTCTTGTTCATCCAGTCCAGATCCGCCAAAGTATAGATCTCCTCCGGGACGATCTCATAAAAGTCTGCACCCGCGATCCTGGCGATCTCTTCACCGACCCTCTTTGTTACGCCACTGGCGGAAAATACCGCTACTAATGTTTTATTTGCCATTTTGTTTTTTCCTCCCGGATCAGTTCATCTTACCGCAGTTGCCAGCTTTTTCGCCTGTCACGAAATATTCATAATTTTTCTTGCTCATCTTATTTCATCTCCTTTTCCCACATGCGGATGACGTTCAGATTCAGACTGTCTGCTGTCAGACTGTTTCCAAAGGTTCCGTCGTTTCCCCATGCCCATGCGCCAAGCGCGATTTTCGGTAAATTTGCCATTGCTGTATACTCCTTTTTGTTATTAATTTCAATTGTTTCTCGTCAGCCGTCTTTAAGCACCGAGCAGTCGGGTCAGGCAGCTGTAGATGAGTTCATAAGCGCTTTGATATACGTAGTTAATCCCCGCCTCCTTCATGGCGGCCCTTTGCTTTTCCGTAACCTCTGTATATGGATAAATGCCGAACATGAAAGGGAAGAAGATATAGATGAAATTCTGAATATCCGAGACAGTCATCTCCGGGCAGAACTTCTGTACCACCATGGATATCAGCTGCATGGAACGGCCATAAGAATGCTTAAAAGCCGTCAGCAGCTCCTGCCGGCTGTTGGCTTCCATATCAAAGTTATTCATGGAGAGAAGCTTTAAAAGCTGCTGCCGTCCCGCCAGAGAATGGGAGATGCGTTCTGCAAGCTCCTTTTTCGTCAACTGCTCATTTTCATTCAGTATGTTGGTCAGATCTTCGTTCCAGCGGTCGTATTCCCTCTGAAAGAGCGCCAGAAAGATCTCTTCCTTTGTCTGAAAATAGTTGTAAATAGAAGTTCTTGTAAAAGAAGTCACATTCCCGATCTCTTTCAGTGTGATCTCTTTAAAGCTCATCGTCTGATACAGCTGTTCACAGGCATTAATGATCTCTTCTTTCCTGGCAGCTGTTAATTCCGGTGATCCCTTTGGCATGACATTTCCTCCATTTTTATTCTGACTCCGTGTCAGTATATATAATGCATCTATTCTGACATCGTGTCAATACTCATTTTCAAATTTTACCTAAATGCAAAACGGCCCCGAAGTTTTGGCTTCAGGACCGTTCTACGTAAGGCGCAGCACGTGTAATGCTGCTTCAGATACTGGCAATTCCCATCAGTGCTGCGTCGACCAGGCTCTCAATAATGCCGGTACCGATCGTGACTCCCATGATAACGGCTTCCATCAGGACCGGAAGAGAAGATTAGAAAACAGATAGACGCCCTGAAGAACACGACAAGCAATGAAGCCACAGCTCTGGTACAGACGGAGGTCGTCAAGCGGATCTACCGCGAGTACCTCGAAGGGCTCTCCATGAAGAAGATTGCCGAAGGACTGGAGCAGAACGGCATCCTCACCGGCGCGGGCAAGACAAAATGGTACGACTCCACCATCAACAAGATCCTGCGAAACGGGAAATTGAACAACGCTGTCACGGAAACATTCACAAACCGGAATACTCCCATCACTATGGGTACGCCGGCATTCAGCAATGAGTTTTTGAGTGATTCAATGCACAAGACCAGAGAGAGATCAACAGATCCAGTCTCTCTGCTCCTTCATTTTTATTGGCTTGGTGTGTATTATACAGACCGGAATTCATACTATTTTGTACCCCTTGAAAGCCAATATTTCCAACGCTCTCTCGAAGTTTTCTTCTTTCACAAGAATGTAATCTGTGTTATATGTTGAAACAGCGAAAATCCCTATCTGATTCTCTGCGAGGATACCGGACAGTTTTGACAGAATACCAACCAACGAAAAGTCGAGAATGCCTTGTATACGGAAGCCTCTCCATCCATCATCACGCTCAATCGTGTTTTGCGGCGTATCCTCCGTTTTACATACTAACGATAATTCTTCATCCGTCTTTCCAATAAAATAGAAATCAGTATTCATGTTAATATTCGATACCTCAGTCACTTTACAGACAGTAAGTTTATGGTCGATCGTCTTCAATTCCATCTAAAATACCTTCCCTACAAATATCAAGTTGTCGTTCTGACATCTATCCCACAGCCACAACTACTCAACATCTAACCTGGCAACTCAACATAGTGACATCTATCGTGGCAACTCAACCCTCGCACTATTTGACCTGACTTGCCTTCTCTGCTCTGCATCAACAAACTGGAAGTTAACTAATGGATGCCATTTTATCAGTCGGCCATGATCTCCTAAGAGCCACATAGGAGATTAAAAAGTTTGCAAGCCAGCCAACCGGTACCGCAAGCCAGACAAAGGCAATGCCGAAACGTGGTGCACAGATTAGGGCAACGGATAGACGAATCGCAAGATTCACTATGTTTGCAACGAGGAACGGACGCATAATTCCGAGACCGCGAAGAACTCCATCGGTTGCCATCTTGATACCCATGAAGATGAAAAAGTAACCAAGCCACCTCATATAATCACCAGACACCTGATAGGCAAACGCTGTTCCGTCTTTTCCTAAGAACAGTGAGGAGATCTGCGTATGCAGCGCTTCAATGGTCACAAACGCAATAGCCGCAAAGCACAGATCCAGCACCAGTGCAGCATGGTAGCCTTTTTTGATACGATCAATTTTCTTTGCACCAAGATTCTGGGAAACATACGGTGAAACCGCATTGCCGATGGATACAAAGATCAATGAAAAAACATTTTCCACCCTCATCGTTGCTGCATACCCGGCGAGTGCCTGTGTACCGAAAGGATTTACCACTGCCTGCACAATCATCATACCGATGGACACTGTGGACTGCTGTAAAACCGTCGGCACCGCAATGCGAAGCATGGAATACAGCTCCTGCCGTTCAAACCTGTTAAAGGGGCTTTTATATTGTTGCATCCGTGCAAAGAAAATCAAAAACGAAAACACTGCGGAAATTCCCTGTGCAATCAGGGTTGCAATAGCCGCACCGAACACACCGAGACCTAGTCCGGCTACCATCCAAAGATCCATTAAAATATTCAGGATGGACGAAAAAATCAGCAGTCCCAGCGGAATTTTGGATTCGCCAATTGAGGTGAACATGGTAGAAAGAATGTTATACATAAACAGAAACGGAAAGCCCACAAAATAGACCCGCAGATACAGTACTGCATCATCCAGTATGTCGGCAGGGGTTTGCAGTCCACTCATCATCGAGTTAGCGAAGAAAAAGCCAAAAACACCAAGGACTATACTTAGAAGTAAAAAGCTAATCAAGGAGGTTGACACGATTGTTTTCATTTTGCCATACTCCCTGGCTCCGAAACAACGGCTCACAAGCACACCTGCGCCCACACCAGCACCAAGCGCCACACAAATAAAAACATTGGTCAGTGCAGCACAAGCACCAACAGCCGCAAGTGCAGAAGAACCAACAAACTGGCCGACAATAATAGAGTCGGCCATATTGTATATTTGCTGAAAAAAACTTCCAAGAATCATTGGCATTGCAAAAACCGTTAACGCTTTAAGGGGCGTATCGGTCATCAAATACTCATCTTTCGACATTATCACATTCCTCCATGGTATCTTGTATCGTGGTATCTCATTCACTTACCTTCTCAAATTATGATTTATATCTTGGAATACGTATCTTGTCTTCTTCCAAGTGGCTTTGAAATCAGTAGCAATTATATTCATTTCTCGTCAGCACAATTTCGTTACTTAGTATATCATGTTTGGAATTCGTGAAAAACAGAAAAGCCGTCCCGATAGTCCGAGACGGCAAAAAAGCGATAACAACCGCCGACACGATGAGCCCGGACGGTATCCAGGCACGGCTCGACGAGCTGCAGAAGGAGCTTATCCGAAAGGCCAACAGCGAGCAGGACTACGATGCCATCGCCGATGAAATCTTTACGCTGCACAAGCAGAAATGACAGTGTGCTTGTTTTTCTCAACTATTCATCTTTTCGGCATATTTTCTTGCTACAGATCTTGGAACTATCCTGCACAGAAAGCTCATGCACTTTGTGTATCTACCATAATAGCTAAGGACTTTGCCTTTTGTCATAGCACGTATGCCACCGTTTGCAACCTCGTCTGCCTTATCTGCCTTCCGGCTCTATCGTTATGCCCTTGATACGATCTGCCATAGCTCATCACCTCCTGAAAATTGGCACGAAAAAAGCACCGGCTCATCACCGATGCTCAACACGATTTTTACCTTATTTCAGAAACTCTCCCGGAGAAACAATTCGGGGATCTGTAATTCCTGACTCAAGAAAGTCTTTATCTCCAGTCAAAATCACATCGGCGCCTGATGCAACTGCCGCCCTGAAGATTGGACGATCCTTTTCATCCCGGATTTTCTGTTCATCTGCTATTTCTGATTCTGGAACCTTTACGATTGTGACTGCTGTCATTAGCATAGACAGAAATGTATTTAGCACGGATATCTTTTCCGGCATTTTCCTCTTAAATACTTTCTTCAGTTCATCAATATTAATCTCGCATACAATCGCATCATTGGGTTCTGTTAGTGCCTTGTAAAGAGCTCTTGCAGGTGTGCTTCCGGGAAAAAGTGCGGCTGAGAACAGGACGTTGCTGTCAATAAATACCTTTATCCTCAATCCTCATCTCTGATAGACTTCATCAGATCGTTAACGTCCTGCTCCGATTCAAGCCCCAGCTTTTCCGCTTCACCTTTAAGCTGATCCTGCAAGTATTTCATTGCAAAAACAGCTGAGTTCACAACAGTGACCTTTCCATGATCAACCACAAATGTCACACGATCCCCATTACCAACGCCCAGAACCTCTCTGACATCTTTGGGTATTGTCACCTGTCCTTTCGACATTACCTTAGCATCATCCGTAAAAGTGCTCTTATCTGATATTGCTTCCATAATGTTCGCCTCCTTCCACGAAAGTAGGGTATTCCCTACTTTTATTATAACGAAGGCTGTCAAAATATCAAGCACTAAATCTTATTGTGTTTCCACAATATTCACCATGACATATATCGGTTCCAACATTATAGTACACGTTCGTCGCTATAGACAAAGGAGTCCTTATAGAATAGAAGTAATCATCAGATTGCTTTAAAGTATCCATAAGCTGAAGTCTGTACTCTTTATACGTTTTATCTAATAATTTATGCCCTTGCCTAAGCAGTGAATAATATGTGTTCTCTTCTATGCTAAAGTTTGGTACAAAACGTAATCCCGCATACGCAAAAATGCCCCTAAACCATGTTGGCTTAGAGACAATTTTACTATTCATTCTTTAGTTCATTTTGAATATCCGTCATCACATCAGCAAGGGTAATCTTTCTCATTTCATCTTCCATGCACCGCTGGACTCTTTTCAATTTTGAATCCATCGCCTTATGAATATTTCTGCCTATCGGACATTCCGGATTCGGATTCTCATGAAAGTGAAACAGTCCTTCATCTTTTACGCTGTCTACAGCCTTGTAAACATCATAGAAGGTGATCTGATCAGGAGTTTTTGTTAAAGATATCCCGCTTTTGCCCTGACTGATGCTTATAAGTCCCCCTTCTTTGAGGTTTCCCATGACATTTCTGACGATGACGGGATTTACGCCTATGCTGCTCGCCAGAATATTGCTGGTCACTTTTTCATCTTCGCCAAGATAATCTATAACCGCAAGAAGATGGACTCCTATTGTGAACTTACTTGAGATTTGCATAGCATCGCCTCCATCTTGTAATATATGAAATTACAGGAGAAAAGTCAATGCAGGTAACAAGAATCGTTATTCACTTACAACGCTAATTCTTTCTTTTATGTGTTTGCCGGATTCGATCTCATTGACCATAGCAATCGCATAATCGGCATAGGAGATCACGCTTTTGCCCTTGCTGTTGAGAACCAGTTCCTCGCCGCCCAGAATGTACTTTCCGGTTCTTTCGCCATCAGCCTGAAAATCTCCGGCAGGGCTGACATAAGTCCAGTTCACATCGTCAAACTTACGAAGCTCCTCAAGTGCTTTTCCATGACCATTTACAACGGGCATAGCTGCTTCTGGGAATGGTGTCACATCAACAACTGTCTTGGTATGCTCAGGATTAACATAAAGACTTCCTGCTCCACCTACGACCAGCAGGCGTGCATCGCTGCCGGAAAGCACTTTAGCCATATGAACGGTGGCCTCCGGGATGAGGTGAATGGCGTCGGGCGTCCAGTTGCCAAAAGCATCCACAACAACTTCAAACCCTTTTAGATCTTCGCTGGTAAGATCAAAAAGATCCTTTGTAATAGTCTTGGGCGCTACAGTCTTATTTTCTCCCCTGACGATAGCCGTAACATCCATACCACGATTTACAGCTTCTTCGACAATCAGCTTACCGGCTTTTCCGTTTGCTGCTACAACCGCAATCTTCATAATAGAATCCTCCTTAAATTTGCTTCGCTCTAACATATAATATCTGTAATTACATGTTTATCATAGCAGTGCCGGTCCTACATATCAATATTTATGTTACATGTTTTTGCAGATTTTTTACGCTGCATAAGAGGATCCGATTAATAGAGGGAGGACGGTACAGCATAATGTCTGTACCGTCCTCTGTTTGTATACTCCAGCGGTTATAGCCTTTCCACAGTCACGCCAGAGCAATATTCTCATTTTTTTGGACAGAAAACGCGGCACCCGCCTCTCTTCTCAGAAAGACGGATGCCGCAGAAATAGCTTAAATACGGGCTTTTCCAACCCTCTTTCAATTTGTTCTTGTTAGCAGAGCCACGGTTTCCACGTGCCTTTTGTCAATCATAGAGATTCATTTTGTTTAAGGCCTTAAGCTGATCACGCTTTGCATAAATCACATTCAGGACATAGACCCTTCCGGATACTTTATCCGGGCGATAGTAGATGTAGAAGTTCTTCGCGCTGATCTTACGCACGCCTCTGGAGTGCCACGGCTCACGTTCCTCCGGCGCAATGCTGTCTGCCATGTAGGAAAGCTTCTCCATCTCCTTGCGGATGACTCGGATGTAATTTAAGGCAACATCAGGTACCAGCAGGGTTTCCGCTATGTAGTCTTTAATCTCATAAAGGTCTGCTTCCGCATCCGGTGTGACGATGATTTCATAGGAGTTCACTTATCCAAGGCTCCTTTCCAGATCATCGAACACATCCCCGAGCGGTCTGCCTTCACCTGCAGTCGATTGGGCATAGCTGTGCTGAAGTTTTGCGTCAAGCTCAGCATCCGACATTGCATCCAGTGTTCTTGGCTCTGACGGAACAGTCAGTGAGAACGGAATGCCATGACGATAAATGATCTGGCGGTACAGGGAATTGATGACAACAGAGACAGGAACTCCAAGCTTCTGCAAGATATCTTCTGCTTCATTTTTTACATCGGCTTCAACACGTGCGCTTACTGTTGAATCTTTCATTTGATTACACCTCCTGTTAGTTATATTGTAATTCATTGTCTTGCTAATTACAATACAAACCGGATGGACTGTTTGTGAACTTATACATTGGCAGGGGCGGTCAAAATCTCTACGACCCTTTTCCCCGGAAAACGGCGCGGGGTCTTCTGTGCGAAAAAAGCGAAATCAAACGGGTAATAACCCAGTCCTTATATCTATTACATAAACGGCAAACCATCAGTACCCTGTTGTGCCTGGCTGGCCTTTGCGATAATGGAGTCGAATAAATCTAAGGTTTTTCGACTTCTCCAAAGGAGGCTTGGTATTGATGGTTTACCATTTATAAAAGTTATCATTGCATCTAATACAATCACAGCAGAGGATACTTGATTCCATTTTGCCTTATAATTTCCATGTCCGGCAGATGCAGGAGAACATCGCAAAAGCGATAACAACCGCCGACACGATGAGCCCGGACGATATCCAGGCAAGGCTCGACGAGCTGCAGAATGAGCTCATCCGAAAGGCCAACAGCAAGCAGGACTACGATGCCATCGCCGATGAGATCTTTACGCTGCGTGAGCAGAAAGCACAGGCCGAGGCAGACACCCGCAACCGCGAGGAGACACAGAAACGCATCGCCGAGTTGCAGGACTTCATCGGAAGTCAGCAATCCGAAATCACCGAATTCGACGAAAGCCTCATCCGAAAGCTTATCCAACAGATCACCGTTTATGATGACCGCTTCACCGTCCGGCTCAAATCTGGGCTTGCAATCGAAATTGAATCATAAAAAGAGCAAGCATCACAGACTTATTATCTGAGATGCTTGTTTGCTTTACCTCCAACATGTTAAAGGTTTTATTTCAATTATTCGATCTGGAGAAATCTGAATACCGTTTTTCATCAGAAGAATATGCTCAAATGGCTCTCCAAAGGCGGTATCGTAAGCCATCGTTAAATACATCACTACTTTGTCATTATCGCTCTGATCATCGTCCCCGCCAAAAACAATATCGGAACCATTTACTTGAGCTACTATTTCATATGGGAAATGCGACTGCTCCCATTCCTCAGATAATTTTAATCTTAATAGGTTGTCAATATCCCATAGTATTTCCGGGCGGCAATGAACCTGACCCCCATAAGGACTTCTTTCCCATACCGATAAAAATCCGCAAGTTGTAAAATCATAATAGAACTTTCTTCCAATCAACCAGCATAAATATTCCTGTGTACCTGTTCTGGGACAATTGCCAGCATTATAAGAAATATCAAAGGCTTTCCCTTTATATGTCAATAATGCGTCCTCTATATTTATTATTATCCCGTGCCGATCTAAAAAAACTCTCAGTTCTGATTCGACACAAAGGTATGCTTGCTTTAAATCTAAGATTCCATATTTCTTTATAGCTTCACACTCGTTTGCACTCGTGGTTACGTGAAAATACACAAAATTAAAACCAAGATATGTTCTCGGAAGATGTCCGAATCTTTTTATTACCTCTTCCACTAAATCATCTGTATATCTGTATTCACTTTCATGCCCTACAAATTTTTCCAAAGTTGAAATGTCGACTCCGCTTAGTCCTACTAATGTTTTACAGGCATTTGCAGAAGATCGTATATCATAAGTATTAAACAAATACAAAACCTCCTCTGACATCTATCTCGAACACTCAACACCCCTGACATCTAATCCACAGCTTCAACTATGTGACATCTAATCCGGCAACTCCACTCTCACACTTTTTGAGCCAAGCCGCCATAGATAAGTTACCGCAGAGCGATTACCGTCTCCACCTGATCGAAACTACCTAAAGCCGAAAAGTGCTTGAAATCAAGGGTTTTCGCGCCTATTTCCCTTTGACCTTTGACATCAATACTACCGTCTCAACATGTACTGTCATAGGAAAATTATCCACAGGGCGGACGCGCTTGAGTTCATACCCATGTGCTCTCAGATATTTCACATCTCTTGCCAGCGTCGCAGAATCACAGCTCACATAAACAAGCCGCTCCGGTGCCATCGAAACAATTGTATCCAACGCCCGTTCATCGCAGCCCTTCCGGGGCGGATCCACACAGACAACATCGATCCTTTCCTCCGGATGCTTTGCATACCACTCCGGCAGCACCTCCTCCGCAGCGCCAACGTAAAACTCCGCATTGGAAATTCCATTTAACTCTGCATTTTGCCGGGCATCCTCGATTGCCTCCGGGATAATTTCCACGCCATACACATGCCGCGCCCTCTGACTCATAAAAAGAGAAATCGTACCAATGCCGCAGTACAGGTCCCAGACATTTTCCGTACCATGCAGGTCCGCAAACTCCAGCGCAGCACCATACATCTCCGCCGTCTGGACAGGATTCACCTGATAAAAGCCGAGCGGTGAAATCCGGAAACGTACACTGCCGATGGAATCCTCGATGTATCCCGGACCAAAGACATTCACAAGCTCACGTCCCATGATGACGTTACTACGCTCTTTATTGATGTTATAGCTCAGACTCTGCAGGCGAATGTCTCCAGCCTCCTGAAATGCGCGCATGAGCTCCTCCTGATGCGGAAGCTTGTCCTGATTAATCACAAGACACACCATGAGCTCCCCGGACGCAAAGCCCTTACGGATCAGCACGTGCCGGACAATCCCCCTGCCGCTCTCCTCGTGATACGGCTCGATACCATAGGTCTTAATCCATGTAAGGATAATCTCAAGGATTCTTTTATTTTCCTGTACGCCAAGCAGGCAGTCCTCACAGCGGATTACACTGTGGGTTCTGCCTGCATAAAATCCTGCGATGATATTTCCATCCCGGTCTCTCGCAATCGGAAACTGCGCTTTATTTCGATAGCGCAATGGATGCTTCATGCCAATGATCGGCTCAAAAGCCCGCCGCAGAACATCCTCCTCGACCTCTCCGATCCTTAAAAGATTGTTATACACCTTCTCCGATTTAAACCGAAGCTGTGCAGGATAGCTTAATTCCTGCAGCTGGCATCCGCCGCAGCGGCGCGCAATCGGGCAGGGCGGCTCCACCCGGTCCGGGCTTACCGTAAGCACCCGGACAAGTCTCGCAAAGCCGTAGGTTTTTTTTACCTTGGTCGCCGCCGCGAGTACATGATCTCCAACGACGGTATCCTTGATAAACCAGACAAAGCCATCCTGTCTGCCGATTCCGAGTCCTTCGGACGACATATCCTCTATCGTTACTTCAAACTGATCATTTTTCTTCATGGCTAGTTCTGCGCAGATTGCTGTCAATCAGCCGGTTAAAGCCGATCCATCCATTGTTCTCACTCACCTTGCCATTTTTGTCGGCTGCGTTAAGCGCCTCCCGCATGGTTTCCAGCTTGGCATCCACATTGTCGGCAAATGCAAGCGCCATAGCTTCCATCAGCGCGGGCTTCTTGGGCGAGCCGTATTCAAGCTCTCCGTGATGTGCCAGTATGCAGTGTCCAAGCTCTGCCGCAAGCTTCTCAGGGAAGCCCGGAATATCCTTTGCCGTCTGCATTGCCATTTCATAGCCGATCACAATATGACCGATGAGCTGACCTTCATCACTGTAATCATTTCTCGGAAAAGCCGTCAGCTCCCGCACCTTACCGATATCATGGCAGAGCGCCGCCGTCATCAGGAGATCCCGGTTCAGATCCGGATAATGCTCCGCAAAATAATTACAGATCGCCGCAACAGAGAGACTGTGCTCCATGAGACCACCGACATATCCGTGATGCACCGACTTCGCGGCACTATGTACACAAAATTCCTTATAAAATTCGGTATCCTGAACAAAAATCCGGTTCAAAAGCTCCTTTAAATACGGATTCTGAATGCTTCTGATATCCTGCTCCAGCTCTTTTTTCATATCGTTGATATCTCTTCCGGACACTGGCAGATAATCCTTAGGATCGTAGGAGCCCTCATGTGCTACCGTAAGGCGCTGAATACTGAGCTGATTGGTGCCATTGTAGACCGTGACATTTCCCTCTACATAAACATAGTCAAGGACATCAAAGTCATTGATCCCCGGAGAGTTCGGCTCCCACACCTTGGCATCAATCGAGCCGGTCCGGTCCTGCAGCGTGACATTGAGATATTCCTTGCCATTTTTGGTCATCGCTGCATTTTTAGTTTTTACCAGATAGACATCCGCTACTCTCAGTCCATCATGGAAATTTTCAATATATTTCATTTCATTTTTCCTTTGCTTAAAAAACTCATTGAACTCCATTTTACCGCTCACCTCGCTGCTACCGTTAACGGGAATGCAACCTCCGTATATTCTGTCCCTTTCTGACGTAAAACCGACAATGTCACCGTGTCTCCAACCTTTAATCCCTTGAGTGCAGTGCTTAAATCCAACGCCGAGCCAATCTCCCGGTCTCCTACTCTTACAAGGATATCACCACTCTGGATTCCTGCCGCATATGCCGGCGAGTCCGTCCGCGCCTCCTGGATGTAAAGCCCTGCGGGAATCCCCTGCTGCTGCATCTCTGCCGTGATCTGCTGGACATCAAGTCCAAGATACGGCACCATTGCACCATTGATGAGAGACTCCACTGTACCAAGAAAATCAGAAATGCCCGCAATATGGCAGTAATGCTCCGGACTTTTGCCAAAATTTCCGGAAACCCAGCCGACAAGCTCCCCGGAGGTATTTAGTACAAACGTACCCATTGTACCATCACTGTCAAGGTCTGCAAGGATTTCCCCTAATGTGCCATCAATATATGGATAATTATAGTTTATGCTGGATACATTGCCATAGCTCATCGAGTACAGCTCTCCTGCCGGTGCGCCCACGGAAATCACAAGGTCTCCCTTTTGCAGGAGATGCGAGCTGCCAAGGCGAATGCCGGTAAGCTCTGTGCGGTCCTTTTCCGAAACGGAAGAAAGCGGTATAGAAATGATAGCGATATTGTCCGTGTGATCCAGCGCCTTAACCTGTCCAGAATACACACTTTCCCTGAGGCACGTAACCTCTACAGTATCCTGTTCCTTTAAATCCTGCCCCGGACACATGATCAGGATTTCATCCCCAGTCATCGCGATAATCACACCGGCACGGCTGTTCTCCGCCTTGATGTCCTGTCCCAGAAAGTCCTTCTGACTGACACTGCTCGTCACCTCAACGATAGATTTTTCCGCTTCGGTGGCTACCTGCTTGAGACTCGAGACCATAGCACTTACCGCATTGACAGAAAACGGATAGGTCTCAATCTCCGACCGTACAACCTCCTCAATCGGCTCCGTTTCTTTTGCCGTGGTTTCTGCCTCCTGAGGGACAGCTGTAGTTTCCACCGGAACCGTAGTTTCCGGCTCAAGATCCACCGTTTCCGGCTCCGTCGGATGAATCCGCGCAGAGATCCATGGTTCGCTTACCGCAAGAGTCCCTGCGCTCACCACACCAAAAAGCAGCGCAGACACAATCACCCGGACATAGTGCCTTGCGCGCTTCCTCCAGCTCTGCTTCCTTCCGACGATATTTTCTTTGATAAAATCTTTATCTGCCATAATCTGTATTATATACAGAACCCGTATGGCACGCAAGAAAAAGCCTTGCGGACTTTAGCTGCTCTTACCTGCCGGCATCTTAAGCCGGTAAAGCCGGCAGATAAACATGCGCTATGGAAATCCCACTTCCGATTTGGTATAATTCTTTCTATGAATAAAAAAGCATTTATTACTCTCGAATACAATAAGATACTCCTTAAGCTTGAAGACTATGCAAGCTCCGAGGAAGGAAAAAAAGAGGTCCGCGCCCTGGAGCCATCATCAGATATCAATGAAATCCGGACAAATCAGGACGAGACCGAGTCTGCGGTTAACCGGATCCGGCTCTATGGAAATATCAGCTTCTCCGGCGTAAAAGACGTACGGGATTCTCTCAAGCGTCTTGAGATTGCGGCATCCCTCTCTATCCCGGAGCTGCTTGCAATCAGCGGAATCCTTACGGTCGCTGCAAGAGCCAAGGCATACGGCAGAGACACCGATGAAGACAAAAAAGCTCCGAAGCCAGTGCCGCGCGAGATCCGCAAGGTACAGCACTATACCAAAAATCTGCAGAACCAGGCTTCTGTGTCTTCCGAGGAACCGGAATCCACAGAGGATGCACTGAGCTCATATTTCCATGCGCTTGAGCCTCTGACTCCAATTAACCGGGAAATCACGCGATGCATCATTTCCGAGGATACCGTCGCGGATGATGCGAGTGACGGGCTCTACAGCGTGCGCCGCAAAATGCATGTTCTGGAGGAGCGGATTCATTCACAGCTAAACGCAACGTTAAATGCCTCCCGCGCGATGCTGCAGGAGGCGGTGATTACCATGCGGGATGGCAGATATTGTCTTCCGGTGAAAGCAGAATACAAATCCTCTTTCCCGGGCATGGTACATGATCAAAGCTCGACCGGCTCTACGCTTTTTATCGAGCCGATCAGTATTGTCCGTATGAATAACGAAATCCGGGAACTGGAGGCAGAGGAAAAGAAGGAAATCGAGAAGGTTCTGGAAACTCTTTCCTCTTCGCTGATGGGCTCCACGGAACAGATTGCCGAGGATATCCGCCTGCTGTCACATCTTGACTTTGTATTTGCCAAAGCAAAGTATGCTCACTCCATCAAGGCCACAAAGCCCGGCTTCAACGACCGCTACTATATCAACATCAAGGATGCCCGCCATCCTTTGATTGATCCCGCCAAGGTTGTGCCGATCAGCATCTACCTCGGAGATGAATTTTCCATGCTGGTAATTACCGGACCTAACACCGGCGGTAAAACCGTATGTCTTAAAACCGTCGGACTTTTCCAGCTGATGGGTCAGGCCGGCTTGTTTATCCCTGCCTTTGAGGGCTCGGAGCTTGCAGTGTTCGATGAGATTTTTGCAGACATCGGAGACGAGCAGTCGATTGAACAGAGTCTCTCTACCTTCTCTGCGCACATGACCAACACAGTCCGGATCCTGGGTCAGGCGGACGCGCACAGCCTCTGCCTCTTTGATGAGCTCGGCGCCGGTACAGATCCCACAGAGGGTGCCGCCCTTGCCATGGCAATTCTTAATTTCCTGCATAACATGCAGACCCGCACCATTGCGACGACGCACTATGCCGAGATCAAGGTCTATGCGCTCTCTACGGAGGGTGTGGAGAATGCAAGCTGCGAGTTTGATGTCAATACCCTGAGCCCGACCTATCGCCTGCTCATCGGGGTACCCGGGAAGTCCAATGCATTCGCAATCTCACAGAAGCTCGGACTGCCGCAGTTTATCATTGACGATGCCAAAAGCAGGCTGGAATCCGAGGATGTCAAGTTTGAGGATGTCATCGCTAGTCTCGAGGAGAGCCGCGTGACCGTAGAGCGTGAACGTGCGAAGATTGAGAAATACAAGACGGAAATCGAGGAATACAAGCGGCGCGCCCGGGAAAGCTCCAAGGGCGTGGAAAAGGGCCGGGACCGGATCCTGCAAAAGGCTCGTGAAGAAGCCGCCGAGATCCTGGCAGATGCCAAGGAAACGGCGGACTCCATCGTAAAAGAGCTGAGGAAACAGGAGCAGAACAGCGCCAGCACCATGGATGCCGAGAAGACCCGAAGTAAGCTCAATAAAAAGCTGAGAGAAACACAGGCATCCCTCTCCAGCGGCAGTGACAAGGTCAAGGGACCTGCACAGCCAATCAGTCCCAAAAAGATTCGGATCGGCGATACCGTCAAGGTTCTCTCCATGCATCTCAATGCCACGGTTGCCACACTGCCGGATCAAAATGACAATCTCTATGTAACTGCAGGCATCATCCGGACCAAGGTCAACATCCGGGATCTGGAGCTGGTACATGAACCGTCCGTTTCGGGCCCGGGGATCGAGCATAAAAAGGGCAGCACCAAGGGTCGCGGCAGTATCGGCATGTCCAAGGCTATGGGCATCTCTCCTGAAATCAATCTGATCGGAGAAACCACCTCCGAGGCACTGCCGGAACTTACCAAGTACCTGGATGATGCCTATCTTGCGCGTCTTCCACAGGTGCGGATTGTCCATGGGCGTGGAACCGGTGCCCTAAAAAAGATGGTGCACACTGTCCTTAAAAAGAACAAGTACGTAGATTCCTTCCGTCTCGGAGAATACGGCGAGGGCTCCGACGGTGTTACGATAGCATTTTTTAAGAAATAAATTTCGGTCGATTCCGATCCGCAAGGAGGCTTACTTTGGCTGAGAAACAGAAAATTCTGATAGTGGATGATGACAGCTCCATCGCAGAGCTGATTTCCCTGTATCTCATGAAGGAAATGTACGATACCAGGATCGTTGAGGACGGAGAGTCCGCGCTCAAGGTCTTCCCCGAGTATCAGCCCAATCTCATCATTCTGGATCTGATGCTGCCCGGAATCGATGGCTACGAGGTCTGCCGCAGACTTCGGACCACCTCCAATGTGCCCGTCATCATGCTGTCTGCCAAGGGAGAAACCTTTGATAAGGTGCTCGGACTGGAGCTTGGGGCAGATGATTATATGATCAAGCCCTTTGATGCCAAAGAACTTGTCGCGAGAGTCAAAGCCGTGCTGCGCCGCTATACCACTGCTTCCCCTGAGCAGGAGTCTGCCAATGTCTCCGCCCGGACTGTATCCGCTGATTCCGGGGATATGCTGCGCAGCGGTGATTACATCGAGTATACCGATCTGATCATCAGTAAAACCAACTATGCGGTCTCCTATAAGGGTAAAACCCTGGAAATGCCTCCCAAGGAACTGGAGCTTCTCTATTTTCTTGCAAGCTCACCCAACCAGGTCTTTACCCGGGAGCAGCTTCTGGATCATATCTGGGGCTACGAATTTGCCGGAGATTCCAGAACCGTGGATGTACATGTCAAACGTCTCAGGGAAAAGCTGCCCGGCAACAGCGAGTGGGAAATCGCGACCGTCTGGGGGATCGGCTATAAATTCCGTGTCGGCTAAACGAGGCTTTTATGAAAAAATCTCTGTTTCTTAAATTTCTGCTTACCTATATCCTGTTTGGTGCATTGGCATTTACCGTAATTGCAACTCTTTCCTCCCGTCTCACCTATAATTATCTGATCCGGGAGCAGGCAGAGAACCTGTACTCCGAAGCCACGTTGATTTCCACCACATATTCGGATGATGAGAATGCTGCCCTCTCTGAGGAAATCATCAATGAGCAGATGAAAGCCGTCTCCGAGTTTCTCCATGTCGACATCTGGCTCGTGGACCGGAATGGGCAAATCATCTCCGATTCCAATCAAGAGGCAGAAAAAAATCAAGTCATTCCGAACTTTGATCCTACTATGACCGGGAACCGTCGTTATCTGACTGGTACCTATCACGACATGTTTACCGATCCGGTACTTACGGTGTCGGCACCGATCACAAGGAGATATACGACCAGCGGCTATGTATTGATCCATATGCCTATCACACATATCCTGAACTCCCAGTATCAGATCCTTAACATTGTCTATATCACGGGACTGATCCTGTTTGCGCTCTCTCTCCTGATCCTCCTGGTATTTTACTTTATTGTCTATCGTCCGCTAAAAAAAATCACCGAGGGCGCAACCAAATACGCCGCCGGTGATTATAAATACAAGATCGAAACAAGCTCCCACGATGAAATGGGATATCTTGCAGAAACTCTGAATTTTATGTCAGATGAAATTGCCAAGGCAGATGACTACCAGCGGCAGTTTATTGCCAATGTAAGCCATGACTTCCGTTCGCCGCTGACCTCCATCAAGGGATATCTTGAGGCCTTTCTGGATGGTACCATTCCCCCGGAGCTGCAGGAGAAATACCTGATCCGGCTGATTGCGGAAACGGATCGTCTTACAAAGCTCACACACTCCATGCTCTCACTTGACTCCATTGACAGCAAGGGCTTCCTCAATCGCGCCAATTTTGACATTAACCGCATGATACGGGATGTCCTGGCAAGCTTTGAAATGACCTGTCAGAAAAAGGGGCTCAGCTTTGCGCTTACCTTTTCCGATAAAAAAGAAATGGTCTATGCCGACTACTCCAAGATCCAGCAGGTGCTTTACAATCTTGTAGATAATGCCGTAAAGTTTTCCAATCCGGATACGGAAATTCAGATCCGTACAGAAATCCGCGGCTCCAAGGTTTTTATCACAGTAAAGGACAGCGGTATCGGAATTGCCAAGAAGGATCTCGGTAAAATCTGGGACCGTTTCTATAAAACCGATCTGTCCCGGGGCAGAGACAAGCAGGGCACCGGACTCGGGCTCTCCATTGTAAAATCCATCATTAATGCCCACGGGGAAAATATTGACTGCGTTTCCACACAAAATGTCGGTACAGAGTTTACCTTTACCCTGCCTCCGGCAAGATATGACGCAGAGTAAGCGCTGTTCGATCCAGGCTTTCTTCCTGTCTTATCTCTTCTGCCTCTTAGGTTGCCGCAAGTCTTACCTGGTAAGCACAAGTCGTGCGGAGCCGTAGATACCTGCATCGTTACCTAGGGTTGCCAGTACAATCTCTGCCTTTTTATTAAGAAGCGGAGTATACTCCTCATAATACTGCTTTGTAAGATCAATAAGATACTGACCGGCTCTGGACACTCCCCCGCCGATCACATAAAGCTCAGGATCCGCGATCATAGACACGGTTGCAAGCACCAGTCCAAGATACCGCATCGAGGTACGGATCGTCTTTACTGCCAGTGCATCACCTGCCTTGGCACAATCGCAGACATCCTTGGCGCTGAGCTGATCTCCAAACTCCCGCATGGCGGATGCTTCCGAGGATGACTTAAGATTCCGCATGGCTTCCCGGACAATGCCAGTCGCAGACGCGACCTGCTCAAGACAGCCATGACCGCCGCAGTTGCAGGTCTCCTGCTCTCCATCTCTTACATGAATGTGACCGATTTCCGCACCGGCACCGTGCACTCCGGCTACAACATGTCCGTCAAGGATCAAGCCACCGCCGACACCGGTTCCAAGTGTTACCATCAGGAGATTATCATGTCCCTTACCGCCGCCCTGCCACATCTCACCCAGGGCAGCGACATTGGCATCATTTCCTACCGCGCAGTGAACCTTACCATCCATAAGCTCGCAAAGCTCCTTTGCAGGCCAGTGTCCCTTCCACCCGAGATTTACGCAGGTATGGACATAGCCGTCCGGCTCTACAGGTCCCGGAACTCCAATGCCGATCCCCTCCAGCTCATCTATGCTGAGATTTGTTTCCGCGAGCTTCTTTTTAAGTGCCTCCGCAACATCCGGCAGGATAAAGCGGCCTTCCTCCTCCTTGCGGGTCGGAACCTCCCACTTATCCTTAAGAGAACCATCCGTAGTAAAAAGTCCGCATTTTACGGTAGTTCCTCCGACATCAATACCCACACAATACTGTTTCATCATATAACCCCCTTGCTGTTACATGCACTATACGTGGCAGACGTATTTTTAACTCACTTCAGGCGTACACTCTCCATCTTGCCTTCGCTTCCCACCAGGAGATGAAGTCCTAAAACGCCGCCGCTCATAACTCTTGCTCTTGTGATCGTCGTATCCAGATTTCCCTGATATTTCAGATTTCCATTATTATCATAGACCTCAAGCGATGTGTCATTGTAAAGTAAAATATGACCATTGCTGATATCAAAACGTTCAAAATTAAAACTGACCGGCTTGTCAAAAAGCTTTGTTCCGTTGGTCTTATACAGCATGAGACGATACGGCTCCTGACTGTCCGTCCCCACATTATCCGTAACGAGTCCGACATAATCATGGTCATACGCAATCGCCCGGATTGTCTGCGAGATCGCTTCATTTTTAATAAGCTCCGGCGAAGTGAGCACCTTGGTGGAAAAGAATGCAATTCCTCCGTCATAAAATGCCTGTGCGCTGGAATTATCGGAAAAATGTACTCTACCGGTCAGATGTCCCGCAAAATCATCGGTAAAACCTCCAACCACACGGTTGGTACTGGCATTCTGTCCAACCTCACCAAGATTATAGAAAATAATCTTATTGTTGAGTGTACCATTGGTGAGATAGGCAAAGGACGCAATGACCTCCGTACCATCCGGAGATACCGAAATGTCCACCGGATATCCATCACCGCTCAATACAGATTTGATCGTAATATCCAGTGCCGCTCCCTCCCGGGTAAAGACCGTGATATAGCTTGCATTGGAATCCTCAAGCAGTGCATAGACAACACCCTCGCTGGAAACCGAAACCTTGGTAATCGGAAGACTGGTTTCTGCCTGACCGGTAAGTCCGCTGGTACTCAGAATATATATCGTTGTCCGTGTCTGATCCGCAATTGCGCAGTAATCTCCGTTGACCGATACATACGGCGTATTCATTTCATAAGACTGATTCCAGATGGTTTTGCCGCTGGCATCTATGTAGCTGGCACCGTCTCTTGTTACCTTGATCATGCCCTTGCCAAACGGTTCATAGCTCTCATAGTCTGATTCCACCGTGCCGTTTGCAGCCGCAAAATCCGTAGTCCATGAAACATCATAGCCTCCGAACTGGCGGCGGGTCAGTAAAATGCCTCCGGTTATTAGGATTGCAAGCACCAGAGCTGCAAAAAGGATGATCAGGAAGCGTTTTCTGCCCCGTGGATTCCCGGACCCGGATGTTGCGTCGCCCTGATAGGATCCGGCCGGCTCCTCCTCCAGATCTCTCGGATCCACAACCCGCTGTTTCAGCTTCTGTTTTAAGATTTCTCTGTTTTTATCTGCCATATGCTCCGTCAGCTACTCCATCAGTTAAAAAGCTTCTCCGGGTAAACGCCCTGATCCACCAGCTCTCTCAGAGACTTCTGCACTGCCTCTTTATCCTCCTGATAGGTTACGCCAAACCAGCGGTCATGATCCTTTAAAACCTTAACCGTTGCCTTGCCCTCCAGCATCAGACGACTAATTTCCTGCGGCAGCAGGTACTCTGACTTCATTTCTTTACCATGCTGATCCAGCCATGCCGGGAAGTTTTCCACAAGTGTATCCAGGAATCTCTTCGGCAGACCAAACATATTCATGGAAACAATCGCATTGCCGTCCACCTCAACAGGCTGATCCTTAGCATCCTTACCCATCAGTCTGCCATCCGGCTGCCGCATGATATCATAGGTTTCATCAATCTCATGGAGATATCCATGCTCTCCCATGACACAGACACCACGGTTTACCGAACCGTTATCCGAAAGCGTGTTGCCCACAATATATCCTGCCATGCACATATCAAAGACCGGCTTATCCTCATCCATTTCATTGACAAGATACTCATGGATCAGGCGGAAGCCCTCTTTACCGTAAAAATCATCCGCATTGATAACCGCAAACGGACAGTCAATCAGATCCCGCACCTGGATCAATGCATGTGCAGTGCCCCAGGGTTTATTTCTCCCTTCCGGTACAGAATACCCCTCTGGCAGCTTATCAAGCTCCTGGAAAGCATACTCGCACTTTGCAAGCTTCTCAATCCGGTTGCCGATAATCTCGCGGAAATCCGCCTCAATATCCTTACGGATAATAAACACAATCTTATCAAAACCTGCTTCCAGTGCATCGTGAATGGAATAATCCATAATAATCTCACCGCTTGGTCCAAGCTTTGCAAGCTGCTTGATGCCGCCGCCAAAACGAGATCCTAGTCCCGCCGCCATGATTACCAGTGCAGTTTTTTTCATGCCCAAATCCTCTCTTTACCTGGTATTTTCCGTTTTTCCGGAATTTCCCAAAATTTATTAAAATATGTATTTAAATATGTATTAAAAAATCGAGTATACTTCACAGGTCACCCTCAAAGTATACTCGAATTAAAATCGTTTGTCTATCCGACACACAGCCTGCAAAAGGCTTAATTTCCTTTATTTCAGGATCCAGTCTCCATCCGCCATGACAAAGTTTTTCTTAACGCCGATCTGATCCATCCAGTATTTTGTGAGCGCAATCGTATAAACTGACTGATTGGGGTCATAGGAGTCCGTCACAGCCGTCCAGAGCGCCTGATGTGTCGGCCAGAGCGCATACTCCGGCGCGACCGTCTGGTAAAACACCTGTGATGCGCCATGCTGTCCATGATGCGCCATCTGAACAATATCAGCCTTAAGCTCGCTGCCATACTTCTGAAGCAGCACCTGCGACGCCTCATACGGCAGATCTCCAAGGATCAGTAATTTCTTACCATTAATGGTAATCATATAGGTAACAGAAGAATTGTTTCCGGAATCCGTATCGATCTGCATTGCCTGATTCAAAATGCGAATGTTAACATTCCCGACATTAAAGCTCGTACCCGCCGGAGAGTCGGCATGCACCGCCTTCACCTGCGTAGAGGTATACTGCGCAAGGTCTGCCGTAATTTCCTGGATAAACGGAATACGATATCCGTCCTCATGCGCCTGATAAAAATCCATTGGCGCAAAGCTGTAATAGAGATTATCAATCTGAAAATCCGCATAGCTCTGATATACAGAGGGATTCATCTGATGCTCCAGAATCACGGCAAGGGCGCCGGCATGGTCCACATGAGGATGTGTCAGTAGCCATGCATCCACCTTACCGCCATGCGATTTGATGAAATTGCCAAGATAAGGAGCATTGGTCTTAATGCCGCCATCTACCACAATGAGATGCCCATCCGAGGTCTGTATCACAATGGCAAGCTGCTGCCCGGTCTCGGTGCCCTTCAGCATTGTGATGGTCGCCCCACCGAGTCCGATACTGCTGTCTACGTTCTGCTTTACGTTTTTGCCCTGACCGACAACATAATAGCTGGAGCTGATCGTACTTTTAGTCTTGGTTCCTGCCCCGGCAGAAGCCGCCATTGTCGCAGCAGCAACCGTCTGTGTGCCACTGCCTGCTGACTGCGTATTTCCCGATGCTGTCGCAGCCTGCACACCCGTTCCAGAATTTGCTGCTGTAACCTGTGCGGCTGTATTGCCTATAGAGCCAGTGGTACCGCCCTGTGCTGAAGATCCTGCCATCGATACTGCTGTTGTCGTCGGGATCCCATCCCGGGTAAAAGATGTTTCCGCCCGGGCAGGATCCCCCGGAATCGTCAGAGTCATAAGACCCACAACGGCACAAACCGCTGCCACTTGTTTCAGTTTCGTAATCTGATGCATGAAAACAAAATTCCTCTGAATCTACAATTTATTTCTATCTCGTGCCATTCACACGGCTATGCATGCTCCTACGCCGCACGATGTCTTACGGCGAATGTCAGTAACCCATCCACTCGCCGCTTGCATTGACATGATTTCCATCCGGTGTGGTACGGTTAGTATACATAGCGCCGAATGGAATACCATTTCCGGACTGCGCATTCATATAGTACCACTTCCCATTAACCTGCCACCAGCCTGTAAGCATCTTACCGTAGGTACCATCATGATTTGGATTCATGAGATACCAGAAGCCATTGACATTCTGCCAGCCCGTAAGCATTCTGCCATAGGTGCCATCATGATTTGGATTCATGAAATACCAGATGCCATTGACATACTGCCAGCCGGATAACATTTTGCCATCACTGCCGGTATAATACCAATCGCTGCCCGATGGATTAACCCATCCGCGTACCAGTGCACCATTGCTGTAATAGTACCAGTCGTTGCCGGAACCTGCCCAGCCGTTTCGATTGCCGGAGCCGGGACTGGACGGTCCGCCATTGTTATTGACGGAAAGGCTGGAGGAGCCATTAGAGCTGGAGCTGCTGGTAGATGCACTGTTTAATGTACTTGCCGTCACCGTCGATACGGTAAACGTATAGTCCTCATTGTCCTCCGCGTCATCGTCCAGAGAACCATTTTCCCGCACATACTTACCGTTTGCGATGTAATCCGCTGCCTTGCCGCTGGTGGACTTTTTACCGCGGACAGAAATATGATCCAGGGTTCTGCTGGAGTTCTTATAGTTGGAAATATCTATGCTTGCCTTGGATGTTGTTTTTTTAACGCTGTGATCATCCCCGTCCTTATCTTCATAGTAGATCATGACATCATAGGATCCGGCGTACTTTATTTCATCCCATTTGGCATACTTGCCATCCACATGGATATTGCGGGCATTGGCAAGCGTATAGTAAGGATAGGTCTTTGCCTTAATGCGGATCCGATCCGAGGATCTTGAAGTGATGGTAACCTCATATGCTCCGCGCACGGATACAGAGCAGCCGGAGCTGAAATTGTATCCATCCTCTGTCCGGATGTCCATCGTATAGGTGTAAGAGTTTTTAGGGGTTGTGTGACTTGTGGTGGAATAATCATAAAGATAATATCCATCGGACGAGAGCTCCGGTTCCTCACCTGCCCAGATCTCGCCTGCCTGCCACTCCCGGTCACTTGCCGGTCCGATATCCACCTTTACATTCCGTACCTCTGAAGCCATGACCGGAAAAGCGGACAGCAGGATCATGCCCACTGCAGTCACCAGGAAGTTTCTGATGCTACGTTTCATACGATTCCTCTCTTTCTATTATGACTTGTTGATAAATGTAGTCCGGATGCGTCTCCGGAAAAGCTTTATGTTTACTGGATCCAGGCACCGCTAGCATCAAAGCTGTAGCTCACTCCATTGATGGTCGCCGTAGTATTGGCAAGCATTGCGCCGCTCTCGTTCATGTAATACCAGACATTATTGATATATCTCCAGCCGGTCCGCATTGCGCCATCAGATGCAAGCCAGTACCAGACACCGTTTACCTGCCGCCAGCCGCTCGCCATGACACCGTTCTGCTCCATGTAATACCAGTTTCCATCCACAAGCCGCCAGCCGGTTGCCTGTTTGCCGTTTTCATAGTAGAACCACTGGTCATTGGTCTTGACCCATCCATTGACAGGACCATTGGAGCTGATCGCCGCTGCCGGACTTTCCTGTGTCTGAATGCTTCCGCTTGAGGTTCCCGCAGCGCTGCCCGTAGCAGCCGGGCCGGAAGCATTCACCACCGCAGTCGTAGTTTCAGAAGCGGAGGATGGCACCGGGATAACCGCCGAAATTTTTTCCTGCGTACCCTTGGAGTAGATCACCGCACCGGAACCGCCGCCATATGCCTTTTTGGAAAACTCCGTGGTAATATTGCCCTTGATTCCATCGATGATACCCTTCTCGCTGGACTGCCAGATGGTCGTTTTGGTGCCGCTGACCGGACGGTAAACCTTATCCGCCGCATACGAAGCATACCAGACATCATACGGGATATCCGAAACATTCATATGTGTCGTAAGCCAGGTCTTGTTGGCATAGACGATCGGGGTATAGCCGGCTGCCTGCACCATACTGCAGAACTTGTTGGCCATTGCCGTGATGTCCTCCTTGCTTGCGCCCTCACTCAGGATCGAGCTCACCTCCACATCATAGGCTACCGGATACTGGAGCTTGTACTTTTTAATTTTTTCGATTGCGAGATTTGCCTCCGCCACCAGCTGGTCCATGTTCTTAGCCGTAGAGCAGACGTAGGCACCCACCTTGAGCCCTGCAGCAAGCGCGCCGGAAACATTGGTGTCAAAATACTGATCCTCGGTAAGTCCGTAGGAAATCCGGACCATGACAAAATCAAGCCCTGCCGCCTTTACCTTGTTCCAGTTAATCTCTCCGGCATCATTTTGGAAGCGGGAAACCTCGGTTCCTTTTTCCAGATAGGAAAACGCAGATCCGTCCTCGTTGGTATAGCCTGACCAGGCATCCGAGGATGCGGCAGAATTTGTGCTGCTGCCCGCTGTACTGCTGCCGGTCATGGCATCTCCCGGTCCTGCCGCCCATGCTGTTATTGCCTGCGACATGCACATGAGCGTCATAAGTGCTGCTGCCGCGATTTTCCTTTTGTATAAATTCATACGTTTCGATCTCCTTTTTAGCATTGTCAGCATAACAGCTATAAATATCCGAATCAAGGGCATTAGGGTAAGTTTAAAGTGATCGTCAGAAAAAAGAAAGAACGGGTAGGAAAACCGTCGCAAGCCCTGCAGGTCATAAAAAATCCCAGGAGGTAAATCACTCCCGGGATAAACCTTTCTGCGCTGTTCGCTGGTCCACAAGCCGTGCAGGTCAATGCAGCTCATATCACTGTAGTCTTGGCCTGCAGGCTACATAAATCAAAATTCACAGCGAGTCACGGATTACCTGCTTAAGCGTATCCGCTGAATTTCTGAGTGCCTCCTGCTCTTTAGCAGAAAGCTCAATCGGCACCAGTGTCTCAATACCGGTCTTACATACAATCGCCGGCATACTGAGGCAGACATCCTCGATGCCATATGCTCCGTAAATCAGGCTCGATACCGGCAGAATCGACTTTTCATCGCGAATGATGGCTTCACATACTCTTCTCACCGACATGGCAATGCCATAATAGGTCGCATGCTTCTTTTTGATAATCTCATATGCCGCGTTTTTAACATCCTCTGCCGTCTTGGCAAGATATTCATCCACATCATGGAAGCCCCGCATTTCAAAGAAATCGCGGATCGGGATGCCGGAAACATTGGCACTGCTCCATGCCGCAATCTCGGAATCTCCGTGCTCTCCGATGATGGATGCATGTACCGAACGGCTGTCCACACCGAGATGCTCTCCGAGGATCGTCCGTAATCTTGCAGAATCCAGAACCGTACCGGTACCAAACACCCGGTTCTCCGGCAGTCCGGAAAGCTGAATTGCCGCATAGGTCAGGATATCCACCGGATTGGCAACGATCAACAGGATACCTCCGATGTCACGTTTTTTAATCTCCGGCATGATGGATTTGAAAATTCCTACATTTTTCTTGACAAGGTCGAGACGGGTCTCTCCCGGCTTCTGATTGGCACCCGCGGATACAATAATAATTGCCGCGTCCTTGATGTCATCATATCCACCTGCATAAATCTGCATTGGCTGGGCAAACGGAAGTCCGTGGCTGATATCCAGCGCCTCTCCCTCTGCCTTGTCCTGATCCATATCCAGCAAAACCATTTCAGAGAAAAGTCCGCTCTGCATGAGTGCAAAGCAGGAAGCCGAACCAACAAATCCACAGCCGATCATGGCTACCTTACGTAAATTTACACTGCTCATCTTTCCACCTCTCTATAAATAGCTTATAATCCATTAAGACAACTTCATACTAGCATTAAATGAATATGAAGTAAAATATTAAATGCTGACCAGTCTGTCGGCAATGTCAAATATTAAATGAAGGAGTAAATTCATGAACGAATCCATTTCTGTCACCGATCTTGATTCCTTTGCTGCTGCCTTTCAGAAGGATCCTGTCAATACAGTTGCGATGAATGCAGTTGTCCACAACGGTATCGTTAACTCCGCACTGCGCTATGATGCTGCAGGTAAGCTTCAGCATGCCTTCTCCATTACCGTAGACTCCGGGGATGTCTGCGATCAGAAACATTCAGGCAGGTGCTGGATGTTTGCAAGCCTTAACGTGATGCGTCTTGAGGTCATGAAGCGTTTAAACCTCCCCAACACAGAGCTCTCCCAGGCCTATCCGCTCTTTTACGATAAGCTCGAGAAATCCAACTATCTCCTGGAAAACATCCTGGAAACTCTGGATGAGCCGGAGGACAGCCGCGTAGTAAGCTTCCTGCTGCAGGACCCGGTCGGTGACGGCGGACAGTGGGACATGTTCCGTTCCCTGGTTGCAAAGTACGGCGTGGTTCCAAAGGATGTGTACCCGGAGTCAGCCGTTTCGGAAAACACAGCCGAGCTGCGTAAATACCTCACATGTAAGCTCCGCGAATATGCCTGCACTCTTCGTACCCGTCATAGCGAGGGGATGGACCTTGCCGGACTCCGGGCGCTGAAGGATGAGATGATGGAGACCATTTTCCGGATGCTCTGCATTGCGCTCGGCAAACCGCCTGTGAAGTTTGACTGGGAGACCTATGACAAGGACGGAAAGTTTATCCGTTTACAGGATGTAAGCCCACAGGAATTTTTTGAGGAATACGTCGGCTGGGACTTAAATGATTATGTTACAGTAATCAACGCTCCGACAAAGGACAAGCCCTACGGCAAAACCTATACCGTGCAGTATCTCGGCTCTGTCCGCGGCGGAAAATACCCGGTGAAGTATTTAAATCTTCCCATGGCGGAGCTTAAGGAGCTTGCCATCAAGCAGTTAAAGGACAACCAGTGCGTCTGGTTCGGCTCGGATGTAGGACAGTTCTCTGATCGTGCCAAGGGATTCCTGTCAAAGGACAGCCTGGCCGTAGATGCTCTGTTTAACACAAGCTTCCCTCTCACCAAAGCACAGCGTCTTGATTACCATGAGAGTCTGATGACACATGCAATGGTTATCACCGGTGTGGATCTCGATGCCGATGGCAAACCAGTAAAGTGGAAGGTGGAAAATTCCTGGGGCAAGGACCGTGGCAAGGATGGCTACTATGTCATGAGCGATGAGTGGTTCTCGGAATTTGCCTACCAGATCCTTTTACACCGGAAGTACTTCTCGGAGGAGCAGAAAAAAGCATTTGATCAGGATCCGATCGTACTGAAGCCATGGGATCCGATGGGTTCCCTTGCAGAGTAATGGGATGTACCCGGGATGAGAGATATTCATACCCGCTGAAATGCTGCAGTAAAAGACTTTTGGTTCTGCCAAAACGAAATTGATAAAATACGTCCGCAGAAGGTGTTCATGCCTCCTGCGGACGTATTTTTTTTAAGCTTCACTCTCATTCACAAGTTTTATTTGTAAGCAAATTCTTCCATTCTGGTGCCGCAATATCAAAAAATGCCTGCATCTCCCGCGAGATATGGCGCCTGGATGAGCAGAGAATCTGCCTCCAGATCCGGAAATGAAAGTCCGTAATGTTGAGCACTTTGAGACTTTCACATGTCACCATGTTACGGACGGTAAATTCCGGAAGAAACGAAACACCTCCGCCAAGGCAGAGTACCTTTAAAATAAGATCCGTGCTTGCACTGGAGAGATGTGTCCTGATGTCCTTACCCTCTGCTGCAAGATAGTTCTCAAGCGCACGGCGATAGCTCACATTAGCCTCGGTCAGCATTACAGGACAGGCAATGACTTCGTCCAGAGTAATCCGCTGCTGCCTGGCAAGCGGGTGGTTGGGGGATGCCACAAAAATCACTTCCTCCGGCTTTGCAAGAATCGTAGTCCACTTAGAACCATAGATCCCCTGGTCAAGCAGATAAACTGCGTCAAAAAGATTTTTGTCCAGTTGGTCAAGCAGCTCTCCCGGAGATCCGATTTCAACACTCACCCGGACCTTAGGATAGGTCTTGCTGAAGCTGGTAAGCACGGTCGGCAAAATGCTGGAACAGACTGACTCGACTGTGCCGATCCGCAGTTCTCCGCATAGTTCCTTAGATGAAAGTGTACTATCTATCAGTTCATCCATTTCATTGACAATCTGCATAGTTCCATCATAAAACGATCTGCCAACATCCGTGAGCGTAACACATTTGCCGTTCCGATCAAAAAGCGGCAGCCCAAGCTCCTGCTCCAGCTGCCGGATCTGGACCGTGACTGCTGATTGCGTATAGCCGAGCACATCAGCCGCCTTGGAAAAGCTTCCGAGATCCGCGACCATAAGGAAGGTGCGCATACACCTGATTTCCATTGATATTACCTGTCTTTCTACTAGATATAAAAAATATTCATATTGTGAATGAAATCTGCTCATTTCACTTAATTGTTTATTTATGATACATAAAGTCTATGAAAGTTGCAAGAAATTGTATATCTTTTCCATCCAGGCTGATAGAAGGAGGTTAATTCATGCTAAAAACGGATGATAAATATAATGCATATATCAGCATTTTGAAGGAAGAACTCATTCCGGCGATGGGATGTACAGAGCCGATTGCGCTTGCCTATGCGGCAGCGGCTGCCCGGAAGCTGCTCGGCGTGCGCCCGGAACGTGTTGAGGTCGGTGCCAGCGGAAGCATTATCAAAAACGTAAAATCCGTTATTGTCCCTAACACAGGACATATGAAGGGTATTGAGGCTGCTGTTGCTGCAGGTATTGTCGCCGGAGACCCGGACAAAGAGCTCCAGGTGCTCTCTGATATTACGGAGCAGCAGATTCCGGAAATCCAGACATATCTTAAAAATACAGAATTCAAGGTCAGCTGTCTTGAAACACCACTCACCTTTGACATTGTGGTCACGCTTCACCATGGTACCGCATATTCCAAGGTGCGCATCGCTAACTTCCACACAAATATCGTATATATGGAGCGTAATGGTGAGATCATCAAAGACATCCCGGTAGAAAACGATGATGACAAGGGTATGACACCGAGGGACGTGCTCAATATGAAGGATATCTGGGATTTTGCCGGAACCGTAGACATTGAGGATATCCGTGGAATCATCGAACCACAGATCCGTCTCAATATGGCGATTGCCGAGGAAGGAATCCATAACAATTACGGCGCAAATATCGGCAAGGTTATCCTGCATTCTTACGGAAGTGATGTCCGCAGCCAGGCGATTTCAATGGCAGCAGCAGGCTCTGATGCACGGATGAACGGCTGTGAAATGCCGGTTATCATAAACAGTGGCAGCGGCAATCAGGGAATCACCGTATCCGTTCCGGTCATTGTCTATGCAAGAGAAAAAAAGGTCAGTGAGGAAACGCTCTATCGGGCTCTGGTACTCTCAAACCTCACAGCAATCCATGAAAAATCCGCAATTGGCCGTCTATCTGCATTCTGTGGTGCGGTCAATGCCGGATCCGGCGCCGGTGCCGGTATCGCCTATGTTTGCGGCGGAGATTATGAGACAATCATCCACACCGTCGTCAACGCGCTTGCGGTTGTCTCCGGCATTGTCTGCGATGGTGCTAAGGCATCCTGTGCCGCTAAGATCGCTTCTGCTGTAGATGCGGGGATCCTTGGCTGGCAGATGTATCTGCAGGGGCAGCAGTTCCACGGCGGCGACGGCATCGTCACCAAGGGTATTGAAAATACTCTTGCAAATGTCGGACGTCTCGGCAAAGACGGCATGCGCGAAACCAATAACGAGATCATTAAAATCATGATCGGACAGTAAGCATAGATTTGTTCATTAAAATTGATCCATGCAGCCCAAAAACCCATGGATAAGCTCAGCAAACAAAGCAAATACTCTAACAAAACACCTAGGAGGGGAAAAATTATGAGTAGTACAAAAAGTAAGAGTGGCATTCTGCACAGTCTGCCATTTCATCTCTTGCTGGCAGTTGTCGCCGGTATCCTGCTCGGACAGGTCCTGAATGAGACTGTCATGCAGGTAATCGTTGTCATTAAATATGTTTTGAACCAGCTGATTATGTTCTGCGTTCCGCTGATTATTATCGGCTTCATTGCTCCGTCTATCACAAGGCTGGGTCGCAATGCTTCGCGAATGCTTCTGGTCGCAGTGTGTATCGCATACGTCTCATCGCTCGGCGCAGCGCTGATGTCCACCGCCGCAGGCTACGCGCTGATTCCGCATCTCTCCATTGTAAGCAGCGTTGAAGGCTTACGAGAACTTCCGGTTCCGGCATTTCAGCTGGACATTCCGCAGATTATGAGCGTAATGAGTGCGCTTGCGTTTTCTATGCTGCTCGGACTTGCTGCAACATGGACAAACTCTAAAGAAACCATCCGGTTGCTCGAGGAGTTCCAGAATATCGTACTCTCCATCGTAACCAAGATCATCATTCCGATTCTGCCATTTTTTATCCTGGTCACCTTCATCGGACTATCCTATGAGGGTACAATTACAAAGCAGCTTCCGGTATTCCTTAAGATTATCGTAATCGTCATGATCGGACACTATATCTGGCTTACCCTGCTGTACGGTATTGCCGGAGCGTATACTCACAAAAATCCGCTCAATGTCCTTAAAAATTACGGACCTGCGTATATCACAGCAGTCGGAACTATGTCTTCCGCAGCAACACTCGCAGTTGCGCTCCGCTGCGCCAAGAAGTCAGAGCCACCACTGTCAGATGATATGGTCAACTTCGGCATCCCGCTGTTTGCCAACATTCACCTTTGCGGATCTGTACTCACCGAGGTATTTTTTGTCATGACGATCTCAAAGATCCTCTACGGCGCCATACCGGCTCCGGGCACTATGATTCTGTTCTGCCTGCTGCTTGGCATCTTTGCCATAGGAGCTCCTGGCGTTCCGGGTGGCACGGTAATGGCTTCTCTCGGACTGATCACCGGAGTTCTCGGTTTTAATGACGCTGGTACCGCCCTGATGCTTACAATCTTTGCTCTGCAGGATAGCTTCGGAACCGCCTGCAACGTCACCGGCGACGGCGCGCTTACCCTAATTCTTACTGGATATAAGGAAAAACATCATATCGCCGATATGAAGCAAGAGAAAACTCTTGAGGCTTAAGCCTGCTGTATAAGCTTGTGCGATATATGCTGAATATAAAATGACTGCGGTATCTGTCCCTGATTCCCAGACAGATACCGCAGTCATTTTTAATATATCATGTTTCCGTTAATTGGTGTCGAGATATAGCAAAAACTGAGAGTTTTAAAGGCTTAGAGTTTTACCGCCTGCTCTAACTAAGCATATTTATGATCATCTGCATTCAACGCACTTATAAAATCACAGCACTCTCCGGATGCTCTCGATCGCCTTATAGCTTGCGGAGTTGATCGTAATGCCCTTTCGGGAATTTAGTGCACTAAGCAGCCTGCCACCGCCAAGGTAGATGCCCACATGTCCGTCATATACAATAATGTCTCCCGGCAGTGCATTGGCAAGACCGCCGGATACTCTGGAACCTACACCTGCCATGGCATCCGAGCTATGCGGCAGGGAAATGCCGAAATGCGAATATACGCTCATGACAAAGCCGGAACAGTCTGCTCCATGCGTAAGAGATACCCCTCCATATACATAGGGATTTCCAATAAACTGAGAGGCAAAGCTTACAACTGCATTTCTGCGGTCCTCCTGAGCTTTGGCTGCTGCTTCTGCCTGCGCTCTTGCGGCAGCTTCCTGTTCCTCTTTAAGCTTCGCCGCCGCCTCTGCTTCCTGTGCCGCCTTGGCTTCTGCGATCGCAGCCGCATTCTGTGCTTTGATTGCCGTTTTTACAACCTTATCAGATATTTCATTTTTAATAGATGTCTCCAGAAGCTGCATACTTGAAGCTGATCTGGTGTCTGCCATTGCCGGTCGCGCCATAAGAACGAGCGCCATGAAGCCAAAAACGATACCAATCAAAGACCGGTAAAAGATGCTTCCGGCTGTAGGAATGTTTCGTGTTATTACTTCGTTTCTTGTTGTGTCTTCTGTAAAAACCATAAAACCTCGCTTTCGAGGTTTTACTTTACGTTTTAAATATGACTAAAATGATAACTCAGCCTAAAAACTATCTAAACGATTCTTACAGGAAAGCAGAGACTTTTTTAAGATTTTCTCTGATTTTCTAATTTTTTGCTAATTTTCACTATAATTTGCATTTATAGCTTGACAAATGTTCAATTCTTTGAACTCATATCGGCTGCATCCAGGCCTCCGGGTGTATAGCGAAGTACTTTTTCCGAAACTGCTTTATTATAGAAAGAAATAAACGGTCCGAGGCAGAACGCACATACGAGTGTACCAATTCCAACCAGTCCTCCGAGCAGAAATGTGAGCAAGGCACAGAGTGCATCGGTAAAGATTCGGCATCCAAAATATGGAAATGGCGTATAGTCTCTTAATCCCAGAGACAGATAGTCATAAGGTGCAATGCCCAGATCTGCCGTCTGATAAAGGGAAGCCCCCAGCGAAGTCACAAGTACGCCCAACACGACAAATAAAAGCTGTACGGGTAAAGACTGCAATGTGCCAAACCACTGGGTGAGATATCCGGAAAAGAACGTCACGATATAACCGACGCCGATTCCATTGACGAGAGTTCCAAGCCCGATATATTTCCGCCCAAAGATAAACTCGATCATCAGAAATACGACATTAATCGTCATGTTTTGTACGCCGAAGGAAACTCCCCGCAAGTCCGCAATACGCAGATTCAATGCACTGATGGAGTCATTGCCCAGATGTGACTCCTTAAAGATTGCGATGCCAAGTGATATAATGATGACTCCTATAATCATTCCAATGACTCTGCGCAGCGAAATTGTTTTCATAAAATTCTTCTCCTTATATCCTTGTACTCGCATATTTACCTTCTCAATATATAAATTTGCCGTGCATGGCAATTTGCCTGCAAAAACCGCATGCAAAAAAATTATATTTCAGACGCAAAAAAAGAGCAATGGATTTCTCCACTGCTCTTACTATCATTGTTTCAAGGCTCATTGTTTCAAGCCTTTTTTACGCCGGTCTGCTCCAGCACTTCCTCCACCGTTGTTACCGGAATAATTTCCAGCTTGGATTTCACTTCTTCTGCGACATCCCGTAAATCATTGACATTATCCTTAGGGATGAATACCCGTGTGACACCCGCGCGCTGTGCCGCCATCAGCTTTTCCGGGAGTCCTCCGATCGGATTAACGGTACCCTCCAGAGAAACCTCTCCGGTCATTGCGATATGCGGATCCACCGCATTTCCGGATACCAGGGATGCAATCGCAGTTGCCATGGTGATGCCTGCGGACGGACCGTCTTTCGGTGTCGCACCATCCGGCACATGGATATGCAGATCATTTTTTTCAAAAACCTCTGCCTTGTCCGGATACATGGATTTCACAAGGCTCACCGCGATCTGCACGGATTCCTTCATGACATCACCAAGCTGCCCGGTGATAATCAGCTTACCTGAACCCTTGGTAAACAAGGTTTCAATATAAAGAATCTCACCTCCAACCTGCGTCCAGGCAAGTCCCGTAACCACACCCGGCTTGCTTTGCTCCTTAACCTTTTGATGCGGGAGCGGCGACATATCCAGATATTCTCTAAGATCATCTCTGGTAACCTGAACCGTCTCTCCCTCACCGCGGACAGAACGCACTGCTGCAATTCTCGCCAGTGTATCCAGACGCTTCTTAAGTCCACGGACTCCGGCCTCTCTCGTGTAATCCGAGATAATGGTATCCAGCGCATCATCTGAAATCGTCACCTGCTCAGGCGTAAGACCTACTCCCTTAAGCGACTTCGGGATCAGATGCTGCTTTGCAATCTGGAACTTCTCCGTCGGAGTATAGCCCTGGAACTGGATCACCTCCATACGGTTAAGAAGCGGCGCCGGAATCGTATCCATCGTATTGGCTGTGCAGATAAACAGCACATCCGACAAATCATACGGCACATTCATGTAATGATCCGTAAAGGTATTGTTCTGCTCCGGGTCCAGCACCTCAAGCAGTGCGCTCGCCGGATCTCCGTTATATGAGCTGGAAAGCTTATCCACCTCATCCAGTACCATCACCGGGTTGGATACCCCCGCCTTGGAGATGCCATCCATGATCCGTCCGGGCATGGCGCCGATATAGGTTCTCCTGTGTCCGCGAATGTCAGCTTCGTCTCGTACACCGCCGAGGCTCACACGGACATACTCCCTCCCCAGTGCCTTTGCGATGCTCTTGCCGATACTGGTCTTACCGGTACCAGGCGCACCGACAAACAGCAGGATGGATCCGGACTGGGATTTCTTAAGATTCATCACCGCAATCTGCTGGATAATACGCTCCTTTACCTTTTTAAGACCATAGTGATCCTCATCCAGGATCTTCTGCGCGGCATCCAGATCAATTGTTTTAGCCGGTTCCTTTTTCCAGGAGAGATTTGTCACAAAATCCAGATAATCATATAACATACCGGACTCCGCCGAGTTCTGACCATCGTTCTTAAGACGATTGAGCACCTTGGTGGCTTCCTTTTTGGCATCCTCATTCATACCGGATTCCTGGATCTTTAACTCAAACTTCCGGACATCGGAAACCTGCTCCGGATGCATCTCATCCAGCTCCTTCTGAAGATAATCAATCTGTTTTTTCAGCGCCTGCTCCCGGTACAGCTTCTGATAATCCTCCTGCTGCGCGGACTGCGCGTCGGTAGTAACCTTGGTCACCTCGATATATTCATAGATGATCTTTTCCAGCATTTTAAAGCGAACCGACTGGCGATCCTCCTTAAGGACGTTGTAGCGTTCCTCATTTGAGATCGTGAGCCACGGACTCAGAATCGCTGCCGCCTCCTCGATCGTTGTATACTGGTCGATATAGGTCTGCATCACGCTGCCCCAGCGGAACCTGCTTGCCAGCTCCTTAAAATCCTCCTTGATCTTCTGAAGCTTTACATGACTCTCCTCCGGATCCAGATCCATAACATCATACAGACGGGAACCGCTGACTTCTATGCTGTGATCCTCGTGAATGATGATTTCGTCGAGATTTACGCGGTCCTCTGTTTTGATAACAACATAACCCTCTTGCGAAATCTCCTGTACCGTACCTGCAACACCAATCGGATAAAAACTGTCCTTGGTGATCTCATTCAGTGCCTGCTCCTTCCTGAGGATCACAAAGATAATATCATCTCCCTGCTGCGTCTTGTCTCCTGCCAGAGCACGGAAGGTTGCGGTTTGAAAATATGTATTGGAATGCGGTAAAACCAGCACATTATATACGGGTATTACTGTCATGTCATGTCCTCCTGTATCTTTAGCTTGTATGACGGTATAGCTTCGCCTGCCGGATGCTTTTTTTATAATTTCTGCCGTAAAACGTCCAATTCCATCTCTGATGCTCATAAGCTTCCTGTCTTCTGTCTATCTAAATAATGTTTTTGTTAGCAATCAGTATTATAGAGTGCTAACTGTAAGATACAGAATAACACCGGGAATATCCGGTGTCAATCTTGTTAACAAAACTTTTATATTTTAAGACTTTGCTTTATTTTGCTTTATCCCGATTATCGTCTACGTTATAATTTTGTTTTGATCATTGGTTTTTATTTTGCCTATGATTCTGCTTTTTATTTTTTTAAATACCCGTCGATAATTTCACTCAGCTCTGCATAGTATCTGGCTGCAACCGGCGTCGGGACTCCTGTTTCCTTACCCTTCCGGATCAGTGCACCGAGGAAGGCATCCAGCTCCGTCCTGCGATGTGCCTCCACATCTCTCCGCATCGAGCTCGTTGCCGTATCCTGCTGTGCCGTCATGACAAAATGAAATTTGGTGTCCGCGAGTCCCTCCGGGAGATGGACGTGCAATGCAAGGCCGACCGCATTCGCCTCTCGTAAGATGGCATGCAGATCCTCCTGGTACTTAGTATTTTTCCGTATATCTCCTGAACAAATCAGATATCGTGCTGTAATCGTATTAAATCCACAGTTCAGGATATACTTCTGCCAGATCTCGCTCTCGATATCCTCTGTGTAGCGAGCATCAAAGCCACAGGACTTGAGCAATGCATATGCCTGTTTGGACGCATCTACATGGCGGGCATCCTGCTCCTTGCTCCCAAGGAAGATATGTGTATATTTACCGGATTGTTTTGTGGAGCCATCCGGCTCTGCCGCGCTGATCGTGTAAATCAGTGCATCCACGACGATCGCCTCCGGAAACAGCTTCCGCAAATGATCTCCGGGCTCTACGCCATTCATGACCGGAATCAGCACCGTGTCCGGTCCCACAGCAGGGCGAAGCTGCCCGGCAAGCTCCTCAAGCGAATAATTTTTAACACAGACAAAGATAAAATCCTGAGTTCCGATCTCCTCTCCCTGCTCTGTCACTACTGCCGGATGCGTTACACTGTCTCCATAAAAATCACTGTGCAGAATTACTCCCTGCTGCTGAAGCTTCTTAAGGTGCTCGCCGTGCGCAATGAGGCTCAGATTCTTGTCATATTTTCTGCCCAGCATTCCGGCAAGCATACCACCGATGCCGCCGATGCCCGCCACGCAGATTTTTGCTGTATTGAAATCCATATTGTTATCTTTCATTTCCATAAAATGTTTCCTACTATATTAATTATAATGCCTTACGATATTATGATGCCTGTACTTAATGCAGTAGCTGCACCACCCTGCTGTCTTTTCTTATTGTATTTTCTATTAGCGCATTTTGTCTACATTTTCTGCTGACTACATTTTCTACCAGCTGCATTTTCTGCTTGCTTGCACGAAACGTTATGTCAGATCGTCCGAATTCTCCCAGCGGAAGATCTGCTCCTCCGGGACCATCTGCCGGAGCCGGTCCACGAGAAACCGCTCCATCTCCTCCGTAAGCTCCTCAGGATAATGGTAGACGCCATGATCATTCACATAAGGATACTGCACCACGGCTGAATCCGGCATATTTTTCCGCATTGCCTGCAGATACTCCTGCGACAGCCGGAACGATCCGACACTGACATCGCGGATCCGATCCATGGGTATCGCACACGCTACCTGCTCCAGCATGCTGCCATAGGCTTCCTTCCAGTCCGGGCAGTACAGCATCGGATCAAAGCAGAGCCGCACCGGAAATCCCAGCTCCAGCCCCCGCCGGATGCTTGCGAGCCTGCCTGCAAGACTTCCCGTGTCATGCTCGTAAGTCCGTATGATCCTCTCAGGGGACAAGGTCCAGGCAAAAATATTCCGATCAGATAAGGTCGCTGTATCCCAGAAAAAATTCGCGGCGCTTTTGGTGCGGATCTCAATCGAGAGCCCCGGATGCTCCGCCGTAAATCTGGTCCATTCCCGGACATAGCCTGTGCACGCTTCCATCGCAAGGAGGTCCGTATCATAGGACACACAAAGATAGACTGCATGCTTCTGAAGCAGCGTTTCCACCTCCCGGAAGATATCCTCAAGATTTAGAAACAGTACAATATTTCCGGACGGATACATCCCCTTTAAATAACAGTATTCGCAGTCAAAGACACAGTTCATCATGGACGAGCTGTAATAAAAGTGCTCGTTTCCAAAGCTCTGGCAGACCGGCGCGCCGGGATACACAAGCTGTCCCTCCTTACATGCAAGGATCAGCGCCCGCGTTTCATGCTGCAGATGGTAATTCTGTTTCCGCCGGTTAAAAACGTCCTTATAATGATGGATCGGGATGACCTTGGCATTGGGGAATTTTTTAAGGATCTCTGCGGTACGGCTCAAAACCCGGACTCTGTCCTCAACGTAGATATGGGAGAACGGCTTCATCAGACAGTTCCCCGCCCTATCCGAGTATTGCATGTTTGATTTCATTCAGCACCTTCTTCCCTGCTCTCCGGTCTCCTGTCGGCAGTTTCCCTGTCTTGCGGAGTTCATCCACCATACTCTCCCAGTGAAGTCCCGATAGGATCGCAAACTTAAGATATTGCCTTAGCTCATAATACATCGCAGTGGAGCAGTGCAGCTCCTCTCCGAGCCTGGAAATTTCCATCTCCTGCTCCTGTGTCTGGATGGTCTGCCGCGCCTGAAGCATTCCCATGAGCTCCTGAAGCTTTTTAATATAGGAAAGAATGGTTCCGGCTGCCTCCCCGGCTCTCGCCTCAAGCTGCTGCCGGGTAACCTGCTCTGCGCCGGTATCCGTCACAAATCGTAAAAAATGCATCTGGTGCGGTCCCAGAAAAATAGATCCCGCCTCATAAATCGCGGCAGACTCCATATCGTAGAGAAGTGGACCGGCTCCAGCCAAGGCTTCTCGCTCATAATACTCCATCTGCTTGACCTGCAATGCAGCTTCCTCCGCTATGTACATTTCATTAGCAGACGTAAGCCTTTTATGTAAAGAAGTGCTGGTGATCGACTGGTCCTGGAGTTCTGTGCCGATCCTGTCCTCGCATGATTGCTGCGGGCCAGGTTTCACTGCCGGACTTTCCAGAACCCTGGCTCCGGTAATACAGGTGGCTTCCGGGATCTGCGTATCCAGCACAATATCCGGATAAAAGCTGCGTCCGGTGCTCTCATTTATCAGCTTATGCAGCAGGTACGTTTTGGTGCCCGGGGTTTTAGCAATGTCTGAAGCATTCAAATCCGCGCAGCTTCCGATCGACAGAAGCAGATCCGTCGCGCCTGCCCTGCCCTGCGACAGCACAGCTCCCACCGCAGCCGCCGCGGGTATTATCCCTACACCCGTCAGCGTAAGCAGCAGCTCTCCGTCTCGGGATGCAAATTGCTGGAAATGGCTGCTGTCCATCCGCTTCTTAAGCTGCAGAGCTTCAATCAGAGGTTTGACCTCCGCATAGAGCGCCGCAAATATATAAATCATGCCTTACCTCGTTGTTTTCGTATCAAATACCTTATTATCCATCGGACTAGGATCTATATTAATGAAAGTCAGTTTCAATAGAAGCACCTGACTGCAATAGGCAGGCGCATTCGCAAGAAAATCCCCATATGGCATTTCCATATCGAGACGGCTCATATCCCAGCCTGTCAACCAGGAAATCACTCTGTCCACCTCAGCTTTACTTCTACCCTTTTTAATCGCTTTGGCTGTAAGCAGAGTATAGAGCTTTGAAAGCTTCATATCAAAAACGTTTTGCCGTGCCATACTTCTACCTCAGAAACAAGGGCTTCCTGACAAAAACCTGTTCCAGCACATCCCGATTGGATCGCAGAATCGTGCCCTCGCGGTACAGCGCAGCTCCCAAGTCACTGAGCCCTACCGCCATTTGACAGAGCGTTTCCACCGTAACATCCAGATCCGCAGACTCCGTGCCTCTGGTAATTTCCATCGTCCTTCCATCACGATAGCTTACATCGTACGTTCCGGTATTTTCCGGGAGGAAACGATCCACAACATGTATGCTGTACTTACCCTCTCCCTTCGGCTGACACAGCGCTGCGAGCACCTTATCAACATTCAAAATTCTTGCCATGAAATAGCCATTGAGCCGACGCTTCACGCTGTCACACTCCGGCAGGAGCAGACTCAGATCCACATCCCTCGGCAGTTCAAGGCTGACATCCGTAATTTTGGCGCGCATACCATAAAAGAACCCAAACACACTGCAAAGCGCTTCCGGACTGTTAAAAATCAACTCCGTAACCCGCATCGTGCCGGTAAATGGTCCATCCGCACCATGCGTGAATGCAAAGGTAAAATATGCCGCCGGCTTGCCATTTCCATCCCGGAACAAATAGGAATAATGCGTCTTGTCCGCATACTCCCAGCTTCGCTCTCCAAACTCTCCGCTTCCGCGATACTTCCAGTCCTCCTCTGACCTAAGGTCCGCCAGATTGTATTTTGCCATAAAATCGGTATAAAGCTGCCTGGCCTCATCCACATCCTTCTGCGAGAGGATCTGCTCCGCCTCAAACTCCTGCCGGAACGAGGCAAACTGCTCAATCCCCGCCTCCTGCGCAAGTATCTCCGAAGCCACTTCAAATCCATATTTCCGGTAAAATGCGAATGAAAACGGAATCAGTACCGCAAACAGCTCGCCTTTTGATGCGTGCTCTCGTAAAATGGAACCGAGCAATGTCCGAACCGCACCTGCTCCCCTTGCTTCCGGAAGCGTTCCAATCATATGAAATTCCGGACAGGAAACAACCTTTCCTTCAAATGTGGATGCACGCTGCAGGACTAAGGTCGCGGATATCATATTCCCATTCTCTCCAAACGCTGCAAAGACATCACCATTAGGCTTCCTTGCGGCTTCCTGCGCCTCTTTTTCATTCCAATCATGCAAAAAAGATGTCGCAAGCAAGCGTTCCGCCTGAAAGCGCTCTTGTTCCGTATTAAGCTTTCTGATCTTAATTTCCTGACTCATCTCTACTGATTTGCTCCTTCATCTCTTGATATAAATCAGAAAGATACATGCTGTTCATGTCCTCCAGCATGGTCTTATACACGTGCGACAGCCTCTCTGCAACCTTGGCAGTCACACCACTTGCACTGAAATACGCTACTAATGTCTTGCTCATTGTCTTCTTTCTTTATCTGCCCAGGTATAAGCCTGATCAGGCATTCATAGATTATTTGTTGTGTCTAAATTATAACGTATTATAGGTTACAAGTAAAAGCCTGAATGGAAGTACACCCTATAATGTTTCTGCCGAAGCATACAGCGAGGAAGTCTTAAAAAAACTACAGCTTAGGCGCATTGACCCTGATGAAGTCAAACTCTCGCCTAAGCTGATTCGGAACAACTAATCAGACAAAATCTGCTGTCAGACTGGAAGTAAACTTTTCACATGTACATCTCACATCAGATATTCTGATATGAACTCTTCTTTTTTCTTCCGATCTTGAACCTAAACTTCCCACTACTCTTACCCCGGAATTTCCTGGAAAGAATCATTAATCCTGCAATCACTGCCTCCAGGCCAATTGCAGACAAAAATCCAAATCCAAACGTGGCAATAGAGAATTTACCCTTCTTATTGATCGGAACATCACTTGCAATATTTACAGTGTTTTCATCTGTATTATTATCGTCACCACTCTGTTGCTGATCATTTCCATTACTAACTGCTCCATCTGCTGCATCCGTTTCCTCTGTGTCAGCATCCGTCTCCGGCTGTATACTCTCCTCGTTTTGCCTGGATTCAGCCTCCTCTACAGCTTCTTCAGGGATACTATTAAATGTAATCGGAGTGCCTGCCCCATCTACCGGGACAAAGCTGTCTCCCCATGCATTTCCATTTTTCATCCTTTTTTCCGCCTGCTCTTTTCCGGTGGAAATCTGAACCGCAGATGCTGCTCCGGTCCAGAAATACCCCGAATTAAGATCCGCATATTGGGTAAATCCCCAGATCTTACCTTCTGCATCCTGCTTTTCCTCGGTTATATGTAAAAGCGTACCTTTAGGAATCGGAATATTAATGCTTAGCGGACTACTGTTTGATGCATCCTGATGTAGAGAAACACCATCATCTGATGTAACAAGCACATAATAGTCTTTGTACTGCTCCCCGTCACTTTGTTCTGGATCCACTCCGGAAGTCTCTCCATTAGCAATGCTCTCCGTTTCAGAACCAGCCTCTATGATGCCCGATTCCGCCGGCGGAGAACTCATCTCACTGGAAATCACAGCACTGCTTGTCTCCCTTTCCTCCGCTTGAATAAAAAGAGGGCAGCATACCATAAACACTGCCGTACTGTATATTATCCTTGGTAACCATGGCTCTTTCATATTTGTCCCTCTTTTGCTGTTTCTTTTTAAACTTCGGCAGATTTATCCAATTTTATAACTATTTTTCACTCATCTGATAAAGCATAAAAAATTTTGTCCAGGTACTTATATTTTGATCATAATATGCCGAAATATATCTATATTTGATAGAGAAATGCAGAATTATATCCTTTGTTTATTGTTTGTCTAGTGTGATACATCCAATAGGTGCAGCAATGTAAGATAACAGAGCCTTTACAGGCTAGAGAAATCATGTCAGAAATAAAACTTATTCCAATAAAAAATATAAAAGAAGGTATGATCTGTGGTGGTCCGGTCCTTGACAATTTAGGGCGTCATCTTGTGGAAAGAGGTGCTGTAATTAATGCCTACATCATCGAGAACCTGAAAAAATATGGGATCGAAGCAATACCCATTCTGTTTTTGAGTAAAACTCAAGATCTTAAGCCGCAACAAAAAATATCTCCTGCTATACTGCATACAATCCGTGAGTTAAGAAGAGGAGACCCGCCAAAGGTTACTCTTAGCAAGCATGCACGCAAGAAGCTTGCGCAGGATATTGAAAAGGTTTATCGTTTCAGCAGTCCACACGAGATTGCCATGGCTGCAACTGATGTCACAAAAGATCTCTATAAAGCAATCGAAAGTAATAATGCAGTGGCAATTAACTTAAATGACCTCAGAATTTCTGATGAATACACCTATAAGCATAGTATCGATGTCGCTGTACTATCCATGATGATTGCCAAGCAGATGAATTACTCCACCAGGGAAATCTATGAAATCGGGGAAGCCGGTCTCCTTCACGACATTGGCAAAACCCGTATTCCACCGGAAATCCTCAATAAGCCGGCGCGGCTTACAGATGAAGAATTCAAGATCATGAAGCAACACAGTTATTTCAGTTATGCTATGGTGGAAAATAATCATGAAATTCCAAGGTCTGTAGCGCGTGCCATGATGCAGCACCACGAAAAATTAAATGGCAGCGGATATCCATTAGGTCTTAAAAAAAATGAGATCCATCCTTATGCCAAAATTCTTGCTGTGGCAGATATTTATGACGCCCTGGTCACAGAACGACCCTATAAAAAGGCAAAAACCCCACGGGAAGCTATTGAAATGATGTACGGTATGATTTCCGAGCTTGATGAAAACGTACTGAAAGCATTTCTCCAAGCATTAGTTCCATACCCTGTGGATTCCACCCTACTTCTCAGTAATGGAGAACTTGCAAGAGTCGTTCGCAGAACCCCTGGATATCCCCTCCGTCCTGTAGTTGTCGGACTCACTTCCGGTAACGTCTACAATCTTACAGAAATCGACCGTGCAAACATAGTGATCGAGTCCTGATACTTCTTATCAGGACTCGATCATTTTATATTGCTGCATTTTTATAACAAAAAAATCGCCGCGTGCTTTAGGGGAAGCACTTAGTGCGGCGGTTATTCTGGGGATGTTTGTGAAAAGCTATATTGCTCTCACATTAATATTTATCGGCATAATTTTGAGTATCATAAGTGAAATCACGTGAATTTACACTAGATTTTTTCTCCTCATATTCTCTCATATCTGTGGTCCCTGCTGAAGCATGCTTTTCCAAATCAGATGCTCCATCTTGCGCATCCGATGTTTCTGAAGGATGTGCATCCTCTTTCAAGCGAAATCTACTCACAAGTGTTTCCAGCGTATTAGCCTGTCCGGAAAGCTCCTCAGACGCAGCTGCAGATTCCTGAGCCGTAGCGGAATTCGTCTGTACCACGGAAGAAATCTGATCTATGCCCTGGGTTACCTGACGGATACCATCTGCCTGACTTCCGGTTGCACTGGAAATTTGCTGAACCAATCCTGTAATCTGCTTGGCGCTGTCTGCCGCATTGTGCAGAGATTCTGCTGTTTCTTTTGCAATCCGGTCACCCTTCTGCACGGAGGCTATGGTTTCCTCAATCAAATGCGCAGTATTTTGTGCGGCCTCCTGCGACTTCTTGGCAAGATTACCTACTTCATCCGCAACAACTGCAAAACCTTTACCCGCAGAACCTGCGCGTGCCGCCTCAATTGCCGCATTCAGAGACAGGATATTCGTCTGGAATGCAATATCATCTATGGTTTTGATGATCTTGGAAATTTCCGTGGATTTTCCGGTTATTTCTGTCATAGCATCTGACATCTCATCCATCTTCTCATTACTGATCTGCATGGAATTACCCACCTGATCGCTGATCTCCATTGCCTGTCTGGCCTTATCCGCAGTTTCTGTCACCTTTGCGGAAATATCATTCATTGTTGCAGACAGCTCCTCTACCGAGGATGCCTGTTCTGTCGCACCTTGTGCCAGCTCCTGCGCACCTCCGGAAACCTGATCCGCACCACTCGCTACCTGGCGGGAGGATTCGCGGATATCCAGCATGGTTGTATTCAGATCCTCAGTAATATCTGTGAGAGACTTAAGCAGCGGCGCATAATCTCCAATATATCGATTGTCCTGATCGGTAAGATCAAGGTCAAAATGGCCTTTAGCTACATCCTCGAGTTTTTCATCCAGATCCCCGATAATGCTCTGGATCCGGGTAATCACGCTTTGTACTGCGGCGGTGATTCTTCCGATTTCATCATTTCGGAGATAAACCAGATCCACATTACTGAAATTTCCTTTGGAAACCTGCTCTACCGCAAGATCAATCTTTTCAAGCGGCTTCAATGCCTTTTTGATAACACGTCTTGCAGATACTGCCAGCAAAAGAACTATGATCACAGCTGCTACAAGGATTGCCACCGCAATGTGATTGGCTGCCGCGTTATACTCCTTACTTGAAATTGCGGTCTGTACCCACCAGGTCTGAGTTCCCATCGTGAGAGGTGCATAAAACCGCACCACCTTTCCGTTACCCGAATCGGTTTCCACCTTAAACATATTTCCGGATGCCCACTTAGAGGAAATTAATTTATATGCATCTTCCGAGACAGTATCCTTAAACTTCTTTCCGATCGCATCCGTATGTGTAGAATAAAGTATGCTTTCATTGGCATTGATAACATTGACATACATGGACGGATAGTTGCTGTTTTTCTGATCGATTACTGCAAAAACATTGGTATCATAATCCACATCCAGTGCTCCGACAAAATCTCCGGATGCATTTGTAAGCGGATAATATACGCTGACCATATTGATCCCATCCTCAACATATGCATCTGAAAATCCCATTTTTCCGGTACTTTTGGGAGTTGTGTAGTAATCCTCGCCGGCATAGCTGTCATAAGGAAGGTTCTCAATCTCTCCACTCTCAAGATCCTCTTTATTGACATAAGGCGCATACACCGGAGTGTTGCCTCCAAATGCTCCCGGTTCAAAAAACACACCGGCGCCAATAATGTTTTCATCCTTTTCTACTGCGGACAGGATTACATTCAGTATGGTGTTTTCCGCTTTACTCTGGCTTTCCGTAAGCATGCCGCCAGAAACACGGCTCAAAACCGTCTGCGGATCCATACTGTCATCAACAGCATAGCGATCCGCAACAGCAGCGCTCACAACACGATCCATGATCTGCGTCGGCTTCATGATTGCATCCAGCGCCTTGACATTGGTCTGACTGTATCCATACATCCCATCATCTGTTTTATCATTGATCGCCTTTTTTGAAATCATGCTTACATATAAGGTAAGTACAGCCATGCAGACAAGTACCACGACCGAAATAAACGCGGCCAGACGTCTGCCGACACTCATGTCCTTCCAAAAGCTCTTCTTATGATCCTTTGACTTTTTCATTGTACTCCTCGCTTTTAATTATGATATTGGATTATGAAATCCGTTAAACTATAAAATGTTTATGCAATAGTTATCGACTGTATTCTCGCTCCTATAAGACAGATGCAAATGAAATTTTGAGAGTTCTACGCTTATATAAGCAAAAAAAGGATCGATATATTTACTGAGATGGATCTCAAAATAATGATTGCCAGGGACGGCTGATACAGGAGCAGCATGGTTAATTTATATGGAAACGGCGTAAATCTCACAGAACGGACTTTGGATTATATCTGGAGCCGCCAGCAGATTACGGCAAACAACATTGCGAATGTTGACACTCCCGGATTTAAATCACAGTACATGACATTTGAGGACACTTTGAGTCGAAGTATTTGCGCTGCGCAAAACTCTCCCAGAACTGCAAACGCAGTAGAACAGGCCATCCGGGACAATCGTGCCTCAATCCATACCACAAGCAATGAGTCCACTCGTCTTGACGGAAATAATGTGGATATGGATCAGGAACAGGTCGATCTTGTACGAAACGCCTATCAGTACCAGTATATGGTGCAATCGGTAAACAGCGAGCTGAGCCGGCTTCGCGCAGCCGCAAAAAGCTTCTGAGATCCTGTAGGCAATATAAAAAGCAACAGATAAAGGTGGTAAGAAATTCATGAACGCAGAAATGGAAGGCATGCTTGACACGTATCTCTTTGAAACCAATGGTCTATTGGACCGTCTGGACGAGATGCTTGTTGCTGATGAAAAAGCCGGGGATTTTTCAACGGATGATGTAAATGAAATTTTCCGGATCATGCATACGATCAAGGGTTCCAGTGCAATGATGGAGTTTACTCCAATCTCTGTCATTGCACATCGGGTCGAAGACCTTTTCTTTTTTATCCGGGATAAAGGTATTGATTTCCTTAACAAGGAACAGAAAGAAAAGCTTTTTGATCTCATGTTCAAAAGCGAAGATTATTTAAGAGTTAATGTTGCAAAAGTTGAAAACGGAGAAGATCCAGATCAGGATGTTGGTAAATTTCAGTCCATCATAGACGATTATCTGGCTCGCCTTAAGGCGGATGAGACAGCAGCAGAGTCTGGTAATGCAGCTGCATCTGCTAATACAGCAGTGTCTGCTTCTTCCACACCAGCTGCTCCCTCAACAGATCCGGCATCTCTCCCAAAAGATCCTAACGCTCATGTTTTTACGCATATCTATCTGGAAGACGGCGTCGGCATGGAAAACCTCCGTGCTTTTATGATTGTCAATGCTCTGAAAGAAAGTGGACTGGAATTTCGTTATTATCCGCAGGACATGGACAGTAATCCAGATACAGCCAAAAGCATCATCGCAAATGGCTTTTACCTCACCTTTGATTCACTTGATGCCGAGGCTTCTGCCGAGACGCTTCTAAAAACAATGGCACATATAAGCAGTGTTGAAACCATCGACCCTCCAAAGGAAGATCCGGTACCTCCAGCTTCTGCAGCTGCACCTGCTGATGCAGCTACGCCTGCTCCGCAAAATACTGCATCTACCGGCAGTACCTCTGCACCGGCAAAATCCGCAAAGTCAAAATCCACCGGACCTGTCAAACAGAGTCTGATCAGTGTAAATCTGCAGAAACTCGATGCATTAAACAACCTGGTTGGTGAAATTGTTATCACTGAATCTATGGTAACCTCCAATCCTGTTCTTCGTCTTCTGCCGCAAGAGGATATGGACAGTTTTATGAAATCTGCCCGCCAGCTCCGTAAGCTTACCGATGACCTGCAAGACATTTCCATGTCACTCCGCATGGTATCCATTTCCGGCGTATTTCAGAAAATGAACCGAATCGTCCGCGATATGAAATCAAAGCTGCATAAGGATGTTCGTCTTACACTGATCGGTGAGGACACCGAAGTGGACAAAACCATCGTTGATGCAATTCAAGATCCGATTATGCATATCGTCCGTAATTCTATGGACCATGGCATTGAAGAAACCTCGGATGAACGTATAAGGGCAGGTAAGGATCCACAAGGAGAAATTATTCTCTCCGCCTCTCATACTTCCTCTGAGGTCGTGATCTCTATTAAGGATGATGGGTATGGTATGGATCCGGAAAAGCTTCTTGATAAAGCGGAAGAACGAGGAATCCTGACAAAACCGCGAGACCAGTATACAAGGAAAGAAGCTTTGGGACTGATCATGCTGCCTGGCTTTTCCACCAACAAAGTAGTCACCGAGTACTCCGGCAGAGGTGTCGGGATGGATGTCGTAAAGAAAAATGTAGAGTCTGTCGGTGGTGCGCTTTCTATTGAATCCGAGCTCGGAAAGGGAACAACGATTACCATGAAGATTCCACTTACACTTGCCATCGTGGACGGTATGAAGGTTTCCGTCGGTAATACCACATTCACAATCCCGATTTCAAACATCCGCCAGTCCTTCAAGCTCTCTGAAGCCGATGTGGTAAGAGACGAAAGTGGAAACGAGATGGCAGACCGACTCGGAGAATTTTATCCGATTGTCCGGCTGGATCATTTCTTCCAAATCGAGGGGACCTGCCAGAATATCTCGGACGGTATACTAATCTGGGTCGAGGCCGCAGATCGAAGCTGCTGTCTCTATGCAGACAAACTGATCGGTGAGCAGCAGGTTGTGGTCAAGCCGCTGCCCCAGTATCTTGCAAACTTTAATTTAAAAAACTATGGCATCAATGGATGTACCATCCTCGGTGACGGCACAATCAGCATCATCCTGGATGTGCTGGGTATCTACAATGCTGCCATTGAAGCATAAAGGAGGCAAAAATGTCAGAAGAACTTACTTCGATGAGTGATGAAGCCCGCCCGATTGACGAGAGTCAGCCAAACGATGACAGCAGAAAACTGGTACGCTGCCTGACCTTTGAGTCAAGCGGGCTCCTCATGTTTATAAGTACAGAATTTGTGATTGAAATCATCAACGGCCACTCCATTACTTCCGTGCCTATGCTCCCGTCGTATGTAAAGGGCATCATTAATCTGCGAGGACAGGTGCTCCCGATTGTGGATATCCAGCTGCTGATGGGAAACGAGATACCGGAATATACTTCCAAGACCTGTATCATTGTACTTAATATCAATGAACTCCCAATCGGTATCGTCGTGGACAATGTCCGACAGGTCATAGATATTGATTTCAACGCAATCCGGCCAATCCCTGTGAAACGCCAGCAGAAGTTGCTAAACGGCATGCTGAATCTTGAGGATGGCACGGTTGCCATGTCATTTGACTATAATGCGCTGATTAACTGTACAAACTAAAAAAGTATTTACAGCGCATCGTATACAAACTTGCACATCCAGCCTGCCCACAGACAGTGGACAGGCTGTCTTAAGTGATAAAGGAGGTCTTCCTTGCAGGATTTAACAGATCAGGACTTTGTCCGTCTCTGGCAGTATATCCAGAAAAATTATGGGATCAATCTGAGCAAAAAGAAGCAGCTGATCTCAAGCCGCCTCACAAACTGGCTGATGCAGGAGGGATATACCTCCTTTCACGATTATACTGAGCTCATACTTGGCGGTAAGGACCAGGCTGCCATCACGGCCATGCTGAACCGCCTTACAACAAACTATACTTATTTTCTCCGCGAAAAAGAACATTTTGATTTCCTGGAACAGGTGGTGCTTCCGGAACTTAAAAAAAAGCATATGAAAGATCGCTCCTTGTCCATCTGGAGCGCGGGCTGCTCCAGTGGAGAGGAGCCCTATACGATCTCCATGTATCTCCGGGAATATTTCGGTGCGGATGCCTGTCGCTGGGACCTTCGTGTGCTGGCATCGGATATATCACAAAACATCCTGAACTCCGCAATGCATCCGGTTTATGGTACGGAAAGTATCCGCAAACTCCCGTCTGCATGGCAAAAAAAATACTTTCTCCCCCGACCGGATGGAAATTATACCATCGCTCCTGTAATACGGGATAATGTAATCTTCCGAACCTTTAATCTGATGGATACTCCTCATTGGAAACGTCCATTTGATCTTATTTTCTGTCGTAACGTCATGATTTATTTTGATCAGCCAACAAAAGACGCATTGGTAAAGCGTTTTTATGACGTCACATTGCCGGAAGGATATCTCTTCATCGGCCACTCGGAGGGTCTCAATAAGGCCAACTGTCCGTATCAGTATATCATGCCTGCAATCTACCAGAAAAAAACATAACATAAAGGAAGTATTATCATGGCTCTTTCCAAAATTAAAGTATTTAATGTAGATGATTCTGCATTATTTCGCAGATTTCTCCTGGAGAGTTTATCTAAAGAGGATCGATTTGAGGTCATCGGCTCCGCATCCAATGCTTTGGAAGCATTAAAAAAAATTCCAGAGCTTAAACCTGATGTAGTCACACTTGACATTGAAATGCCTGGTATGAACGGACTGGAGCTTCTTAAAAATCTGCTGCCCATCTGTCCTGTACCTGTTGTGCTCTGTTCTTCTCTTAATATCCGGGTATTTGACGCTCTCGCAGCAGGTGCGGTGGATTATGTCCGTAAACCGGATTTCAACAGTAAAAACGCGGCTGATGCGTTTGAAAGAACATTAAAATCAAAAGTGCTTCTCGCAAGCTACGCACATGTTCATCTGCCATCCGGCTCCCCGAAACCCGTACCTGTACTCAGGACATCTGTATCTACATCCGGTATCCGTAAATATACAGACAGTAGCCGAGTGATTGCAATTGGTGCCTCTACCGGCGGTACAGAAGCGATCTTGAGTGTCGTAAAGGATCTGCCTGCCGATACTCCTGGAATTGTCGTTACACAGCATATGCCTGCCGGATTTACCGAAATGTATGCTGAGCGACTGCAGCGGATCTGTCATATGGATGTTAAAGAAGCCCAAAATGGGGATAAGGTTTGCCGCGGCAGGATCCTGATTGCGCCCGGCGGATTTCAAATGCGAGTGATCCGCATCGGAAATGGTTATGAAGTCACTGTTACAGAGGAGGACCGGGTCAATGGCCACCGTCCATCCGTAGATGTACTATTTAACTCTGTTTCCCAGCATGTTCGTGAAAAAGCAATTGGCGTGCTTCTGACTGGCATGGGCGCAGACGGCGCAGCGGGTCTTTTGCGTATGCGGAAAAACGGTGCCTATACCATCGTCCAGGATAAGGATTCCTGTGTTGTTTACGGGATGCCAATGGAAGCATGGAAAATCGGAGCCGTAATAAAACAGGCACCTCTCTCGCAGATTCCGCAGCTTATCCTGAATCAGTTAAATGGAGTCTCCAGATGAACCGCACACGAAGTTCGACTTCTGGTCTGCTTCCACATGCACTTAAGACGGGTATCCTCGTTTGTTCTGCATCCGTGACTGTCTCCGCTTACTCCACATTCCGGCCCCAAAATGCGCCATCCGTATCAGAGCTTGCAGAGAGTGGACTTGTAACCTGTGGAGCAGTATTAAATAATGGTATACAAGGGATCCATGACAAGTGGACATCCTATTGGGAAAAGCATCCGCAGGAAGAAGTATCCAATGGATCCGAAAACACCAAAAATGCCCTGTCCGTCGATGTTTCATCCGATGCAGAAGATTCTGTTCTTACAGGATCGAACGGAAGCTCAGATACAGGAAACAGCGATTTCCCTCTGCCGGAAGGCTTTCATTATACCGACAATGACTACAACGTACTCCTTGACACAGCCATGGGACCGATGCTTTACTTTAATCAGCATGACAGCCACTGGGGAAACTATCTTATCGGGGGACGGGATCCACTTGCGCATTATGGATGCGGTCCTACTGTGGTTGCGATGATTTTAAATAGCTTTTCCGATGATCCCAATGTAATAGAACCACAGGAAATCGCAGACTGGGCAGTTGCCAATCGGGAATATGCCCCAGGTGGAGGCTCCTACCACAGTCTGATCTCCAATGCGCTGACTGCTTATGGCATGGAAGTGGTCCCTGTCACAGATATCACACCGGATACCATCCGGTCTGAGCTCTCTGCCGGCCATCTGCTGATTGCTCTCATGGGCAAGGGATCCTTTACAAACACCGGACATTTTTTATTACTTGCTAAGACTACTTCAGACGGGCTCATTTATGTTGCTGATACTAACAACTTTGAGAACTGTCAGAGACCCTGGAGTCCGGAACAACTTATTTCTGAGATGAAATATCGTGACCGCGATGGAGGTCCACTTTGGTCCGTCCGCAGAAATCCATCATAATCTATAATTTTACAAAGGCCCATATGTCTAAGACATGATACGTTAAAAGACATATGGACCTTTATTTTATCTTTTTTTGTAAAGCATTTTCCGCTTTACGTCTGTCTCTACCATACAATTATAGAATCTCCCTATAAAGCAAAAACCTATTCATAAAAAAACAAGCTAACCTTTCGGTTAGCTTGTTTTGATCCTTCCTTAAAAGTATTACTGAAGGAGAGACAGTACACCCTGACCGGACTGATTAGCCTGTCCGAGCATAGACTGTGCAGCCTGTGAAAGGATGTTGTTCTTTGTATAAGATGCAATCTCCTTTGCCATATCAGTATCACGGATACGGGACTCTGCTGCTGTAGTATTTTCAGATGTTACCTTCAGGTTGTTGATGGTGTGCTCCAGACGGTTCTGCTTTGCACCCAGGTCTGCTCTGTAGGAGGAGACATGATCAATCGCCTTCTGGATGTTCTGTACAACCTGGTTTGCGTTTGCGGTCGGATCTTCACCCTCTGTAGACTCGATCTGCAGATACTCAAGACCTGATGCATCACCCGTGAATTTTGCGGGATCTCCGGTTGCCTTTACTCCATCCGAATTATCTGTAGCAGATGCCTGCAGACCCTTTTTCTTGTCTTCGGTAAAAATAGCATCAATAGCAGTCTGTAATGAAAGATTTTTAGTAGCGGCATCTTTATCAGCTGTAACGGTAAGCGCTCCTGTCGTCGTGTCGACCTTCACAGTTGCTCCGGTAATATTATTCTTATTAATTAAGTCATTAGCCGCAGCGGTAAGATCAGCCTCATACTGTGTCTTCTGATCTTTTGTTAGATCTTTGTAAGCCGTATCTTTCTTGGCAGTATCAATTGCACTGAAAATACCATTTGTCGTCATGTCAGAGCCATTGAGAGTCAGCGTCTCGCCCTTGGTGGCACCGATCTGCATCGTCATCGTATCAACCTGACCGTTCTCACCCTTCTGCGCAAGTGGCTTAATACCATTATAATCAGTATTATTGGCGATACGGTTGATCTCCTTGCCAAGCTCATCCATTTCCTTCTGGATGGATGCACGTGATGTCTTATTATACGTGCCATTAGCAGCCTGTGTAGCAAGAGTTGTCATACGCTGCAGCATGCTGTGCGTCTCGGTAAGAGCTCCCTCTTCTGTCTGGATGAGCCCGATGGCGTCATTTGCATTGGCAGTTGCCTGATCAAGGCCATTGATCTTGGAACGCATCGACTCGGAAATTGCGAGGCCTGCTGCGTCATCCGCTGCACGGTTAATGCGGTATCCAGAAGACAGCTTCTCAAGATTCTTGGAAAGTGCTGACTGATTGGTGTTTAACTGACGGTATGCATTGGTTGCTGGAATATTGTGCTGAATAACCATAATAAATTTAACTTCCTTTCTTTTTTCGCCGGAACCTCCCTGTCCCCGCTAGCACCCCGCTGGATCCTTGCTGGATGCATTGTTTTTTCTGTTTACACTATATAGTTCGGTTAAAAACTAAAAAAAATAAGAGCTTCTGAAAAAAGATTTTCAAAAGCTCTTGTGATACTGTCTTATATAGGGTTCAAATATTCATAAATTGTGGCTCTGTATCCCCGACCGACATGTCTGTATGCATCAAAATCTGCATGCGGAGTATCTCAATCAGATTTAAAAACATCTTTTTATCAAGCACAATATCGCCATCCTCATTTGTCTTTATACTATATCCTGATATTCCGGATAAGTCAGATCCACCCCGGCCTTTGGACATGCCAACACCGGGACCAGTGTAATTGTCCCGCGATACATATTTACCTTCTCCACCAAGATTACCCATGATAGACTTTACATAATTTTGTGTTTCCTGATAAGGTGGAATTCCATTATACTTTTTTACAGCACCGGAGCCTGCGTTATATGCCGCAAGCGCCAGTCTGAGATCGCCTCCATATTCCTTCAGATTGGCAGCAAGCAGCTTTGCTCCACCCATAATATTCTGCTCCGGATCAAACGGATCTCTGACTCCAAGGCTTTTGGCTGTAGATGGCATCAGCTGCATGACGCCCATGGCCCCTGCCTTGGAAACAGCGGTGCTGGAAAAGCCTGATTCCTGTTTTGCAACCGCTTTTAAAATACGAACAGGTACCCCTGTTGTTTGAGACGCTGCCTCAAAAATTCTGTCAAATCTTGTAGGTTCAGACTGTTTGGGCTCAGCCTGCATCGATGGCGAAACGGCCTGGGTGGATACGGATGTCGGTATCACATTTGAGAGAGATTCTTTTTCCGCTCTTTCCGTCAGCACATTTTGAAATGTTTCTGCACGATCAGAAAGTATCTGTGCTCCCTCTGCCCTTTTCTTTCCGATGTTATTTAATTCCGTAATGGATTCAATGAGTGGCATCTTTTCTTTCCTCTTTTACTGTCGTCGGTGTCATACCCAGAAAATACAGATAAATATCCACAATCGCATGATACAACTCCGGAGGGATCTCCGTTCCAAGCTTCAGTCTTGTGAGAAGCGTTGCCGTGGAATCATCCTCATATACCGGTACTCCTGCCCGCATCGCCGCCTCTGTAATCCTTTCCGCAGTATATCCCATCCCCGCGGCAACCACGACGGGCGCATTGTTTCGTTCCGGATCATATTTGAGCGCGGCTGCCCGCTTCTGCTTTAAATTTTCATACTTTGACATTGATGCTTTTTGCCCTCTCTCTAATCTTTGGAAATACCTCATCGACACGGAGATCCCGTTCCTTCCCGGTAATCAGCAGTGACTTAACCTTAAGCCCGTTTCGTTTCAGAATCTCCTGAATATCCTGGTTCATTTGTTCCGAATCCATGGTAAGTTCATGCGGTATAAACATCTGCATACTGACAGAAGCATCCTTCACCGTAGAGACAAGTTCAAAAGATCCTTTATCTTCAATTTGAAATTTCACAAAGAAGCGCTGTACCTTATTAATGCTCTCATCTTCTGCATCCGGATCCACCCACATCTCCGATACCACATTTTTATCCTGATAGTGAAACGGAATCAGCATATGCAGAAGCGGCATGTAAACACTCTCATTCATGAGCAGGCTGTTAAGAACACTCATATATCGCTCGATGCTGTCTCCTCCTGCCTTTCCCTCAGCTCCTCTTTCCAGCATCTCTGCAAACAACTCCGGGAATCGTGACTCTCCCATCTGTTTTTGCTCTGCCTGCTTCACAAGCTCCTGAAAAGATTCTTCCGGATCCTTTTGAAAGTATGACCGGAAACTTGCGTTTTTTAGTAAACGTGCAAAAGCAGTCCGAAGTCTTGTCTGATCTCCGTTTTCATATTTAGCCGCATAAAGGACAAAAAACGCACTCGCCGTCCGTACCGCTCCATAGTGATGATTTTTTGAAATATACTTTGCGAGAAAAGGTATGATTTTTTCATTCATTACCTTGGCATTTCGCTCTGTATTACCTGGCGTTTCCTCCCAGTTTATTTCATTAAGAAGTGCTGTAAATTGCTGCCGGGCGGACGGAACAATCAATTGTGTAAGATCATTGCCAATGTCCTTAAGCTGTACAAGTAGATGGGAGCCTGCAGACATATTGTCAAAACTTTTTACGAACTGAAAAACCTCATCCTTAAGCTGTTGAGAAACCGGGGCTGAAAGGATGCTCTGCATACTTTGAAAAAAGTCTCCTGCAAAGCCTCGCTGAGATCGATTGATCGAATCCATAAACTCCATAAGCTGTTCCGGATTCTGTAGATCCATCTCCTTTAACAATGCTTGATAAAGTGCATCAGTTTCAGGATCCGAGATTTCTGCCGCGGTCCCTAAATCGCGGAAAAAGAGCTCGTTAAGTTCCTTGGAAAGTGACATCCCCTGAGAGAGCCGGCTGAGAAAGTTCTGAACATTGCTCTCAAAATGAATGAATTTGCGGCCTTCCTGCTCCAGCTGACGTGCAGCCGGATCCTGCACAGATATGTTTTCTCTCTCCGGATGAAGTGTTACTGACTCCTGTGACCGAACTCCGGAATGATCAGAAATCTCTGTTTTTGCGGAAACCGCAGATTTAGAAACCTGTAAAATATTTGCCATTTTCATCCCCATGAATTGCAATACTATTATATATCAAATATACTATCGTCAGCTTTACAAAATTTATTAGCGAAAAATAGATGCTCTTCAAAAAAATTATATTATTTTATTTCAAAACCATTATTATTTTACATTTTGTGTCGACAAATAATATAAAAGAGTATATTGTGATCTCGCCGAGAGCATCACACCAAAGGAGGAAACGCTATGAGTATCAATTTCAATACCGATCTCTCAATGGAAAAGCGTAAAATATATAATAAAGAAGCAGGAAAGCCTATGGGAAAACGAGCCTCCTATTCAGATAAAACAAGCGCAGCTATAAACTGTGATTCTATAGAAATATCACAACCTGCAGCACAATCTGATAAAGCTTTTACGGAAGCACTTTCTAATCGTATTGTGCATGAGATCAAAAATAAGCAGGTATCCGATGACTGTGTGGAAGAATTAAAGGCTCTGGTTCAGTCAGGACAGTATCATGTCAATGCCCGGCGCGTTGCAGAAAAGCTGCTCGGATACCGCGAATAAAAGCACACAATCCAGAGAAAGCTTTTGTTTATTTTTATTTAATAGGAGAGCATTTCATGAATCCGGAATTATTACATCAATACCGTGATCTTCTGATCGAAATCACAAAAACTGCAGACCATCTGACAGAAACAGAACAGGCACTTGCCACAGCCGCATCTCAAAAAGATATAGAGAAGCTTCGTCAGGTCATGCAAAGTGCAGAGCCCACGCTGCTTAAATTCCGTGGTTTGGAGCTTCTCCATAATACATTATCAGAAAAGTTGGGGTTCCGTAGTAAAACGATCAGTACGCTCCTTGCGGAAGATAATCCGGAAATTTCAGTTTCTCTCTCACCTTGTCTCATACAGCTGCGCACTGCCTTGAACCAGCTTCAGGACGCTCAATCCTCTGCCACAAGGATTTTGCGGACACGTATAATGGATACTGAATTCATCCTAAACAGTCACCCGGAAGCGGCAGCTGTATCCCATGATATAAGAGCCTGAATTCATTCGCCTGTTTGTGCCTGTATTATTCACGCTCTAACCGATTGCTTCATATCGTACTATTGTAAAGTCTGGCTCTGCGATAGAACCGGACTTTTTTATTTAGATGGATTCTTTCTCTTTATTTCTTATCATTACGCGGATTCTGCCGATAATTTAATTATAGATAGATTCTTTATGGTACCCTGGAGGAAAACATGATCAGAGCTACATTCGCAGGCTTTCAAACTGCGCTTACCGCGATGCAGGCAAATTCCAAAAAGCTGGACGTCACAAGCCAGAACCTTGCAAATATGAACGTGGAGGGTTATACCCGTCAGAAACTGGAAACCTCCGGTCTCAACTATGAGAACCCGGTTTCTTTTTATATGAATGAAAACGATGTTAATGTGGGTTTTGGCGTTTCCATGGACAAGGTCTCTCAGCTCCGGGATCAGTTTCTCGATAAACAATATCGCCAGCAAAATGCCTCCGCTTCCTACAACGAGAGCATCAGCAGCAGCGTCAGTGCACTTACGCAGTTTCTGGATGAAACAAAGGTAGATGGTATCGCTGCCTCATTTGACAATGTCCAGACAGCACTCACTACCATGCAGGATCCTTCCAAGGTAAACGATCCTGTTTATGAATCCGAGCTTCGCTCCCGGATGGCGGCTACCGCAAATCAACTAAACAGTGCAGCTCGTCAGATCCAGACAGAAGAGGCAAACGAATTTCATAAGATAGACGGAACTGGTACGAGTGAAAATGGCGCAATACAGGAAATCAATGACTATATCCGGCAGATCGGTGATCTTAACGTAAAAATCAAAAAAAATGAGTTGCTTGGAAACAGCGCTTTGGAACTCAAAGATCAGCGAAATCTGCTGCTTGATAAGCTTTCTGCCTATGTTCCAATTGAAACGTCCACCTTTTCCGAAACCTATGAAATAAACGGTGTCACTCGTCTTAAAACGATGAATTATGATGCTGACGGAAAGGCTACAACAAAATCCTCGTATCCGGAGGATCTCCGTGTAGAACTCGTTTATACAGATGCGGCAAACCGGGAGCAACGGCTTACCCTGGTAAATGGCGCTCTTGGTGGAGAAAGCATTCCCCCTAAAAATGTTGGAAAGGTCGTACTGAAATCCGGTTCGGAGAGCTCTCCCATCGGTAGCGAACTTACATTCACCGGTTCCGAGAACACTTCCTCCGATCCGCTAAAAAGCGACGCTGCCCCGCAATCCATGACAACCGACAACCGTAGTGTGCGCTTTACCGGCGGATCTCTACAGGCAAGTCTGGATATGCTGGCATCCTCCGATGCAGATACACTCAAAACCGGCACCTTTTACGGATATGATTACTATATGGATCGTCTCGATGATCTGGCGGGGAAATTTGCAGAAAACTTCAATACAATCAATATGCTCGGGCGGAACTATGCAGATCAAGACCTGCGCACCATAAATGATGCCAGCAAAGCTTATGCTAAAAGCCGTACCGATGATGGACAAGGCAACTCGTATCTTCTGCTTGTAAACCGCGGCACCAATGATCCGGCAAATGCGGAAACAGGAAACAATATCCGTGCCATCAATATCAGCATTGCCAAAAACTGGACAAATAATCATACCCACATTGGTATTAAAGGCGACAGTACGACAGACACGGTGCTCAATATGCTGCAATCCATGACAGACGCTCAGCCTGATCTGGATCAGAAATCCTATGGTGACTATATGAACAATATTTCCACCGTACTTGCAAATGACGGATTTAGCAACAAAAGTGCATTAAGCGCTAATGACGCTGTCCGGACCGCAATCAATCAATCTCGTGACCAGCTTTCCGGTGTCAGTATGGATGAGGAGGCCGCCAATATGATGACCTATGCCTCATCCTATAATGCAGCAGCAAAACTCATGCAAACATTGGATGACACACTGAAAACACTTCTTAACATTGCAGGATAACCTCAAGAACGGAGACAGTCAATGCGCGTAACAAGTGGTACATTTTACAAAACCTATGCACAAAGTGTGCAGGATCTGAAATCGAAATACAATAAAAGTATGGAACAGGTTTCCACCGGAAGAAAGTATAACAGCTCCGTGGATGACCCTTTATCCTATTATGCCGGTAAAAAGCTGGACAATCTATACCAGGATGTCAAGGCTAAAAATACCACTGCTGATTCTGTCAAAAACAGACTCTATCAGCAGGAATCTGGTGCTCTCGCGATCCAGGCAGAGATGCGGAAAACAAACAGCAAGCTGGAATTCCTTAATACAGATTCCTCTACTGGAAATGCAGCCACTGTACAGACTGTCATTGAGGAATTCCAGACCAGAAATCAGACAATCGTAAACAATCTCAATGCTACCTATGAAAACTACTATGTATATGGTGGTAATGATATGTCTACACTGCCATTTGCACTGACATCCTCTGATAAAGAAGATTCTAAAAGTATTTCCTCGCTGCCGGTAGATTCAAAAACTCCTGATGGAAATAAAAGTATTTCACTGGACACAGATACCTACAATACTCTCACCTATGAACACAAGTTCCCGGGCGAGAACGAAGTGACCGTTATGAAAATGCGTCTCCGTAAGGCAACCGATGCGGAAATAGAGGCTTCCAAAAAGGCTGCCTCTAAAAATTCAAAAAGCAGTACCAATGCATCCGTTGATGATCTGGATGCATCCGACGGTTACATTATGGAATACGCCCTTGGAAAAAAGGATCCCGGAACCGGTACGATTGTTTATGACAACGGTACATCTGACGGCTCAAATCAGCCTGAATTTCACACGAAAGGTGATACGGTTGGCAGAAACGCGCTCGATAAAATTGCCTCTGCAATGAAAGAACAGGGACGTATGGATCTCGGTTACGGAAATATCAGAGAAAGAGAGACACTGATCGATACTTACACTGGTGGTCTCAATGTGATTACCGGTGTTACCTCTGACAGCCTGCGGGAAAAAGCCGCATTAAGCACTCCGGATATGGCAGGTATTTATGCAGACATAGACAGCGGTCTAAAGAACTCTCCTGTTTTTTTAATCTCAAAAGCTACCTATACCGCAACCGACTTTTCAGATGCATTAAAGGAAAATTCCAACTCCACTGACACATCCGATGTGCGGAAACAGCTGCATACCAGCATGGCTGAAATTATCGGTGAGTGGACACATTCCGAGGACCGCGTCAGCAATACCTACCGTGAGCTTGGTGTACGTTATTCCCTGCTGGAAAACACGCAGACTGCCCTTGATTTAAAGGAAGATACTTACAAAAATGAATATGCCGAACGTCTGGGAGTAGATACCTATGACGCAATCGCGGAGATGTATGCCAATCAGTTCTCCTACCAAGCCGCAATGAAGGTAGGATCAAAAATCATGCAAAATTCTCTATTTGACTTTGTCCAATGATGCGAGTATTCTTTTATCGCAAATCAAATGTCTTTACGTTAAATGTTCTACATAGCTATATATCACATTCCGACTTTTACCACACTATTTTATGTGTAATATCCTACTTTCAGTGAAAAGGAATCATTTATGTCAGTATTAATGTCTAAGGATTATGGAAAAATTGAGTATCACAACGAAGATATCCTTGCATTTCCGGACGGTATCTTTGGTTTTAGTGAATTAAAAAGCTTTATACCACTCGCATTAGAGGACCAGAGCGATGGTTCTATCCTTCTGCTTCTCGCAAAGGAAAACCCGTCTATCGCCTTTGCAGTCATTGATCCCTTTATGCTGGATCCTAATTATGCTCCCTCTCTCCTTCCCGAGGAACTTGCCTATATGGGCGTATCTTCTGAGGATAAACTTTCCTATTATGCAATCTGTGTTTTGCGTGATAATTACAAGGATAATACAGTAAATCTCAAGTGTCCCATCGTGATTAATCCTGAGAATCGGACAGGCATGCAGGTCATCTTATCAGATTCCAATTATAAGTACAGTCATAAATTGAGTGAATTTGTATAAATAAAATAATAATTTTTTAGTTGCAGTTGAAGTTTTTGCCATTCTGTGGTTTATTATTTATAAAGATATTATATTTTTCTCAGAAATTTTATTTAAAAATTTTTAAAACATGTTATAATGTTGCCTAGACGATTTTTAAGGGGTTATAGGAACTATGTTAGTTTTACGTCGTAAAAAAAACGACAGCATATTAATTGGAGATAATATTAGGCTTACTGTAGTCGAAACCGCTGCCGATGGTGTGCGTCTTGCCATTGATGCACCAAAATCTGTATCCATCATCCGGGAAGAGCTTTCCTATGCTACAAAAGCGAATGAAGCAGCAAGCACTCCAAGTTCTGCAGCTCTATCCAATATGATCCATAAGATTTCACATCTGGAGAAAAAAGACAATTAATTTTGATACAAATCCTGTTTAAATGGTTTTCACACAATTTTGTCCATTATAAGTTACAAAGAATATATAAAAATATTTTATTATTATGATGAATCAAAAATACATAGTAACCCATCACAACCATGATGGGTTACTATTATGTGGCTTTTTTATAACAAATTTTTATATATTATTGTGATATGCAGACTTCAAAATTAAATTCACTCCCCGGATCCCCCAGAATATCGGAAGCAGCAGGGGGATGGATGTAAGGATCGGATACTCTCTACACATATCGCGATACCCCGGTAAGATCCAGTGAATTACATCTGCAAAATGTATTGCCGTTACATGAAGCACAAAAAGAATCTGGTCAATGATTCCTTTCCTCTCCTGATTTCTTTTTTCCTGACTAAGCTGTATTTCTGACAGCAGATGTGCGGCCTCCGGAATCGGATTATCATATTCATTATCACCGCTTAGGATTCTTTTCTCCATTTTGTCAAAGATCTCAAAATCAGCCTTGGTCAAATCTTTCCCTTCGTAATGTCCAAACCACATCTCGGAAATGGAAAGGATCCTCATTGCAAGCGCTTCAACTTTAGCCTGCTTCAGAATTTGCAAACAATGCTTCATATTAACTCTCGCTGTATTAGCCTGATCGGTGTACGTCTGATACAGGATAAAAATATCCAGCATCATCCGGAGTGAGAGTTCCGCTCTGCAATAATCCCAGCATGCTTTCATCCATTTCAGTAAAAAACGATCCTCTTCTGCCAGAAATCGGATCAAAGGCCTCTGCGGATCCCTCACTGCCTGAGAAAGCAGCGATTCTGTCACCTTCACAAGTTCTCTTGTAAAAAAGGGCAGATCATAATAAAGCTCTACGATAAATCCGTCAGGTGCGGACATCCTTTCTCCACAATGAGGGAAGCTTTTATCCAGAGAATAACCCATATCCACAAGATATCCCTTGGCAAGAAAAAAATTCTCCTGACTTAAAAGAAGCACGAGTGGCGTACATCCACCATTTTCTTCTCTTGGGTAAAGTTTACGAATCCGGGAAGAGGAGATTACCGTTGTTTCAAGTCCTCTCTGATTAAAATAATCGAGTATCCCGTTTTCAGAGCTATCTTCAATTTCGTTGTATCTTAGCGACGCAATGTACTGTAAAAAAAAGAGTTTATGAATATCCACAGGAACCGGGAGGTCTGTTCCAAGCATGGAAAGGTACACCAGATCTCCAACCTGAAAATGCCTCGCAAGCAAATAGATCTTTTCCCAATCCCTTGCCTGCTTCACATTTACTACAAGATTTCCTTCTCGCATCGTACTACCGACCATGCTGACTATTAACTTGCCATCTGCAATCCTCTGATTCATGTGGTTAATTTCCGTTTCCTGATTTATTTGTGATAAAAAGACCTCTCCTTTGCAATATTTCTGCTTAAACAGCGATCTTTTGTTTTCACTTCATTGACAAGCGACTGAATATGTCTCCGAAGTTCCAAAAGCTTGTTTTCAATTCCATTACCAGGATGCATACTCTCAGGATCAGCAAAGATCATTTCCCTGAGATAATGCTCTCCGGGTGTATCCGACAATACAAGCTGGTGAAGCGCATTCCAGTTCTCTTCACATTTCAGGATTTCTTCCTCTCTGATCCCGATAAGAAGGTCAATGGAAATCTGGTCGCCCCGTTGAGATGCTTCCAACAGCTCATCCGTACAGTTTCTTATGTCGGAAATAATATTGTATCTCTTTTGTAAAAGCAGCGCAGCCTCCCAGGTAAGGTCCGCTAAATCTGCAGACTGTTTTGTTAAAGCCTGTGTCTCATCATCTGTAATTTCCATTGCCATTAAATCCTGTTTACTCTTACACGACAATGCCGGTTTCCGAAGGTCCTTGCGCCGCATTTCCAGCTTCACGACTTGCGCCTTCAAATCCCTCTCTCAGTTCTGCAAGGATCTGAATCAGCGCCGGCAGCTCATCTTTCCGTCTCTCTCTGCCTGCAAGCAGTCTGCCGATGTCAAAATTGATATAATTATAAAGCCTCTTAAGATCCGCAGAGATCGGCACATTCATTTCCAGTGTCACCGTAAGATAACGGATTATCCTTGATGTTTTTTGAAGGGATGCTTCAAAATATTCATATTCTTTGTCATCAAGTGAAATCTGTGCCTTCCGCAGGTTTCTGATTGCTTCATCAAAGCAAAGAAGCAGAAGCTCTGGCTGGCTCATGGACAGAATACTGTTTTCTTTATATTTTTGGAAGGAATTTTCCATTTTTGGTTCCTCGTATTACGCTAATGAAGACAAGTAAGCGGACTGACTGTTCAAATTGCTGATCGTTGTTTCCAATGTAGAAAACTGATTAAGATAACTCTCCTGCTCTGTCTTCAACTTTCCCTTAAGCTGTGTTAACATATCATTCTGTATATTAAGATCACTGAAAATCTGATTATCTCTGATGGACAGAGGAATCTTAGTTGATCCTGCCTCTTTTACAAGCGATCCATAGGAGTTACCGTTTCTCGTTGCGTAACGTGTAGCATAGGGGGTCAGGATATCTTCTATGATTTCTCCCAGGCCTTTGTTTCCTTCACCACCGGCCATCAGCTTTTTTACCTTATCCGGATCATTATCCATGGCTGCTCTGAACTTTGTCTCATCAAACTGGATCTTTCCTCCATCAAAGGTGTCTTCTGACATGGAAATACCAATCTCCTTAAGTTCTTCATAATTTCCGCCATTGTTCATAAACCGGCTAAATACAGTCTCCAGTGAAGAAGAAAGGGAACTTATGGTACTATCCCCATAGAGAAGACCAGATTTTGCCTTATCCTCCCATTTCTTTATTTCATCCTCACTCATTTCCTTTTTCTGATCATCTGTGAGTGGAGTATAACTTTTATCCGGTCTGGTCGTTGCTTCTTTCCGTACACCCTCTGCCAGCTTATTAAATGCTTCAATAAAGCTCTTTACCTTTTTTACTGCAGTATCCGTATCCGCCTTTGCTGTAAACGTAACCTGCTGAGAGCTGTCAAGCACTACATCTCCTTTTGCATTACGAAGCAGATCACCGTTTTCATCACGACTGGCGCCGCCAAAGATTCCATTTACCGTGACCTTAAGCCCATCAATCTGGAAGGTATTGGTACTGCTTGTTACAGTTTCCTGGACAGTACCCCCATAGGTATATACCATCTCTGCGTCCTGACCGTCGGTATTTTGACCGCCTCCAAAAATCTGATTGGCAATCGTGTTGGAACCATCTCCATGGATATCTATTTGCCGCCCGCTTCCTGTTTCATCCGAAATCAGGATAAATCTGCCGCTGTCTGATAAATATGACGCTTTTACTCCCGCATCACTGTTATTAATCTTGCTGAGCATATCAAAAATAGAGGTATCAGCAGTAATTCCTTTGATTACCTTTCCATTGATAGAAAAGTTGGCCAGTGCCTGATTCATCTCTTCTTCTGTATGATAACTAAGAAGTCCCAGCTTCTCCCGATTATCCCAAATTGAATTACGGAGTGTAAGACGATTGGATTCATTTTCCTTAATTCCGATATTACCACGTACAAGTATATCGGACGCATTGATGGTAAGTGTAGACTTTCCGTCAGCCGCATCAAAGCACAAGGTCTGATCACTGCCATCTGTACTCTGCTTCAATGTAACAGAGATTTTTCCCTTTCCAAATGCAGTCTCCATAGCGGATTGTACGACCTTCTGCAGATCTTCATTGGACGTAATCTCAGAAATATTATGAAATCCAGCTGCCTTTACGGCTTCATCATTTACAAGACTCAGTTCCTTTGATGTCCCGGAAAAACTGATATTAACCTTGTTTTCCTTCAGGTACTGCGCCATGCTGGTCTTTGTATCTTTTGCGGCATATGCATCTTGAAAAGTCTTATCCGCATTCTTATTCAACTCCTCTAAGGAAATCATGCCTTTGGCATTTCCGGTAAGAGTTGTTTTAAAACCAAGTCCGCTCAGGGCTGTGCTTGCACTGATATTTACACCAGGAATACTTCCTTTACGGTTTAACTCTCCCTCCGACCCCGTCAGACGAATCTTTTTATCTGAGGTCAACTCAAGCTGCAGATAATTGTCTTTGTCTTCATCGCTGACACTCGCTTTCTGCTGACGCAGGGCTGTATTGATTTCCCTTACAAGCTTTTCCGTATCATCCGTATTGTAATCGATTGTCTTCTCGACTTCTTTTCCATCCACTGTCTCCGTGTAACTATCAGGCATCGTAATGGAGGTGCTTTCATGATATGCACCGGAAACGTCATAAGATCCAAAAGAAACACTTTTTCCTGCAAGATGCGAGTCCTTGATCGCATGATTCATCGAAATGGATGTTTCTATCGGTGCAATAGAACCACGCACTCCGGAAACAACTGTGGCAGATGTAGCAAGACGAGTCACCGCGGAAATTGCAATATGGGCTGTCATATCAGAAAGGCCCGATGCACTGACATATTTAGTGCTGCTCTCATTTCCCTGCGCTGTCACAATAGATGGCTCATATAAATCCTCGTCCTTTACACTGGAGCCACTGGAAAAACTCAGAAAATTATCTTCTATATCCAGGATCTGATCCGTGAGATTACGATATGCATCCTGCTTCCACTTAAGCTTTGTGATATCAGCTTCCTTCTCTGTGACTCTGGTTTGTGTTCTCTGTGTCATGGCTTCTACAAGCGCGTCGCGGTCTAAACCAGACGCAAGCCCTCCGAAACCCCGGAGTGCTGTGTTGCCAATGGATGAACTTGTGGATGAAACGGATGATGCCATAGAATGCTCCTTTATCTCTGGAATCTTTTTTCCAGCTGCTTACGGATTAGATCGGCAAGTTTTTCATTCTCCGACTCTCTGCTGACCTGTACGGTACGCTTTATTTGCTTATCTCTGTCATTAACGCTCATATCTGTCCTTACTGATTAACTCTTTCCTTATCAAAGCGTTTGATTAAAGTATCCATAACATTTACAAGATGACGAATCTCAGGTTTACTAAGCTGCTCATCGGCACCGACCTCTTTGCCTTTTTCTCTCATTTGCTCATCTATAAGCGAAGAGAAAATCACAACCGGTATCCGCTTGAGATGTTCATCGCTTTTTACCAGTTTTGTCAGGTGATGTCCATCCATTAACGGCATTTCCAAATCCGTAATCAAAATCCTGACTTTGTCATAGACATCCGGTGCATCCTTAATTTCAGACAGATACTCCCAGCATTCCTGACCATTGTTAAAGATTTTGAGATCCATGAAGCCAGCTCGTTCCAGCGCATCCTGCAGCATCTTCTGCAAAAGTACAGAATCCTCTGCAATGACAACTGGCGCATTACAGATGGGCCGATCTCCCATTTCCTCTACCTCTGATACCTGAATGCTGGTCTCAGGCGCAATTTCCGCTACAATCTTTTCAAAATCCAGTATTGTAACCAACTCCTCATCGCATTGTGCAATGCCTGTCGCAACCGAAGTATCTCCTGAACCAAGTGTCCGATCCGGCTTCTGAATTGCATTCCACGAAATACGACTTATCCCTTCTATCGTATCCACCCTGAAAGCGACACACATTTTATTAAATCCAGTTACAATAAAAAGATCTCTTTCTCCAAACGGCTCCCTGCTCCCAAACAGATATTGAGAAAGATTGATGACGGTAATCAACTGTCCTCGAGGTTTAAAAAATCCTTCTACCGCAGGATTACTGTGTGGCATTGGCTTTACATGCTGCGCCATCATTATTTCTTTGACTTTTGCAACATTGATACCGTAATACTCCCCATTGACACGAAACTTCATAATTTCTATTTCATTGGTTCCCGACTCCAGCAGGATGCCCTCTTTCTTTTCGTCCTTCAATTTGAAACCTCCTTAAAATATAATCTCCAAATTGCGTTACAGTTTTTTTTCAGCATGTCCAAATGATCTCACTCTGACATCCCCTGTAGTAACGTCCAGCATCATGGTTCTTGCGTAATTAGAACCTGTGTCATCCCCGCTTATCCGAAACCCCTTATCTGCGAGAATCTTCCTGACAGTATCTGCATTTCGCTGACCGATATTGCCAAAACTGCTTTTTCCTTTAATTTCAAACATACAGGCACCTCCGGCGATCTTTACCACCGTCCGTCTCGGAAGCATGCCAAATGCTGTTAGTTTCCGAACAGTTTCCTGGATCCCTGTATCCGCATACTTATAAACATTCGAATCCAGGCTGTTTTGTCTCACTGGAAGAAGAATATGCAGAAGCGCTCCGAGCCGGATAACGGGATCATAAAAAGTGATTCCGATACAGGATCCGAGCGCATAGGTAATAATCAGACCCTCTCCCCGTGTAAATTTCATATCGCCTATCCCGACTCTTAATTCTTTTTCCATCGTATCTAAACTCCCAGCTTATCAAGAATCCGGTTCAATGACGTAATATCCGGAAGCATCAGGAGCCAGTCGGTAAATTTATGTTCCCCCAGCACAAAATCCGCATTAAAATACATCAATTTATCGGTTTCATAACCATATGCCGCAATTGGCACTGTCAGGATTGCTCCCAGCATATTAACTGCAGCACTTGGAACAGACATCCCGATATCCATATCCGCAAAACTGGAAAAAGCATTGACGTAGGAGCAAATAATGATATTGCCGATTTCCTCTAGCGCAGAAAAAGTCATATCGTCCATTTCAGAAAAACTCTGAATGGTTTTTCCAAAAAATGTCTGTAAAATAGTATTGGCAAAATCAAGATGAAACAGAAACAGCATAAGACCGTTGATATCTCCACTCATTTCTACCAGTGTTGCACCGACAATCTGCTCTGCATCTCCGATTTTTTTTATGGCATCATTATAATCGAGGACCTTAATCTCCGGAATCGCGATACGGACCTCTCTCCCCAGCAGCTTGCTTAAAGAAGTTGCCGCATGGCTGGTACCAATACTTCCGATTTCCCGCATCGCATCCAGCTCCTGTAAATTCATATCTCCATAATTTCTGATCCTCATGTAAGCTCCTTAACTGTTCCTTCAGGATCTCAAGCTGTTGACCGTACCTTCCATCTCGTCCGACGTCTGTACCATACGGAGTGCGTAGCTGAAGGCCCTCTGACTCTCGATAATTTTTGTCATCTCCCGCGCCATATCTGTACCGGAGGTTTCCAATACACCGGCGGAAATTCGGGCGTCTTTTTTCAGAACCGGAACATTTTTAGTATCTCCTGATTCCACATAATACTCATTATCTCCCTGACTCAACAGTCTGCTGGGATGAGGCAGTGTAAAAGCCGCCGGAGTAAAGTTCTTATCATGCTCATCTTTTAATTCTGACCGAATCGGCTGCTGTGTAGAATCCAGCACGTATTTCCCCGACGCAGTCGCGAGATAAGAGCTGCCATCCTCTGCCTCTCCGAGATGAAAATGGCCATCTCTTGTATAGCTGATCTCCCCGGTCTCCGGATCTTTCAGCATAAAAAATGCATTATTATCTTGAATTGCATAATCAAAAGGCTGATCTGTTGTTGTAATACCTGATGTTCTGAAATTTGTCGATGTCTGCACTACCCTTGCTCCAGCATCTGACATCAGATTTGTCACTGTCTCTTTCTTATCATTAAGCTTATAATTCACAAGTTCCCGGAATCGGGTATCCTTGGGTTTAAAGCCGTAATTATTGATATTGGCAAGATTGTTGGATGTAACATCCAGTCTTCTCTGTGAAGCACTGGCACCGGCCGCACCGGCCCAAAACGACATATCCATCGCTCGCCTCCTTTACAATCTTCCTACATCCGTACTCGATTTACTCATTACCTGGTCATACATTTTAAGCAGCTGTGCAGCACTCTGAAATGCCCTTTGGGATGCCATCATCGTTGTCATCTCCTCTGTCATGTCAACATTGGAATTTTCCAGCATCTGCCATTTCAATTCACTTCCCTGCTGTCCATTTACCGTAGTTCCATCCGACTTTGCCGAGTACATTCCATTATCCTCATGATGCAGGTCTGCGGTATTCTGAAATGCTGTAAGCCGGATGGTCCCACAGTTTATCTCTTTACCGTCACTCATGGTTGTGATGTTTCCATTACCATCCACTGTGAAATCCTCATTTGGAATCTGAATGGGCTGCCCATTTGTCCCGAGCACTCTTCCGATCCCGGTCAGCTCCAGATATCCATCCTGGTCTACGGAAAAACTCCCATTTCTTGTATACTGCACGCCTCCTGGCGTCTCGATATTAAAAAATCCATCTCCATTTATAGCAAAATCAAAGATATTTCCGGTTTCGTCAAAGGATCCCTGACTGTAATCCGTTACATTTTCTTTTGCTGTTACAATTTTGGAAACTGTAACGCCAAGTGGTTTCGGATCCTTTTTTGCTGTACGGCCTGTACGCAGCAGCATCTCATCCTGAAATGTACTCTGCACCATTGTGCCTTTTTTATAGCCGGCAGTTTCCGTATTAGCCATATTGCTGCTTACCGTAGCCAGGCGTCGCCTCTCTGTCAGCATCCCGGATGTCAGATTGTAAAATCCCTGATACATGTATTCCTCCCGCACAGGTTATTATGTCCAACTACTTTTCCATCGACATTTTTACTTATTTGTATAAGCTATCAGTTATATTTTTCCATATATTTTTTGAGCCTGAGAATAGCACTCCGGTGGAGCTGGGAAACACGAGGCTGGCTGATCCCCATAACCTCCGCAATCTGATTCATACTAAGCTCCTCTACATAATAAAGAGAAATGACAGTTTTTTCATTTTTTCCCAGCTGTTCAATCGCTTCTGTCAGCATTTTCACCGTTTCTCCTTTAAGCAGCTTTTCCTCCGGTTGCCCCTCGATATCCTCACTTATCACTTGAAGTTGTTTTTCATTACTCTCTGGATAAGACATATCCAGACTTAAAACATTGGTCATAGTTCTCAACCGCTGTACCTTACGGAGCTGTTTCACATCCATATGCAGATAATCCGATAATTCTGCCTCGGATGGAGTATGTCCGAGTTCCTTTGTAAGGAAGTCATTGGCATCATCAATTGATTTTCTGGATTTATGAAATGAGCGTGGCATCCAGTCATTTTTCCTCATAATGTCAATGACCATGCCACGTACTCTCCGGGACACATAGGACTCAAACTTGTTATCACGCGTCGGATCGTAGCGGTCTATTGCCTTCATAACTTCAATGACACCTTCATTAACGATGTCTTCCATCTGCATAAAATCGGAATACAGATCTCTCATCTGAAATGCCACAGCTTTTACAATATATACAAACCGAAGGGTGAGAGCCTGTCGGATCATGCCATCATGCGTCTCACAATAAAGCAGAAACAATTCCTCGTTTGTTTTTTCCTGATACTCATTAATCCCCATAATTTACTCCATACCATGAATCATTTATTTTCCAGTTTCAGGCTCCCTATTGCCTGAAGCTGTACGCTGCTTGCAATTTCATTAAAACTTAAAACTCGGACGTCCGGATAAAACTGCTCAATCAGATGATAGAAATGCGGTCGCATAACTTCTGATGTCAGAATAATCGGTGTCTCTGAAAGCTCCTTAAACTTTCTTACCTCTTCCGAAACCTGCCGGACAAGACTCTGAAGCACATCCGGCTGCAGTGCAAGATAATAGCCATTTTCACCTTTTGAAAGCGAATTCACCATGTTCTTTTCAAGTTCCGCATCCAGCGTCACAACCTGCATGTTTCCGTCTTCGCAATACATTCTTGTAATGGTGCGCTTCAGAGCAATGCGGACCTTCTCCAGCATCTGATCTGTATTTCTGATCGGAAGGCCAGTATCGGTAATATAATCCACCATGGTTTCCACAATCGTTCCGAGATCCTTGATGGATATTCCTTCTTTTAAAAGCATCGTAAGTACCTTTTGAAGCAGGTTATAAGAAATAAGATTTGGAAAGGCTTCTGTCACCAGTTCCTCTTCTGTCTTCTTGAGATTTTCCACGAGCCGGAAAACCTCCTGTCTGGTCAGAAGCTCATACGAATGCTTTTTCAGCACTTCCGACAGATGGTTCACCATAACTGACAATGGATCTATGACAGTATAGCCATATAACTCCGCACGTTCTCTTTGATCCGGTCGGATCCACTTTCCCGGAATCCCATAGGCCGGCTCTATGGTATCGATGCCTTCTATCTCTCTTTCCGGATGATCCGGCTGGAGCGCCAGAAAATAATCCACCAGGATTTCTCCTCTCGCAACTTCCTCTCCTTTAATTTTAATCACATATCCGTTTGTACCAAGTCGTGCATTATCCCGAATTCTTACTGATGGGATAACCATGCCCATATCCTGCGCATACTGTCTCCTAAAAATGATGATCCGGCTGGTAAGCCTGCCACCAGAAGATTCGTCTGCAAGCGGAATCAGGCTATAGCCGAAATCCATTTCAATCGGATCGACTTGTAATAGTCCATAGACATTATTGATATTACGGAAATAATCCGACTCCGAAACAGGCTTCCCGGCATCTTCTTTCTTTTCCTCCGTTACATCAGAAGTATGTGCCTTAGCTGTCTCACCACTGCCTACTGTCTGCACTGCACCTTGGGTTGCTGCTGCGTAAGCCTCTGTGCGCACTTCCTCCGGAGCCATTCTGATCTGCTTTTCAAGATAACGTCCACCCACAATAAATGCCATAGCAACAATCAAAATCTGTATGACCGGCATACCCGGAACAATCACCAGACAGGCGATAATGCCTCCGGCGATAACAAACGCTTTAGGCTGTGTGAGGAACTCCGTGGAAATGTCTTCATTCAGAGAGCCCTTTGCGACTGCTCTTGTCACAATCATGCCCGTCGCGGTAGAAATAAGAAGCGATGGAATCTGTCCGACAAGACCATCTCCTACTGTCGCAATCGTATAGGTATTTAAAACTGTGCCTATATCCTGTCCGGACTGTACAATGCCTATGATACTTCCACCCACAAGATTGATTGCCGTGGTGATGAGAGACATAACTCCATCGCCTTTTACGATCTTTGTCGCGCCGTCCATAGATCCATAAAAATCGGACTCTCTCTGCACATCCCGACGCCTGCAGGCTGCCTCTTTTTCGTCAATCAGACCCGCGTTCAAATCCGAATCAATTGCCATCTGTTTTCCAGGCATCGCGTCCAGACTAAATCTCGCGGAAACCTCTGCGACACGCTCTGCACCCTTTGTGATGACCGTGAAATTCATAAGCACAATCACGAGATATATGATGAGACCGACCACTACATTTCCATTTAGTACAAAATCGCCAAAAGCCGCAATGACCTGTCCAGAATTACCGCCATTGGAAAGGATGTTTCTTGTGGTAGAAACATTGATTCCCAAGCGAAACAGTGTCGTAAGAAGTAATAAAGATGGATAAATTGAAAATTCCAGCGGGCTATGGATCGTCATCGTGATCACCAGGATCATCATGGAAATCGCCATATTCAGTATGATGGCTGCATCCGCTAGTGCCGGTGGCAGTGGAATAATCACAAGCAGGATAATCACAAGTGCCATCACCACTATGGAATTTTCAGAAATGATTTTTGTAATATTTTTCATATTCTTGATCAGTTCCTCAGACTTAGTTCTGACAGGTTCTCTTTAACAAATGTTTAATCCCGGCAGAAAGCCTCATCATCGCAGCTTATCTTCCCGATGATCCTGCCGGTAAATATAGACAAGCAGTTCTGCAACCGCGCCATAATATTCGGATGGAATTTCCTGCCCGATCTCACATGCAGCATATATAGCTCTTGCGAGCGGCTTGTTTTCCACCCAGGGAATACCTGCCTTTTCTCCAACCTCCACGATTCGCAAAGCCATGTGATCCAATCCCTTGGCAACAATATATGGTGCACCATGTTTCTCAGGATCATATCGGATTGCAACCGCGACATGCGTAGGGTTCCGGACAATTACATCTGCTTTGGGAACCTCCTGCATCATTCGCTGATTTGACATTTCCCGATGCTTCTGCTTCATCCGGTTTTTTACCTCCGGGTTTCCCTCTGTCATTTTATATTCTTCTTTCACTTCCTGCTTTGTCATCATGAGGTCCTTGGTGTACTGCCTTTTCTGGAACATGAAATCAAAAGCGCCGATCACAGCAAAAGCAAGGATGACTCGTAATAAAAGGTCCCATATTAGATGAAGGAGGTTTACTACACTTTTTTCCGGAGTCATGTTGATCATCCTGGCGATCGGGTAAATATCCTTTTTTATCATAGAATAAAGAAATATACCAAGCAGGATAACCTTCATAAGGCTTTTTAAAAACTCCATGAAATTTCTGAGACTAAACATCCTGCTTATACCGGCAAGCGGATTCATTCTCCCAAGCTTTGGCTTCAGTGATTTGAAAGAAACATTAAATCTCGTCTGGATTCCATGAGACAGAATCCCAACAAACAGAGCTGTTACAAGAATCGGCGCGCAGCACTCGACAGCCATCGTAAGAAAGCGGAATGCAAGCGACCTGTCCATGGAAAGTGTTTCATTACCTAATGCATTCAAGATCCAACGCAGATATCCACTCGTACAGCGATAAATAAACGGTAGCATCATTTTCAATATAAAAAATGCTCCGAGCAGTACGACTACCGTTGCTACATCTTTGCTTTGAAAAACATTTCCATCCTTCCTTGCATCTTCTTTCTTTCTTTCCGTGGGGAGCTCGGTTTTATCGTCTTTATCACCCATGTATCATCCCTTTCCTATCCCGGACCCATCAGCATAATAATATTTTCCATTATTTCCGGCATCTCATTAAAAATTGTTTCTGCAACATCCATCATCGGATGAAAGAGAAACAGGAGCATCAGCATCCCGATAATAATTTTTGCCTGGAAATTAATGCTGAACATATTGATCTGCGGAATAACTCTCATCAGTATTCCGAGCGCGATTTCTGTCAAAAGTTCAATGCCCATCACTGGAAATGCAAGTTGCAGACCAAGAACCGCTGACCTGCAGAATGTCTTAAGCATAAAGGATGCAAGTTCTCTGGTAATCTGGACACTTCCGAACGGAATATGCTCTGCCGTGCCAAACAAAATACGGAAAAAAGTAAGATGCGCGTCTGATGTAAAAAAAATAAGCATTATGAAATCAAGATATAATGCCGATGTAATAGATGATTGGGATCCCATGTCCGGATCATAAATCTGCGCCATATTAAGTCCCATAGAAAAATCCATGATAGATGTCGCAGAACGAAATATAAAAAAGGTAAGCTCCATCCCAAAGCCGAGAGAAGCCCCCAAAGCCAGCTCCTTAAGGAGCATAACCGCGTATTCGATCCTGTTTTCCGGTTCCTGCACCATGGTTCCGCCTGTCCATACATAAAGCATGGCGCTCAGCATAAAGATAAACATTCCTCGTACTACTGGAGGAAATCCGTTTCTGGACCAGATACTATTAAATGCAACTGCACCTGTCATCCTCATCACAATCAAGCTGAAAAGCAGAATCATAGCTACCCCGTTACAATAAAATTAAAGATCATGATGGTAAAGTCCTGCATTTTGGTCAAGATTGTTCCTCCCAGAACTGCCAGCATGATGACAATGACAATCAACTTTGGTACAAAGGTAAGTGTTTGTTCATTGATCTGCGTTGCAGCAGAAAAAACCGCAACCAGGATACCTATAACCATACTCGCAAGGAGCAGTGGCAATGCAATCTCCATTGCAAGCCGAAAGGTCTGATACATCACATCCAACGCTTCGGTTGTATCCATTTCTCCTCCTTACCGAAAACTCTGTACAATATTGCCAAACAATAATTCCCAGCCATTTACAGTGATAAACAGCAATAATTTAAATGGCATGGAAACCATCGTTGGCGGGAGCATAACCATACCCATTGCCATAAGTGTGGTAGAAACGACAATGTCAATCAGAAGAAATGGAAGATAAAGCAGAAATCCTGCCATAAATCCACGCTTCAATTCCGATGTCATAAATGCAGGAGTTACTACAGTCAGAGGATACTCCACGACATCCTCCTTCATCTCTGTTTTAGACATATCCACAAAGTGATCGAGCGTTTTCTTTTCAGTATTCCGAAGCATGAATTGTTTCATTGGAATGACTGCCTTTTGAACCGCTTCATCCTGTGTAATCACTCCCTGCTTATAAGGTTGATATGCGGTTTCATTAATTTCCGATATCGTCGGTGACATAATAAAAAGGGTGAGAAAAAGCGCGATTCCGACGAGTACCGTATTTGGCGGAGTCTGCTGTACACCCATTGCAGTTCTTGTAAAAGACAGTATGATGATAATTCTTGTGAAGGATGTCATCATGATAACGATCGAGGGCAGAAGCGCCACAAGAGTGATCGTAAGGATGAGATCCAATGTCGGCGTATTACCGCCGTTTAATCCTGTCAGTAAATTCCCCATTATTTACTGTTATCCTCTCCATAAGAAATGATGAGCTGCTAAAGAAGCATGATTTGATATTATTTTTTTCCGAATTTATGTTTTCCTAACAGCTCTTTATATTTTTCCTGATATAAATGATAATACTGCAGGAAACTTCCGGTATTTTCTCCGCCGGTCCCCACTCCGTCGGTATCCGGGAAGTCTCCTTCCAGCTCCTTCAGAAGTTCTACTCCTTTAGAACTGGATCCGATCAGATAATGCCGGTCCTTAATTCTGACAATAAGAATCTGCCGATCCTGACCAACCACCATCTGATCTATAATTTTCATATATTTGCTATTGTGACCAAGATGCCATGTTTTTCCAAGTGCCCTACTTACAAGATAAGCGAGCACAAGGATCAGACCAAAAACAAGAACTACAGATACCAAAGAGATCAAACTGTTCATCCCAGTATCTCCGGATTAGTTGCCTTACGCAGGATTTCCGTAATACGTATACCGAAATTATCCTCTACCACGACGATATCCCCATGCGCGATGCATTCCCCATTTACATATAAGTCTGCCTGCTCTCCTGCCATCTTATCTAGAACTACAAGCGATCCCTGTGTGTATTCCAGGATATCCTTTACCGGCTTCCGGGTTCTTCCGATTTCTACAGATATCTCCAAAGGCACTTTCATAAGCATTTCTTTATTCGCTTCAATTTCCTCGCCTTCGCCATTTGGGATGTCATCAAACTGCTGCGAGTTCATAGAATGCAGAAGATTGCTCTTACGAGATTTCTCCGGTACTTCACCAGAATTCGGTTTTGAAGCATTTCCGGATGCTTTCATTTCCTGAATCATCTTCATCATCTCAAGCTGTGATTGCTGCATTTGATTCACGATGTTAAAGATTGTCGGATCCATGTTTCCCGGCGCTGAAGGTGCTGGAGCGGTATATGCCGCTGTCGGTGTCGATGCAGCAGTATTAGTGGAAACCGGTGTATTCACGGGAGTTGCAGCTGCCGTTTGCGTTTCCATGCCCGGTACTGCTATAGAAGCATCGAATGTGCTCTCTGCGGCAGGCTTTTCTACATCCGCATTGGCGGATGTCTGTACCATCTTTACCGGAGTTGAATCCATTACTGTCTCTACCGGTGGAAGCACGGGCTCGGGAGATGTTTCATCCGCTTTCTTTTCCTCACCCTCGCTCTCAATTTCCATCCCAAACTGTTGCACAAAAGGTTTCAGGAGTTTCTTTACAAGCCCGACATTCATGATATTCATGAATTCGCTTTGAAGCTTTCCCTCAATTTCCAACAGGAATCTTACAACAACCTGGTCTGTATCCTCTGGAAAATATGTGTTCCTAAATTCCTTTTCATTGGTAATTTCAAACGTAACCGGCGTGGAAATATCAACTGGTATAGAAAGAAACTCGGAGAGTGCTGTGGCGGAGGAACCCATCATCTGATTCATGACTTCACGGATAGCACTTTCATTCATCTCGTCCATGACAAAATCTTCTTCCGGTATTTCCATCCCCATCATCATGCCGACAATGATTCTTACATCATTTCGGGAAAACATCATGATGTTCCGTCCATCGAGCCCTTTTACATAAGAAATTTCCACACCTACTGCCGGCTCTAAATCACGGAATTCAAATTCATCCCTGTTCTGTATCTTCACCTTCGGCGTCGTGATATTCACCTTGGTGCCAAGCAATGTAGACAATGTGGTCGCAGATGCGCCCAGACTGATATTCATGATTTCGCCGATCGCATCAATTTCCATGCTGCTGAACCTTGTCTGTCCCATGTTTTGCTGCTCTCCTCCCTTCCGTTATTTTCCAATCTCAAGTGCCTTCTGTGCCATGGCCTTCATGGCATTGAGAGCAGTCACATTGGCCTCATAGGATCTCGTCGCGGACATGCTGTCCACTGTTTCCTTTAAAACATCCACATTAGGCATTTCCACATATCCGTCCTGATCTGCATCCGGATGCGTCGGGTTATAAACTCTCTTCATATCCCGATCATCCGTAATGATCCGGGATACTCTCACACCAGCCGTTTTGCTGGCATGAAAGCCTCTGCCCCGCTCCGCGTTAATCAGAGCCTCTTTAAAAGATCCCGCTCCGTAACTCTCAAATACGACATCCTTTCTGTGATAAGCCTTGCCGTTTTCTGTACGAGTGGTATCCACATTGGCAATATTTTCCGCAGCCACATCCATCCTGATTCTCTGTGCGCTCATCCCTGATGCACTGATATCAAATGATCCTAAAAAAGACATCCCCAGCCCCCTTTTATCAAGCACCTAAAATCGTTTTTACAGTAGAGGTTATCCTCTCCGCATTAAACGGCTTTACAATGAAATCTTTAGCACCGGATTTGATGGCATCCACAACCATGGATTCCTGCCCCATCGCCGTACACATAACAACCTTGGCATCCGCATGTGCTCCGCGGATCTTTTTTAGCGCCTGCAAACCATCCATATTTGGCATTGTAATATCCATGATCACAAGATCCGGATTTTCTTCCTCATACTTCTTGACTGCCTCAGCACCATCCTGTGCTTCCACATATTCATAATCCGCAAATCCTCCCTTTGTAAGCGAGTTTTTAATCATCATACGCATAAATGCTGCATCATCAACCAGTAAAATCTTTGCCATTTCTTTCTCCTTTAAGCTTTAAATGAGTATCTTGATTTATATTGATCAAGCCGGTGCCGTATATTACGGTTCCCTGCTGCCTGTATCTGATGTATCTGAATTCTTGCTGTCATCAGGTTTGATCAAGTCTGTGATCTCTACGGAAATATTTTTATGATGAACCCCCATCGTGCCGGTGAACCAGGGCTGCCGTCCAACATAAAGCGTAATCGGTGTGTTTTTTGACTTGTTCATATCAATCACATCCCCCGGCTCAATGCTGTATAGTTCATCCATGCTGAGGCGAATCCTCCCGAGCTCAGCAGTAACCGGAAACAAAGAATCCCGGATGTGCTCCATAATAATGTCCGAATTATTTTCATAGGAGAACCCTCTTGCCAGGTGTTTACGATTGTCTATAGTCTTAAATACATGCTCTAGCAGAGTTCCCGGAATACAAATCCTTATTTTTTCTGCGGAAATACCGGAAACATCAACATTCAAAACAATCATGATAACTGTTTCATCGAGTCCTACGTCCTGTGACATCTGCGGATTTTCCTCGACACGCTGAATCCGGAAATCTACATTAATATAATTGGCAAAACCATCATTCATCGCCCTTATAATGTAACTGAGCACTCTTTTATAAAGTGCCATCTCCACATCGGTATATCGGTAATCCTCTGCCACCTTGATCACAGTATCGCCACCACCCAGCATGTGATTAATGAGCGTTATAATAAGCCCGGGAGAAACATATGTCATAAGCGAAACATTACTTTTTCCCTTATCCTGCAGATACATATCTACTACTGTCATGCAGTCATTTTCATGAAAGGAATTAACATATTCATAGTATCTGGTCTCTCTCAGCTCAATCACAGTAATATCGGTCATGGCCCGGAATACACCATTTACCTGAGAAGTCAGGATCCTGGCATAATTTTCAAATATGCTTCTAAGAAGCTTTAGCTTTTCCTTTGTAAATTTCCTTGGACTGTAAAAATCATACTTACTGAATCCGTCCTCTGGCTTTTCTGTGATTTCCTGTTTCGGTACATCTGTACCTTCCGGCAAACCACTGTTGCCGTCAGCCATGGACTTAAGCAGTTCATCAATCTGACTTTGCGATAAAACATCCGCCATTCTGTTAACACCCCTAAAATATATTTATATATGAGGGGATCCCCTAACCCCTATTTTTTGTTTACATCGTTCAGGATCCCGGCTCGGCTTCCCGGCTTTCCGCGGCCGGATTACTGCCGTCCTCCATCAATACCATTGAAGTATCGCCATTGATGTTTTCCTGAATTTCCTTATAGTAATCGTCAAGACTTTTATCTTTTGCGTCCTTATCAATCAGCAGAATTTCTACTCGACGGTTGGCTGCGCGGCCTTCCGGTGTGTCATTGGACTCAAGCGGTTTATACTGACCATATCCGATACTCACAAATTTATCCGGATCTATAATACTTTTTTCCTGTAGATAAACTGTAACTTCCGCAGCCCGCATGGAACTCAGCATCCGGTCTGACCTCAGATTATTGCTTTGCCCCGGGTCCGCCTGTGCTGTATGTCCCATGACATTAACCTGCGAAATCAGGTCATTGGTACCTTGTATCGTATCAGAAAACACATCCAGCGTTTTTTTACCTTCTTCCGTCAGTACAGAACTGTCACCGCCAAAAAAAGCCTTATCCTTAAACACAACAAATGTATAATCCTCACCGCCCGTTACCTCTGCATCCTGTGATAATCCTGCTTTCTTTAAGGCACTGGCTATCTGCAGATAAAGTTGATTGCTGTCCGGATCAATCGTATTTTGCTCGACAGACGCGTCCCCAAGGCCGTTGTCTGCATCAGTCTCCGATACATCTGTCTCAATCTCGCCATTTAAAACAATCGGCTCTTCTTCGGCATCCTTGGCTTTGAGACGTTCGCTTGGTGTTACACCATCTGGATAAATGCTTCGGACAAAAATGTCCCACTTCTGTGAGTCTACACTTGACATGGAGTAAAGCAGTACAAAAAAGGTTAGAAGCAGGGTAACAAGATCCCCATAGGTATCCATCCAGCTTCCGCCTTCGTCTCCTCCGCCTCCCTTTTTTTTAATCACTTGTCTCCTCCCTTATCTCCGGATTTTTTCATCAATTTATCCTGTTGTCTCTGTTGCAAAGACGCAAGCAGATGCTCACGGATTGTCTTAGGATTTTCACCTGCCTGGATTGCAAGCACGCCTTCGATGACCGTTGTACAATACAGAATCTCCTCATTGTCCCTGACGCCAAGTTTCTGCGCAATCGGGTGAAACAATACGTTGGAAAGCGTAGAACCATAAAAGGTTGTAATCAGGGCAACACCCATATCCTGTCCAAGTGTACTTCCTCCGCCGCTTCCGGAGAGATCCATTGCCTTCAGCATGTTAATCAGACCAACCAGTGTGCCGATCATGCCAAAAGCCGGTGCCAGTGCTGAACCTTTGAGGTACATTCCCCGTGCCTCCTCATGCCGTGTCATCATGCTTTCTACCTGACGCTCCAGCACAGCTCTTACCTTATCCGGATCATTGGCATCTACAATCATAAGCACTGCGGATTTAAAAAACGGTTCTTTGATTTCTCCCGCCTTCTCTTCCAAAACCAGAAGTCCGCTCTGCCTCGCAATCATAGCAAGATCCACAATCTGATCCACTGTCTGTGGAATATTGTATTTTTTGCCACGAAAACAAATTGCGATATGCTTTGGGACATCCTTAAGAATCCGAAATGGATAACAGGCGATCAATCCTGCTATGGTTCCTCCCACTACAATAAGGATGGATGGCATATCCACAAAATTTCCAAGCTTCTGCACCGTAATTCCATTGACAATCAATATAATCGCCAATATCCATCCGACTAATGTCGAAATATCCATTTATTCCTTCCTCACTTTATCCTGAAACGTGAGAATGTCATGAAACAGCTGCTGCACCTGCCGCTCAATGGATTCCACAGAATCCTTGACAAGGTAATAATCCCCATTTGCAAGTTTTATCTTTGTTTCCGGAATCTGTTCAATAAAAAGGACCTGCAGATAATTGACAATCAGCGGTGCTCCATTTAGACGTGTAAGATGAATCATAACCTTCCCTTTCCTTTTCTTTCGACAGGTTTCTGAAATTTATTAGTTTTACCCGGCCGCTCCGGAAAAGTCCCAGGAGAAACCACTTCAGCTTTTTATAACAGCATCTAGTAATTGCCAGAACTCAGCGCTTCATGTTAACCAGTTCCTGCAGGACTTCATCCGAAACAGTAATGATCTTGGAGTTGGCCTGAAATCCTCTCTGTGTGGTGATCATATCCGCAAATTCCTTAGCAAGATCTACATTGGATCCCTCCAGATATCCTGCCATCAGATTTGGCGTGGATCCATCTCCAGGAACCTTGGCTGTCACCATGCCAGCATTATCTCCAGGTGTGGTGTTAAATCCATTGTTACCCGCCTTCATAAGTCCCTGTTCGTTTTGAAAGCCTGCAACAGCGACCTTACCAAGAACAATGCTTGTCGACTGTCCATTATCATCAATCACGCCACGGATCGTTCCGTCATTATCTATGCTGACTGATTTCATCTGCAGGGAAGATCCAAGATCATATTTGCCTTCTCCTGTTGTTCCGGATGCGATTTCAGAAGGCGCTTTGAGCGCTACAAGATCACTACTGAACTTTGTCGCAGAGTTCCTTGGCTGTTCCGCGGAAAATCCCATCACATAATTCTGGTTTGCATCCACGATGTATCCATTTGCATCGATAGAAAACTGTCCTACTCTTGTAAAGGTAAGACCGGCATTTTTAAGCGCATCACTCGTTTTGCTTGCAGCTTCACTATTTTTGGTGGTATCTCCCTTATTATTTTTATCATCATCCTTGGACAGCTCCACCTTGTTTGGTGTGGAACTCGTAATAAAGAACCCGGATCCGTTGATCGAAGCATTAAAACCGCCGACATAGCTTGGTGTGGAACTCGTCATATCCGTTGTAATCGCACCCGTCATAGTTCCATAGCCATACTGTGCACCATTGACACCAGCCACATAGGTCCCTGCAGCGTCTTTTCCGTCTTCCTTTTTTACGGAACCGCCAGAGGATGCGGTAGATGTCTGATACATAGCATCCTTAAAGCTATACGTCTGTGCTTTGAAACCAAAGGTATTAACATTGGCGATATTATTTCCAATGACATCCAGTTTGTTCTGATGTGCTCTTAATCCAGCGACTGCAGAATCCATTGCTCTTAACATATTGATCTCCTTTAATGAACTTACTGATTTCCTATCTAAAAAGACAATAATAACTAAACCTGGTCCGTTTCCTTTGCTGCTTTTTCCGGAGTCTGAGCGGAACTATTTCCTCCTACGGAAATAACATCGGTTAATTTATAATTTGTCGGATCCCCCGACAGGCGAAGGCTTAACTCCTTACCGGAAAATGAAACAGATTCCACAAGTCCGGACTTTGTAACTGCTTCTATGCCTTTTTCCTCATCCGCCGGTACGGAAACCATGACGTTTTTTCCAATCATACTGATGCCGTAGCTTTGCTGACTCATCGTCATCTGTTTCTCCATCGAAGTATTGACAGCTGCCAATGACTGGATCATCGCCATCTGAGACATCTGTCCCAGTATTTCACTGTTTGACATCGGACTCGTCATATCCTGATGCGCAAGCTGAGAAGCCATAAGCTTAAAATAGCTCTGAATATTCAGCGTATTCTTGTCATTCTTTTCTGCCGTATAAGTCTTGATGCTGTACGCATCTGTCGTACTGCTTAGACTTGAAATATTAGCCATTGTCTCCTCCTTAAACCAGTCCCAGTCTCATCTGCTGCAGGAAAGTTTCCGCCACAGCTTCTCGATGTGCGTTTCTCTGTCGGCTCTGTTGTCTGGCCCCCTGTTGCTGGCTTCCTTCCGAATTTCCCGGATCCCTTTCATTTAGATCCTGGCTTGTAGAAGACTGCTCCGTAGCAGTAACAATCACTTCTGTGTCCTGCCCGGTTTTCTGCGTTAGAATGCTTCCCATCGTTTCCGCATGATGACTCAGAATATCGAGCGTTCTATCACTGGACGGAATCAGCTTCACCTCAGATTCATTTCCATGAAAGCTGATCTCCACTGTAATTTTTCCAAGGCCCTGCGGATCCAGTCGAAGGATGATTTTTCCATTATCCGTAGGAAGCCTCTCTGAAAGAAAATTTGTAAGATCACTACCTAAAGATTCCTCAGAAGTATGAAGCGTGTGGACTTCGCTCAATGTTCCCGTATCTCTTTCTGCTGGAATTTCTTTAGAAACGGGAGATTGCATTCCGGATATACTCTGATGATTTGTCAACGTCTCTGTCTTTTTTAAGCCTTTGATGGAATGCATTTCGTCCTTCCGGAGATTAGATTTTTTACTCCCGGATGCAAGCTCATGAATACCCTCTTTCAAATCCTGGCTTTGGAGCAAAGATCCGTCTGCATTTTCGCGCTCTTGCCCGATCTCTTGCATATCCCGCAATAAAATTCCAGGCCCGGTTTCTGCCTCTGTTTTAAATAAATGCCTGTGCAATTCTAAAGCAAGTCCGGATCGTCCCTTAGGCCTGACTGCATTCTCGGAACTTTGAGTATCAAGGATGCCTTTTTTCCCCTGCGTAACTTCCTGCATCCATCCGCTGGTAAGCGTACTTTCTTCCTTGATGCCATCACCTGCCGAGATTGCAGATTCCGGAGACGCATTCTTTGATAAAAATGGCTTCTGTACCGATAAATCTCGAAGATCGGATGTTATGCATGGAAATGTATCTGCTAGTTTTTCTTCTGCCTTCTGGTTGCCAGCATCTGATAATTTTATACTGGAGACTTTATCTGTCTGACTGCTTTGCATTAATTGATCAAGCAATGCGAGCTCCTGTTCACTCTGCTTTTTCAGCCTGTCCTTATTAAGATCTGTGCCTTCAGTACATTCATCTGCCTGATTCACATCTTTTTTACCGGATGCATACTGATCCAAATGCTTTTCAGATACAAGAGTTGCTTTCATCTCTGCTCCAGTGTCCGAAGCACCACTTTGCAATTTCTTTGTATCCTCCATAAGAACCATGAAATCCGCGGATCTTTTTTCTGTTTTTCTATATGAACCAGTTTTACTGATATTATCCTGACAGTTTACCTGATTATTTACTGATTCCATGTTTCATGCTCCTTTCCTCAGGACGCTGCTTCGGAAACGTGGGAACGATAGGATACAAATTCCTCTATGAATTTTTCCTGATCCTTCTTTTCCTGTAGATAATACTCTGCCTTATGTTTTTCTTTCAGCTTTTCAAATCCTGCAACATCCTTACTCAGAGAAATCACTTCCTGCTTCTTTTCTTCCGCTTTCTGCAGCAGCTGAAAAAGTATTTTTTCCTGGTACTCCGCCTCTTTTTCCAGTTGATCAATCATCCTGGAATACAAGAGAAAATGCTCAATTGACGCGCCACTATGCTTGACCTCGTCAAATTCCTTAAGCAGCGCATCCGCTTTTGCACGGATCGCAGCAATTTCCTGCTGCTTCCCTGCTACTCTTTGCATGCATTCCGCATATTCGTTTTTCTTTGTATCAAGGATCATTGTTTTATATTCAAGAACCGTTTCCAAACGGTATTTTAACTTCTTCATTTAAGGCTCTCCAACGATTTCCTTCATTCTGCCAACAGTCTCATCATAAGAAAAACTTTCACGCGTCCCCTGCATCAAAAACTCATTAATCCGGGGATACTTCTCTACCGCTTCATCAAGTGCTGCATTAGTACCGTGTTTATAAGCCCCAATCGAAATCAGATCCGCATTTTTCTGATAAAGGCCCAGCAAGTTCCGCATCCGGGATGCATAGCGACGATGTTCATCCGATACCAACTCCACCATCAATCTCGACACGCTTGCGCCAATGTTAATAGCCGGGTAATGATTTTCTGCCGCAAGCACTCTAGAAAGTACAATATGACCATCCAGGATTCCTCGTACCGTATCGGCAATCGGCTCATTTGTATCATCGCCTTCCACAAGAACGGTATAAATCCCAGTGATGGAACCCTTATTAAATTGCCCTGCCCGTTCCAACAGCCTCGGAAACTCTGCATAAATCGAAGGCGTATATCCTCTTGCTATCGGAGGCTCTCCGGTTGCAAGTCCAATCTCTCGCTGCGCCATGGCATATCTTGTAAGAGAATCCATCATAAGAAGTACATCAAGACCCTGATCCCGGAAATACTCTGCCACAGTGGTTGCAACGAGCGGACACTTGAGCCTCATCATCGCCGGCTGATCTGATGTAGCGACAATGAGAACCGACCGCTTCATGCCTTCCGGTCCCAAATCCTTTTCCGCAAACTCCAGTACCTCTCTGCCACGCTCTCCAACCAATGCAATCACATTGATATCCGCTGTGACATTTTTGGCGATCATACCCATCAATGTACTTTTACCTACACCGGATCCTGCAAAGATACCAATTCTCTGCCCTTTGCCTATAGTGTTAAGGCCATCGATTGCTTTGATCCCAAGTGTAAGCTTCTCACGGATCGGAGGGCGCTCCAGGGGATTGGTATATCCGCTGTTTACCGTGTATTTCTCGCATTTCTCCGGGAAAGCTTCACCACCGTCCATCGGCGCTCCCATCGCATTGATGATCCGTCCTTTTAAAAAATCGCCGACTGGAATCCGCAGGCGGTGTCGTGTATTCCGCACAAAACTCCCGGAGGTAATGCCTGCCGTGGACTCATATGTCATGAGCTTGATTTGATCACCATGGAAACCGACCACTTCTGCTGGGATATCATGTTGAAGTTCCTCATCATGAATAAGACAGATATCTCCGATACTCGCATGATATCCGGATGCTTCCATAGCCATACCAATGATATTTTCAATTCTCCCCATTCTGCCAATCGCATCTGTACGATCCAGCATGGATGAAATCTTCTCAAACATCCGTCTGCTCCTCCAGATCCTTTTTCAAATCATAGGGTATATTTTCCAGCGCTTCCCGGATGTTATTCATCTGCGTACTAACTCCGAGATCCATTCGTTCATCTGGTGTTTCAATCACACAATAGCCAGAGGGCTCTTTATCCTCCACAACAAATTTCACATTATCGGATGTCTTTACCAATGCATCCAAAATATCCTCATCAACCTCCATCAGCTTGTCATAATCATACTGATCAATATAGATACGAACCCACTCTGTCCGCTTCATATTTTCAACTTCCGTAAGTATCATTTTTTTAATTACGCTGCCGCTTGTAGCGAGACTTACATGAATGACTTTTTCCGCAACCCTGATCGCAACTTCCTTTAGCTCATCGAGATATCTGTGATAGCTTCGTTCCCGAATCTTCATCATATTATCAAGAGCATCCGCTACCTCTTGCTGCATGACAGTTGTTTTTTCTAAAAACTCAGCACGTGCTTTTTGCAGTGCGGTTTCCCGACCATCAGCGATTCCCTGCTGATATCCGGCATTATATCCTTCATCCGATGCATCTTTCCGGATCTTATCTGCCTCTGCTCTGGCTTGCTTCATCAGCTTTTCTGCTTGCTGCATGGCTTCCCGAAGCTTCTGTTCACCGATAATCCTTGCCTCCATTATGGAATCCATGTCTGCCTGTTCAGAAATACAGTCTGCAAATGCATCCGATACACAAATAGGCGTTCCCGTTTCTATATTTTTATTACCCTTGACCTTCGAAATATGTTCCGGGATAAATCTCCTGATCTCCAAAGTAGAGTCACCGGTCAGTGCCGGCATGATATACGGCGGGAACTCAGCCGCATCCACTGACTTTACAATTTTATTTTCATGCAACGATGGTGTCTTCATCTCCTCCACCCTTAGTTATGACGACTTCTCCCTGTTCCTCCAGTTTCCGAATCAGGTTCACTATTTTCTGCTGTGCTTCCTCAACATCCTTCAATCTCACATTGGTACGCATCTTCAGATCTTCCGTTACCGTTTCTGCCATACGCTTCGACATATTATTAAAGAAAATATTTTTCATTTCTTCGGATGCCGTCTTTAACGCAAATACAATGTCTTTGGAGTCACAATCACGGATAAATCTCTGTACAGAACGATCATCAAGCGTGAGGATATCTTCAAATACAAACATCTTATCCTTGATATCTCTTGAAAGATCTGGATTGGAAACATCCAGCTCATCAAAGATTCTCTTTTCAGAACTTCTGTCTATGTGATTCATGACATCTGCCACAAAGTCGATTCCTCCAAGACTCATGTTATCCTCACTCGTAATGAATGTAGAGAACTTACGCTTCATCTCAGACTCTACGATTTTGATCGCATCCGGAGATACACGGTCCATGTTTGCCATTGCTACAACAATCGGAATCCGCTTTTCTTCTGGCAGACTTTCCAGTACAAGCGCGGATTGGCTGGAATCCATATAGGAAAGCACCAGTGCGATAACCTGTGGACGTTCCGGTTGCAGCATACTGATAATTGCTTTCGGATCCCCCTTGCTGAAAAAGTTAAATGGTTTACTGGCAAGTGTCTTGGAAACTCTTGCAAGCAGATTTTTGGCAGCGGATTCTCCAAATGCTTTTTCAAGCACTGTCCTTGCATATTCGATTCCTCCGTCTGTCATCATTTTGTGCGTAAGGCATAGTCTGTAAAAATCAGACAGCGTATCCTCTACCTGTTGATTATTTGTCCGGCTGATCTGCGCGACCTCATAGGTGAGATCCTCAATATCAGGTTCACTCAGATACTTATAAAGAGCGGATGCCCGGTCTGATCCCAGTGAAACCACTACCAGCGCTGCCTTTTCCTTGGCCGAAAGCTCTTTTTCCGGCAGTTTTACTGAAATATTATTTTCTGCTGTTTCTGCCATTCTTCGTCTCCTCCTCGTGCAGCCAGCTCTGAAGAAGCTTTGCTGCCGCCTGCGGGTTCTGATCTACAAAATCTCCAATCTGCCGTTTAAGGCGCATACCGTGCCTCATGGAAGCATCCGTCTGTGTCTCCGCTTCGGAATCCTGCCCGCCAATATCCAGTTCTTCTTCCTCTTTAGCCTTTTTAGCCTTTGCTTCTCTCTCCGCGCGCAACTGCTCCTCTTTTTTCAGCTCCTCTTCCTCCAGTTTTTCCTGCTTTTTGCTCCGAATACGGAAAATCACGGCTGCAATAACAAAAAGAAGCAGTAACACAAACGAAATGATCATGATGATAAATGCTTTAATTGGAAATTTTGACAAATCAGCCCCTTGATTTTCAGACTGTGTATCTGTCGCCTCTACCTGCGAAGTGTTTTCGGAACGGACAATTGTAATCTTATTGGCTGCCGCATCCCGATCGATACCCGCCGCATCTGCTACAAGATTGATCAAAGTATCCTCCTGCACGCTTTGATCCGCAGTACTGATCACAATAGCAACAGAGGCATCTTTCAGCGCACCAGGTGAAATCTCTCTCTGCTCCTTCAGGACATTGTAAAGCCAGTCCCGACTTGCGCTGGAATTAGCATAATCTCCACTTTCTGTAGTTTCTCCCGTTTCCGTCGTATATCTCGGCGTATCCGCATTGGCATCCGTACCGACCACACCACCGGTACCTCCATCCTTGCTTCCCATCTTTTCCGAGTTCGTTTCCTCATGACTAATGAGTCCGGTCTTATCCTGGTCATTTATCTTTTCCGGCACATTATATTGCGTATTTTCCTGGACAATTTTTGTCATATCAAGCGTTCCTTTTACAGAAACCGCGATATTTTCCGCACCGTAAAGCTTACCGAGAACCTTCCGGATATTCGCCTCCACTTTTGACTCCGCTTCGGACTCAAGGGTTCCTGCTGCCTTAGAGGAATCTCCGCTCTGACCGCCGATTTCCTCCATTGTTGCAGCATCAAACACCGATACATTGGTGAAATTGATCCCCTTAACAGATCGGGATATCAGATTTTTTATGGCTTCGGCATTCTTTTCCGAAAGCGCTGACCCCGGGGTCATCGTCACAACTGCCGATGCAGATGCTTCAACATTATCGCCGGAATCCAGTGCAAATGTTGAATCCGAGCCGTTTGCAATCGTCACTTTGGCATCCTGAACCCCATCAAACAACCGTATCGTTGCCCCAAGACGATCTTGGAGATCGTAAAGCGTATATTGCTTTTTATCTGATTCCGTCGTCATGAGACCAGTATTACTGATGTACATGTTATAAGCAAAGCCGCTCTTGGGATACCCCTGACTCAGCAGCTCAACTCTTGTCTTCTCGACATCCGCATCCGGAACCGAAATGCTGCCATCCGATGCATCATAGGTATATTTCACCTGCTTTTCCTGCAGGAGCCCCACAACCTGCTTTGCTTCATCCTGACTAAGGCCGGTGAACAACGGACTATATGAAGTTTTATGACTTAGATTGAGAAAAATAATGATAGCAGCAGCAACTGCAAAAGTAATTGCAACAATCGAAATCAGAGCCTTTTTTTTCTTTTTTGGCAGATTTTGCCAAGCTTCCTTCGCGTTTTCCAAAATAATCTCCCCAGATCTTTTAATTATAAACAGCGAAGACTACAATCAAAGCTGCATCTTAATCAGTTCATTATAGGATTCCATGGCCTTATTTCTAAGCGAAATCAACAGATCCAGGCTTACGGCAGCCTTGGCTTCGGCAATGGGAAGAGAATGTGCATCCGTGAGCTGACCAGTTGCGAGTAAATACTGCTTGTTCTCCACGTCTTTCTGTGTTGCACGGACATTATTCACGGTATTTTGAAAGACATCCTGGAACATAGCCGCACCATCACCAGCACTGCTTTCACGTTTCTGATCAATGGAAATAGATTTAGAAAGTTGATTAAAGTTAATAGACTGAAGCTGATTCACTTCCATGATAAACTAACTCCTCCCGCATAAAAAGACAGGCGAAAAATAAACCGCGTTCATATCGCCCGGCAATTTGTTAGAAGCAAATCCATCCTTAGAAATGCATCCACCTATGAATTTTGTTTCAGGGAAAATCTGCGAACCGAAATCTATTATCGGCAGTCCGCATAAAGACGCTCAGAAACAAAAAGTAATTCTCTGATATCCTTCTCAGAGTATGATACGTACTTGTATCAAATGCGTAATACTATCAATATGAGGATACCCCCCAGACTCCGTAGAAATTCGGTGAACTGAGAGGAGATAATTGCTTTTTGACAGCAGATAATTTATCAAACAATTAACAATTTGACAAGTACTTTTAAGAATAAAATTATATTTAAAAAGGATATAATTTGCGATCATACCTGCAGGAGATTAAATATGTTGTACTCCTGCAGGTATTTAATATTTGTAGTATTAGTAGCTGATTTTTTCCACCATATCCTTGAGCAATGCAGCGTGATCATTCAGCTCCTGACTGGAGGCAGAGCTCTCCTCCGCAGTCGCACTGTTCTGCTGTACAACCTGAGAAATCTGCTCAAGTCCGGTTGTAATCTCGGAAATAGAGGAAGCTTCCTCCTGCATCTGCTCCGCGATCTCAGCAACCAACTCCTTGCTCTTTACAGAATTGTCCTTCACCTCATTGAGTGAAGCGGCCGTATTTACAACCATCTTGGATCCATTACGGATTGCGGTAATTGCCGCTTCAATAAGAGAAGAGGTTTCTGAAGCCGCGTCCGCAGACTTTCCAGCCAGATTTCTGACCTCATCTGCAACAACTGCAAATCCCTTACCAGCAGCTCCTGCTCTTGCTGCCTCTACTGCAGCGTTTAATGCCAGGATATTGGTCTGGAACGCAATGTCATCGATTGCCTTTATGATGTTTTCGATCTGATTGGATTTTTCTTCGATTTCCTGCATTGCAGCCTGAACTTTGATCATTTCTTCATTCTGCTCTGTAATGCGGTCTGCAACATTTGCGGAGAAATCCTCAACGTCTTTTGCTGATTTGGCGTTTGCCTTGATCTTATCATTGAGTGTTGTCACAGTCGCTGTAAGCTCTTCCAAAGTCGAAGCCTGCTCCGTCGCACCCTGGCTCAGAGCCATAGAACCATTGGCGATCTGCTCAGAACCACTGTGCACTCTCTCTGACACCTGATTCATATTAGAAAATACATTTTTGAGATTATTTCTGACTTTTTCAAAACCGTCCCGGATCGGAATGGTATCTCCCTGGAAATCTTCCGGATGCGGAAGCTCAGTTGCAAAGTTTTCATGGCTCATGTCAGTAAGGATAGAAGCCGTCTGATTAACCACACTGCTGAGATTTTGCATGACTACATGCATATCGTTAATCATGGTACCGATCTCATCATTAGAGGACTTCTCCTCAACCAGCTTGAAATTAAATTTTCCCTTGCTGAGCTCGTTCATAGCTTCACTCATGACACTGACTCCCTCGCTGATTGTTCTTGCGAGATGCAGGAAAATAATAATGGCAAAGATCATCACCACTGCAAAGATGCATCCGATCATAACCGAGCTCCGCGTTGTAAGTATCCTTGCTTCGCTGATCTTGGCATCAGCCTGCTGATCTGAGAGATCTCCTACTTTGCTGAGCGATGAAACAAAATCCTCAGATGTTCCATTATTAAATCCGTCCTTGTAATAAGCAAGTGCACTATTTGTATCCCCGGAGGACAGCATCTCCAGTATCTTATCACTGCTTGTTTCCAGTGCATCAAACTTGGTTCTGAGATCAGCAATCAATGCATCATCACCAAGTGTTGCGGAAATCGTATCGATGTTGCTCTTCATCTTGGCGAAACGCTCGTCAAAATCGGCCTTCTGGTCTGCCGCTGTGTTATTTTCCGGATCAATCATCGCCAGCAGCAATCGTTTATTAATGGTCTGAATGTCCTTCCGCATGTCCATCTGCGCCTTTGTGTTGGTGTACTGAACATTAGCGGATTCATTCATCATGTGGCTCATTCTTAAAAAGGCGGCGAACGAAAGTCCCATCATTGTGGAAATAAGTACCGCCATGACGACAAGAACAGTAATGAATTTGTTCCTGATTTTCATGTCCCTAAACTTCTTCATGTGCATACCTTCCTGCTGAAAATCTGTAAATCATTTCATGAATGCTTCAATCTGTCTGAAGCTCTTTACGTGAAATATTTACGAATCATGTTCTTTTATATTTATCGGAAGATACGTTTGAAATATTAGTATGAATTTAAGGATTAAAATAATTTGGCAATGTGCATAAAGATTTAGTTAATAATAAACCGACCATACGCATACGGTCTCCGGTAATCATAACGGGACACCTTGATCCCTGATTTTCTGTTTGCCGCATGCAGAATCATTTCATTACCCGCATATATTGCCACATGATCAACCGTCCCGTTTTGATCTGCATAGAAAACAAGATCCCCCGGCATAACCTCAGCGCCTTTAAGATACAGACTGTTTGCATACTGATCCCGTGATGTTCTGCCTGTTGTGATACCAAAGTGCCGGAAGATTTCCTGTACAAAGCCAGAACAGTCCGCTCCATTGGTAAGGGAGGTTCCTCCCCAGACATACGGATTGCCTACAAACTGCATAGCATAGCTGATCAGACACTGCCGAGCCCTTGTTGTAAGTTCATTTTCATTGGTAAACGCTTTTAATGCCTGGTAGTCCAGCGATGTATACTGCTGGATAGATGACGTATCAAGAGTCTCAGTTTCCTGCTCTTTAGTCAAAATGTCCTCCGGATCGCAGGCATATGCTGCTGTCAAGGAATAAGCATTCGCTGCCATTGCCGGACTGGCTGTCAAAAAAGAAATAGCTGATGCCGCCAGCAGCACCCGCCTTTTAAGATGTAAATGCCGATACTCCAATGTATACCTCTTTTGGGCATCCTTGCAAAATAGTCGGACCTCCCTGTCCGCCATGCACTTAAACATACCCGAAAATATAGAATCTGGCAACTGTTTTATTTAAGCTTACGCATCCTTATAAGACGCCTCGATCAGCGCTCCCAGGAACACCTGGTTTGTCATCGTGGAAAAACCTCCGACATTCAGGTTGAAGCCTTCTTTTATTGCAACGTTGTACACTTCCATTCCGTATGCCATTGCGTAAGACATAATCAGTCCAAATACAATTCCCTGCACCTTTGTTTTTGGCATTACTGTTCCCTCCTCATAAATTCCGCGCACATAAAAAGAGCAGCAAGGAGCTGTCTTCCAACGGAGTTTCGTCTTCCAACGTCCCTGCTGCTCTCGCAGACGGTCATACTTATTTGTCCGGATTTTCCGGCACGATATCAAAAAAATCAACGAATCGAATTATAAATCAAGTATTTGTGAAAATGCAAGACATAATTTGATTTCTATCGTATAAGGTACAGTTAAAATGCGCAATTATACAACATTGCATCGATACATTTCACTTAATACATCTTTATTTTATAAAGACAGGCATTCCAAATGCAGAATTCCAGGCAATGTCAGTTGCAAAAACGCGGGCCCACTTCATTCCCTTAGGGAAACTAAACTCGACGCTCTGTCGACCATAAGGTTTTGTATTATTCATAGGTACTCTCAATGACTGAACATTTTCACCGTCCGAATAAACACATTCCGCGTAAGCCATCGGAAATGTCCAACTGAATGTTGCCGACGCCTTTCCATCCTCTATGCTACTGCGTTCAAGTAAAACCTCACCTGTTGAGTAAAAATGTCTGCCTTCGCGAAGCGCATCGACCAGCTCGTCATAGTGATCTGATGATGGGATATGATCAAGTTGTACATACGTACAGTTTGTCATTGGATACAGTTCCCAATCCTCTTCGTTTTCATTCACCTTTGAATATGTGTCAAGTTCACTCATGACATAACGCGGCTGATCTGCCCAGTTATTAATATCATTCCATACTCGTTCGATACGTCCGGCAAACATATGATCCACAGAGTTGTCTGCCGGAAGCATGCGGGCGCCGAACCCCATCCAACGTTCATCTGTGAACCATGGCTCATTTTTACAATCATATGGCAATCCATCATTTGCCTTTGTATCCGGATGCGGCATCTGGATAAATGCATTCTCACGGCGGCACATTTCCACAACATCCATTGCACTCTTCAGATGATAATATGTGCGACCATCTGGTAATTTCTCAGCAAACTCCTGATCATCATCTCTCCAACGTGAGTAAAGCATTGGTTTTGAAGGCCAGATCATAAAATGATACGGAATCAACTGCTTTGACTTGTCCTTGCCCATAACGGCAATTTCCTCGCCGGTTACCAGAAGAAAATCCGGTGTACTTACATAATGAGACTCCAGCTGATAACGCTCCAAATCCGATTTTCGTCCCTCTTTATTATCGTCACACCTTCCTTCCGCCCAAAAATCGCATGGTGAAAAAATGTCAAATCCGTTTTCCTTCACAAGAAGTTCCCATGGACGTTGCTTCCGATAATCACGTATAAATGCAGCCTGGCTCGCAATATGCATATGAGATCCTAAGCGCTTATAGCCATCAAGCGGACGCAGATGATCATAATTAGTATATTGCATAGCCATAGCACGTGTTGTATAAACCGTACCACTGCTCACCACGAGGAAAAACGACATACGCTGCTTGGTCCCTGGTTTTGCGTTATATAATGGCCAGCGAACATTGAAATGCTCCTGTTCCTTATTATGCCGGACACCAATTGAAAATTTTCCATTCTTTTCAAGGGAATAGTAGTTATACCCTACATTGTTTTCCGTCTGCCCTCCCCATACAAAACGATGAGGCGTCGGCATTACAGCTACAGCACCATGAGGCTGCTGCAATGTTAAAACTCGCCCACGTGCATAAACACGCTCACGATCTCTATCCGGACCAGCATTGGTATGATAACCAGGGTTTTCCAAAACCTCTCTGCGCTTCGGCGTGACATAGTATATTTTGTCAGGTTGGAATCCACTAAGCCCACCATGATAGAGGTAACAAACTCCGTCATCCTGTGTAGAGGCTACTGCTTCAATTCGAATCAAGTTACAGCCTTCGTAAAAATGAAGTTCAAATCCACCTGAGAACTGTCCTAGTGTAAGACCATCAAAACTTACCACCTGCTCATTTCCGTTTTCGCAAGCATCCATATGTTTGGTATTCCAGCTATCCTTTGCCTCTTTAACCTCATCCTTGCGGCTCATAGGATCATCGGAATAGGTATCCCACTGGAAATCGAGACTTTCACCTGCAGCCAATCCCTTCTCTCGCTGAGGATTCTTTTTCGTACGTATGCCTGTAATCACCTTGAATTCCGGATATAGATTGGAGCACAGGTTGACCCACTCTCCATTTGTCTGATAACTTAAATCCTTAATACAAGGAGAGTTGTTTTCGATGCCGACTTCAGCTTTCCATAATAACTGGTCCTCACCATGCCAGAGAATTTCTTTTATATTCATCATAATTCTAGACCTTCCTTTTGATATCTGCACTTACAATGCATAATTTGCTTTTACTTAAAAGCCGGAAACATAAATGCTATCCAGGCAATCTGTGCAATTGATTTAACAAGTGCCGGAGGTAATCCCTGTTTAATCATGGCCTTAATATCATATCCACCACCCTCCATCAGCATTGGAATAACAGCTGTTGCCGTTGGCATGAACCAGGCCACTAACGATGCATTCTGAATGATCATAATCAAACCCTTTGCACTACAGCCTAACGTGTTGCAGGTCGCAATTGCTATTGGTATAAACAGATTGGCTGTTGCGCCGTTATTCATAAACTGTGTCAGGAATACGACAATAAGCCAAAACGCCGAATAAAGAACGATGGTATTCGGATGACCTCCAAGTGCACCTGCAACCAGATTACCAACATACGCACCTGTACCTGTCTGAAGCAATGCCTCACTCATTACAAAGGCGCCAATCAACAGCATCATAAGATTAATAGGCATTGCGGCAATGGATTCCTTTACATTATTTGCGCCTACAGCATACATTAAGATTGCACCAATAAATGTAACAAGCCACTGAGGAACTCCCATTTTGTTATAGAAAACAAGTCCAAGGCAGGTTGCACCAAAGATGAAATATGCCGCAATTTCCTGAAATTTTGTCAGCTCACGTTCTTTCTTTCGCTTTACTTCGAGGCTCTGAACACCAAGAGGAGAAACCTCCGGAGCAATCTTCACACCGATGGTCATGAAATAAATCAGCATTATGATACAAACAGGTATACGAGCGATAAAAGGATCTAAAATATTGAACGAATCACCATACAAATATCCACCATTTGCCAGAAACCCATTATACTTTGCATATGTAACGGCTGCACCACCTATAGGGAACCCTGTCTGATCGCACAGCATCATACAGCCCACCGGAAACATTATTTTCGACGGGCTTCGATTATACTTATGGCAAACCTCCATCATGATAGGGTATGCAATCGCAATACGACCGACTGCACCTGGAATAAAGAATCCCATAATAAACAGAACCACCATAAACATTGCACAGCATCGTTCAAAACTGCCGCCGGAAACTTTAAATAAAAGCGTCCCAATATTCTTTACGGCACGGGTCTTGCTAAAACCTGCTGCACATATCATCATTGATGCAATAATAATTACATTTGAATCTGCAAACTTTGCCAGTGCAGTGCCTGCATCTACACTTTTTGTGAGAACCAGCAATGCAACAATAAACATGGCGATTCCGCCAAAATCATATTTGGTTAATGCCAGTAAGCACAGCATTAAAACCCATATGCCGATTGTAATTGCGATAGACGTAGTCATTTGATTATTCTCGCTTTCTTTTACATGTTTTCCGCTTCATTTGTAAATCAAAGAAGATCGTTTGCATGTAACACTTCTGCATACGCATCGGCCGTTTGCTTCTGTAGAAGTCATTACACTTATAACCAATGATTTACTTTAACTACCATTGATTTTATGTCAAATTGTTCAATATTCAAAAAGCGATATGTTATGCATCATTCAAAAAAGCGAATAATCTGTACAATTATTTCATATCAAATCATATTTTTATATACTATATCTACAATGTCTATTCCGATAAAGCAAAAATTCGTTGCGGTTTAAGATCTGGAATTTCTTTTTTGATTTGAAGATCTTAAATTCATATAAATTCATATAATTTTAATGATTGATAAAAATAACAAAATCAGCCATAAAAAACAGCGTCATAGACCGTAGCAAGACTAGATCATATTAGAAATTCAAACAAAAACAGCTCTCAGGCATCTTTTGGCTGCTTGAGGGCTGTATCATATCTCAATTCAGATGTAGGCATCACGACCATTTGCTTCAAATTCTCTGGCAAAATCAGAAAAGAGATCGGCGAGTGGATTTAACGGTTTCTCACGCCAGGCTAAAATCAGACGCTGATCAATGTCATCCTCTGTTTCCAATGGAATCGAACATAATCCACAGATGCTTTTTCTTAACTGCTGCAGCGTATTATAGCTGAGTGCCAGGACCTCCGTTTCTGAAATAATATCTATTTTTCGGTTTATATTTTCACATAGAATTTGAATTCTTGGTTGAAATCCATGCAAGCGACAATATTCATATATCCAATCAACTTTTCTATCATTTGCACAAATAACAAATGGCTGATCTCGCAGATCATCCATCGTCAGTTTTTTCTTATTTGCCAGAACATGTCCGGAATGCATCAAAACAAAAATCGAAGTGCGTCGACCCAGGACAATGCCTGGAAGAGTATTTCCTTTTTCGGGGAGTAAAAAGACATCCAAATCTGTCTGCAAGGGCTGTTCCAGAAAAACGCTGTTGTTATAGACATCTACACGGATCTCTGGATAACGCTTTTGAAAAGCCGCAATCAGAATAAATAATGTATCTGTTTCAGCCACAGCACCAATTTTCAGAACTCCGCGAACAGTTGTGGATTCATGCAGCTTCATAATAATTTTCTGTGAAAAGTCACGATTTTTGCGGACCCATTTAAGAAAATATCTCCCACTGTCATTCAGCTTGATTCCCTTTGCCGTTCGATCAAATAACATATAGCCTAATTCTTTTTCAAGTTTATGAAGATTATTTGAAAGTGCAGATGGAGAAATATTCAGAATCTCAGCTGCAATCGTTATATTTTCATGTTCAGCAATCACTGAAAAATCATGCAGAAAATCGATGTCCATAAACACTATGCCTCTTCCTTAATAAATGTCAGCAGTTTTCTTCCTGCAGGTGAAAGTTTATCCTCAAACCACGATAAACCAACCCACTCCACACTTAAAGGTTCCATCACAGGAATTACAGCCCAGTCAGAACATCTTGGAGCAAACGATACTTCATTATCAAAAGAGAGTCCAACACCACAGCCACAACGGATTGCCAAATATTTATTAATGATGGAATCTGTAAATACGGATACTTTTGGATGAAAATTGAGTTGAATGCAAGCTTGATATACTCTTTCCGGAATAGAATCATCTTTATTTTTCAAAAACACAAACGATTCCTGCTTCAAATCTTCTAATCGCAGCCAGTGCCTCGAAGACAATGGGTTCTTTTTCTGGATAAGCGCATAAAGCGCCGCACAATGCTCAAGTGGATAAAATTGTTTTCTGGGATTATGCTCTTTTTCAAGCGAAATCGTAAAATCAGCTTTACGATAATTTTCCTGCTGAGAGGCTTTGCCACGCTGAAGGATCAAACGTATGGTTGGGTTTGCCATAGAGAATCTTCCCAGCAAAGAATATAGTTTGTCACTATTACGGCAAATTTGAATCACAATTTCTTCCTGTGGATAGTTTTCGAGGTATAATCCTTCCTGTACATGTGAAAATTCTTCCAGAAATTTCCGAGCTGCGCGATAAAAAAGCTCCCCCTGCGCATTCATAATCAGCCATTTTCCCCTACGTGAAAACAACGCATAGCCCAGTTCTTCTTCCAGACGTTTCAATATACTACTGACTGCAGGTTGTGTCATCTGTACATCTTCTGCCGCCCTCGTAATACTATTATAATCAGCGATTTTGATAAAAATCTGTAAATCACGAGTATTCATTAATCTTACGTTTCTCCATTACAACGCACGCAGCGACTGAACAGCACATCGCTGCAAGAACGATGAAAAGTACCGGTGAGAAGCTCTGAAAGCGATCAAACAGAACACCCACCATCAGAGAAGAACCCGCCATGATCACACTATGGATACACGTATGAATCCCAATGTAATGCTTGCTTTCCTGCTCTCCATAAGCTGTACACAACACCTCGAAAGACCAACCACAGATAATGCATATACTGAGCCGTAAACGAAAGATGCTGCAAATAGGATGATCACATGATTCTGAAGGAATATATAGCTAAGAACGGAGACCAAAACCACCGACAATGCTCCTATGGTTGCTTTCCATACACCTTTTTTATCGCAATAAATCCCATACAAAAATTTACTGCAAACATTGCCAAGCATAATCATGGTTGTCAACGATGCTCCTACCGTCAGAGAATATCCTATGCTCTGCGCATACATGCTAATATTTACAGCAAATGTCACGCCTAAACCGCCCCCTACCAGCACAATCGAAACAAGAATGATCGTGACAATCCTCTTGCTAACATTGACGGGTACTGATGTCTCTTTTTCTCTTTTCTGCATCTGTGCATCCGGCACCGGGTATCGAAACATAAGGAAGAGCCCCGGAATTGTCAGCATAAGTGTAATTATGCTCAAAAAATATATCGTTCCCTTCCATCCAATAACGCCAATCATTTTAGCACATAAAGGATTACAGACAGCTCCACCAATACCAGAAAACGACATTGCAATGCCTGTTGCCGTACCGGCATTCTGTGGAAACCATTGCGTCAGCAGCATCGGAATAGCCACACTACCTACACAGCCTGATAAACCACATAAAACCGCTGATACATACCACATGGGACCCGTTGTTCCCACTGTAAGCAGCATGAAACCGCTGATTGTAACAAGCTGATTCAATAGCAGAAAAACTGGTTTTTTGGATTTAAAATATAACGCTGTTACCGATGCAGCCGCCAGTGCCGTTATCACGCTTTTTATAGTATTATACAACGATACTTTCGACATAGTAAATCCAAGTTCGTGACGCATCTCGGCAAAAAGAACGCCGGAACAGTTCAGTAAAATACCAATCATAGCGCATTGATACAGACAAGCTCCGACTAATACCATCAGTTGTTTACTAGTAAATGCCTGGTTTTTAGATCCTCTGATCGCAACAGCATCTGATTTTTCTTTTGAAATCATATCCATGCCCTCTTTCGCCATCGTTCAACAACGAACTTTATGCTAAAAATGTAACATGGATCTATGCTCATCCAAATACGTTGTTTTTATGCTTCATAAGTAATCAATAACAAAATAGCGCAATTGTTTGCTTTCTCAGGGCGTATTCATTTAGGTGCGTGGTAGTTGACAGCAGGTAGTAGGCATGGCAGACGCTCGAAACGTCACACATTGTTCACAATTTATTTAGCACTCAACGCTTGACATTGCTAACAAAGTGACTATAATACGAGATGTAAAGAGAAAAAGAGATGAGGTACAAAGGAGCGGGAGCTCCGGAGAACCTGATTTCCAATAGATAGCAGGAGGTTATGAATTATGATGTATATGCCTAGTGTATTTGGTGAGAATCTTTTGGATGATTTCTTTAATGATGACTGGTTTGATTATCAGCCTGCATACAGATATAGACAGAATGCAGCAGGCCTCATGAAAACCGATATCAGGGAAAATGAAAAGGACTATGAAATGAATGTTGAGCTTCCGGGCTACAAGAAAGAGGACCTGAAGCTGGAGCTTAAGGATGGCTACCTTACCATTCAGGCTGCCCATAATGAAAACAAGGATGAGAAGGATAAGAATGGTAAGATGGTAAGACAGGAGCGTTACTCCGGATCCATGCAGAGAAGCTTCTATGTAGGCGACGATCTCAAGGAAGAAGACATTCACGCAAAGTTCGTTGATGGTGTGCTTACCATAGCGATCCCTAAGAAGGAAGCTAAGCAGCAGATTCCGGAAAAGAAGACCATCGCGATTGAGGGATAATGAGGCGTCGGAAGCATTCGCCTGAGCTTACTCGGCGAATGCTTCTGCCGCGGGTCATACATAAGTGCCTGGGTTCCGGGCGAGATGAACGGCCCGGGGCGATCCGCACGAGGGTAAGGTAGTTTACATAAATTTTAGTAACGACGGTTCAGAACCAACATCCTGAGCGAGCCATATATAAGGAGGTAAGTTTTATGTTTATGCCTAGTGTATTTGGTGAGAATGATATGATGGATGATGTTTTTGATGATTTTGACAGAGATGAGCGTGCACTTGCAAAAGCAGGAAATCGCTTCTTTGGTCAGAAAAATCCGTTGTTTGGCAGACATGCTAAAAATCTAATGAAGACGGATGTCAGAGAAACAGATAACAGCTATGAGCTTGCGGTAGATCTGCCTGGCATGAAGAAGGACGATGTAAAGCTGGAACTGAAGGATGGTTATCTTACAATTTCAGCTGAAAAGAGTCTGGATAAGGACGAGAAGAGCAAGGAAGGTAAAATGATCCGCCAGGAGCGCTATGCCGGTGCTATGCAGAGATCCTTCTATGTTGGCAGTGATGTCACAGAGGATGAGGTCAAGGCCGGATTTGAAAATGGTGTTCTGAAGATCTCGATTCCGAAGAAGGCAGAAGCTAGGAAAGAGGAAGAACATAAATATATTACGATCGAATGATGCATTTCCGGAATTGTTCCCTGAATGCCGCTAAGGACCGGTGGTCTGAAAAACTACCGGTCTGGGATCAGCGGATTTTGATTAGATAGAGATTTGATACATCATATAATCCTGAAGGAGACTGTCGTGAAAGCGGCAGTCTTTTTTAGTGCTGGAATCCGTCGCTGAATAAAATACCGTCTGAGTTCCTTCATATCGTTCCTGTCTGTCATCGCTTCTCATTGTATGTAATGGGGCAAGGTTTCTTGCGAAATCTCGGATTGTGTGATAAGATAAAGCACGTATATTTTGAATACTTCGTAAATGCACATGATGAAACATTCGCATTAAAGTATTGAACTCTCGATACTATGTCTCTGTAGCTCAGCTGGATAGAGCGTCCGCCTCCTAAGAAGAAGGCTTCCTACCGCCGGAGAGAATTTAGAAATTTTGACGGTAGTTCGAGTCGGATGCAGATTTACACCAACTGCTAACGAGTGGCGGAAGGAACGTTTTTACAAAGATGGTCATTCGGGAGCCGGAATTGATTAGCAAAAACGAGTTTTTCTAATCGAAAAAGGCTTCCGATTTACATACCGGATCTTGACCGGGGCGCAAAAAACCGCGTAAAATCAAGAAAAATTACATATGTCTCTGTAGCTCAGCTGGATAGAGCGTCCGCCTCCTAAGCGGAAGGTCGTGTGTTCGAATCACATCAGGGACGTTACCCGAAAAGGCGTGGAAGATTTCTTTGAAATTCTCCCATGCTTTTTTTATTTCATCTAATCATTTCGGGTTTCGATTAGAGGATTGCTAATAAAATAGGCCATTTTTCTAACGGGCAAAATCAGGCTGAAGCAGCCGTCCTGCTAAAAATGGCGTAAGGTTCCCTGATTACCGGTGTATGTATGTGTTTTTCTGTTGAAAACGCACAGATTCCGTCGGAAAGGATCGGAAAATAAAGATAGGCAGCTTATGTTCTGCAGGCGGATTTCTAATCGCGTTAGATGAGACCCACAGGAAAAATTAGATTTCTAATAACGAACGCCTGAATTAGATCAGGCGACAGAATATCGATATCTTACATAGCCCCGCAGTGTCAAAAATCACTGTGGGGCTTTTGTCGTCTCCGGGATAGCCCGGAACGGGACAAATACATGGAGGGTATTAAGGTGAGAAACAAAACAGGACGAAAGACAATCGTGATCGACGGCGTTCATTACTTCGCGGATAAGCCGGAAACCTGCCGCAAGTGCTTTTTCTGGAAGAACCGTAAGTCCGGGTGCATCCTGGGCACAGAGAACTGCTATTACCTTGCGGAGGTAATCAAGACGGAGCAGGAAAAGAAATGCGAAAACTGCTGTTATGCAAAGGGCAGGCCCTGTGTGAGTGCTGTCTGCTACAAGCAGCTGAACCGATGGATGAATGCCAGACGGATGGAGAAAGCAGGTGGAGACAATGCGTGATCAGGAGGAACGGCTTCGGTATTATGAGCATCTCTGCCGGAAGGCGGAGAAAAATACGTCTGCGGAACCTATGAGCTGCGCGAAATGCGCTTATCACAGGGAGGATTTCCGGTACCGCACCTGCGTCTTCACAAGGTGCCCATACGGTCGGAACGGGGATGTATTTCGAAAGCAGCCACTGAAGAGAGAAAAAGTTGCGAAAGGCGGGGTGAAATAAATGCATGTTTGACTATTTCTACGGCGCGCAGGCAGAACAATTCTCCTTCTACCGTGTACCCAAGGTCCTCTTTACGAGGGATCAGTTCAAAGATCTCTCGGCGGAGTCAAAAACACTCTATGGAATCATGCTTGATAAGCTGGATCTCTCCGTCAGAAACAACTGGACGGATGAACAGGGCCGTGTGTATATCATCTACACCATTGAGCAGATCATGCGGGATTTAAACTGCGGCAATAAAAAAGCCGGTCAGCTGCTTCAGGAGCTGGAGGAGAAAGGCGGACTCATCGAGCGGAAACGGCAGGGACTGGGCAGACCAAATCTCATCTTTGTCAAAAACTTCATCAGCAGTGTGGATAACTCCGCCAGCAGTGTGGATAACTCAGAGACAGGACATTTCAAGAAGTGTCAGAATGACACGTCAGGAAGTGTTCTTTCGACATCTCCGGAAGTGTCGAAACGACACGGAATCAATACTAATAATAACTATACTGATTTGAACAATACCTATCCTATCTTATCCGGATGCGATGAGGAAGGAATGCAGGAGCGAACGCAGTATGAGGAGTACTTCCGGAAATCGCTGAGTATTGATCTTCTGCTTCAGGAAAATCCCCATGAAGAGGAAACCATTCTCGGCATTCTGGATCTGATTGTGGATGTCTTGTGTAGCTGCCGTCAGACCATCCGCATCGCCGGCGACGACAAGCCGGCGGAAGTCGTAAAGAGCCGGTTCATGAAGCTGGATCACAGCCACATGGAATATATTCTCCACTGCCTGCATGAAAATACAACGAAGGTCCGCAACATGAAGCAGTATCTGCTTGCCACGCTTTATAATGCACCGGCGACAATCAGCCCATACTACCAGGCGTGGGTGAATAATGACTTTTACGGTCAAAACTGAAGGAGGTGAGAAACATTGTCAAAGGCTACAGTCATGGCGGTCACAAACCAGAAAGGCGGGACGGGCAAGACCACCACCTGCGAGAACCTGGGGATCGGACTTGCCATGGAAGGGAAGAAAGTGCTCCTTGTTGATACGGATCCGCAGGGTTCGCTTACGATTGCACTCGGACATCCAAGACCGGATGACCTGCCGGTCACGCTGACGGATCTCCTGCAGAAAGTGATCGAAGATCAGCCGATTGCGCCGCGGGAAGGAATCCTCGCCCATGAAGAAGGTGTGGATCTGGTTCCCGCGAGTATCACACTTTCCGGTCTGGAGGTCTCTCTGGTCAATGCCATGAGCAGGGAAACCGTGCTGAAACAGTATCTTGAGACGGTCAAAGGAAATTATGACTACATTCTGCTGGACTGCATGCCATCCCTCGGGATGCTGACGATCAACGCGCTTGCGGCTTCCGATCAGGTGCTGATCCCGGTACAGGCAAATTACCTGTCTGCCAAAGGCCTTGAGCAGCTTCTGCAGACCGTGAACAAGGTCAGGAGGCAGATCAATCCGAAGCTCCATGTGGAAGGAATCCTTCTTACGATGGTCGACGCCCGGACAAACTTTGCCAGGGAAATCAGCCAGCTCATCCGGGAAACCTACGGCGGGAAGCTGCATGTCTATGACACGGATATCCCGAGAAGCGTCCGCGCGGCGGAAATCTCCGCGGAGGGCTGCAGCATCTACCGGCACGATCCCGGCGGGAAGGTCGCGGAAGCTTATCAATCACTGACGAAGGAGGTGCTGGCCGATGCCAAAAAGAGGAAACATCAGCTTGAGCAGTTACGATGACATCTTCCGTACTGATGAGAGTCGGGCTGAGGAAGCGCTGGAAAAGGTGCAGCCGGTTGCAATTGACAAGCTGGTGCCGTTTAAGAATCACCCGTTCAAGGTCGTCGATGATGAGGCGATGCTACGAACCACCGAGAGTATTGCTCAGTACGGCGTGCTGACACCGCTGATTGCAAGACCTTTGGATGATGGAACCTTTGAGATCATCTCCGGCCATCGGCGGGCGCACGCGGCACTGGCCGCAGGTCTTACCGAAGTCCCGGTGCTTGTCCGTCAGATGGATGATGATGCTGCCACGGTGCTGATGGTGGACTCCAATCTGCAGAGGGAAAATATCCTGCCAAGCGAGCGGGCATTTGCTTTTAAGATGAAATTGGAGGCTCTGAATCACCAAGGGTCGCGTTCAGATCTAACTTCAGTGCAAGTTGCACCGAAGTTGTCAACGGAGATCATAGGAGAATCTGCAGGAATGAGTAAGGACAATGTGAAGCGCTACATCCGCCTTACCAGTCTGATTCCCTCGATCCTCGATATGGTGGACCAGAAGCAGATCTCCTTCAATCCTGCAGTTGAGCTCTCCTATCTTAAGCCGGAGGAACAGGAGATCTTTCTGGAGGCAATGGATGAGGCACAGGCGGCACCGTCGCTTTCTCAGGCGCAGAGGTTAAAGAAGCTGAGCCAGGATGGGAATTTCAGTCTGGACACGGCGAGGGAAATCATGAATGAGGTGAAGAAGGGAGACCTGGAGAGAGTAACTTTTCGGAATGAGCAGCTGCGCAAATATTTTCCAAGGTCGTATACGACGCAGCAGATGCAGGATACCATCATCAGGCTGCTGGACCAGTGGCAGAAAAAGAAGTCCCGGGGCCAGGAGCATTAACACAAAATCAAGTAGCGTTTACTGAAGCACTGTCAGAGATCCTGATGGTGCTTTTTTTATCAATCGAAGAAAGGGAGAACGATAAAGCATGACAAAAGACGATGTGATGAAGCAGATGCAGGGATTTCTCAGACGCAGAAGCATGGCGGAGGAAAAGAATCCGGCGGTATCCGGAACGGCATCACCGGAATCGGAAATCGAAAATACGATGCTGGAGGTTGCCGATGTCCTGGATGAGCTTGCCGAAAACTTCACCGATGCTTCAGACATGATTCTGGACCTCACGGAGGATCTTCGGAAAGAGCTGGAGGAGCTGCGTAATGCCGGGAAATCGATGAATGCGGAACAGCACGAGGAAGATGATGGAAACCACGACTGCGGCATTGAAAGCCTCGTTCTTTATGCGGTGCCCGGAAAACGTCCGGAGCTGATGTCTGCCGAGGATGCACTGGATCAGTACGGCATGAATGAAATGAATTTTACCTGTTTTGAGATTCGGGAAGGCCTTCTGCTCCACTATATGACGCCTGCATTTGAAAATCAGGAGGAAATTACGGTGGTGGATCCCGTGTTTATCGCGAGAGTCGACGTTAAGCATAACAGGCTGCACGAAATTACGACACAGGATTATGCCGCGGCCATGGATTATCTGGCGGGGCATATGACGCTCATTGTGGATGCGAATGGCAGAGCCATTCACGGTTACGTGTTCCCAAAATCAGATATGGAGGATTAAGCAATGGCTGACGAGGTAATGAAAAAACTGGACCTGGCGGATTACTCAAAGATGAAGGAGCTGCTTACCCTGCAGCTTCTCTCAGCGGATGGGAACGGATACAAGCTGGAGGATGTTCCTTACCGCAAGGTGGAGGATATGACTCTGGTATACCGCTTTGATCTGGGAGATACGGAAAACGGCCGGGCAAGCATACTCGTGACCAATGACATGCTTCGCCGCTATGGCATCGACGCGGAGCAGCTGCATCAGGATGCCATGGCCGCAACGGTAAATAACCGGCCGGCGTCCCTCCGGAATATGGAAGATGTCCTTACCGGCGTGGAAATGGATAGCTCGTCTCTCTGGGTTGCGTCCGTGGATGGAGGGATGAACGGAGCATGTGTCATTCAGTATCCGGGATTTCTGGATCAGGCCGCAAAGACGCTCGGCGGCGACTTCTTCGTATTGCCCTCTTCCATTCATGAGGTTCTGCTCTATCAGGATGACGGAACCATCGGCAGGAAGGATCTTGAAGATATGGTTCGATCCATTAATCAGACCGAGGTGGCACCGGCTGACCGGCTTTCGGATTTTGTCTATCACTATGACAGCAGAGAGCGAGTCTTTGAAAATGCCAGAAGCTTTGAGGCCAGAGAAGAATCCAGAGAACAGGCCGCGGGTAACCATATGGAAAATCCATCTGCCATGACGGCGCTTCTTGTGGAACCGGAAAAACATCCGCAGGTGGTGGAAATCGGCTCGGATCTCAAAAGCCTGCAGAATGCCGTCGGCGGGATGATCGAGGCAGTATATCCGTTTGAGGAGAATGTGGGGCTGATCGTCAATGAGGAAGGAAAGCTGAGCGGACTTCCGCTGAATCGTGCGCTGAAGGATGAGAATGGCGAAGTTCTCGATGTGATGGCAGGAACGTTTCTGGTGACCGGCCTTAGCGAAGAGGGATTCTGCTCACTCACAAAGGAACAGACAGAAAAGTTTGAGAAGGAGTTCCATCAGCCGGAGGCATTTGTCCGGATGGGCAACAGTATTATGGCGATTCCGATTCCGGAGGAAAGGCTTAAGGGAGCAGAGGATGCGAAAGGGCCCGGCAGGGATGCAGCTGCGCGGCCAAAGCATCGGAAGCCGGAAATAGACGGGCATTGAAATGACAGGAAAAGGAGGTGGTGATCCTTGCAGGAGGAAGTGGAAAACAGGACGGTGAACCTTGCCATCAGCACCGGTAAGATCAGCGCACGGCTGATCATGAAGGCGGCATTAAAAGGCATGGCTATGATGAAGCACAAGTTAACCGTCGGAAAGAATCAGAAACCCGTTGGAAAGCAGACCATAAAAGAGCTGATCGGTCAGAACCAGGGCGTCAGCAACATCGATATCGCAAAAACAGATCTCCATGGATTTGAAAAATACGCCAGGAAGTACGGAGTAGATTACGCCATTACAAAAGACAGATCCGTCATGCCGCCGAAGTATCTTGTCTTTTTCAAGGCCAGGGATGCAGATGCGATGACAGCGGCATTTAACGCCTATTCAGCGGAGATCCTTACGAAATCCGGACGTCCGAGCGTTCTGAAGGCACTGCACAAGATGGCTGAAGTCGTAAAGGGTATTCCTGCAAAGGTGGTATCCAGGGAAAAACAGAGGCAGCAATCGCGATGAAGATAGATACAGCGAAATTAAAAAAGCTTCTGATCCGGATCCTCCCCTATCTCATGGTTGGTCTGGTCTGTACCAACTTTGGAGAAGCCTGGCGTCTTGCTGAAGGAGTCGATGCATCAGAAAAGATGCTGTCATTCTTTTCCATGATCGGGACAGCATTTGAAAATCCGTCCCCCAGCCTGCACCCGCTGGATCTATTCGTTGGAGCTTTGGCCGGTGCAGCCATGTGGCTTGCGGTTTATCTCCGCGGAAAGAACGCAAAGCATTACAGACACAATCAGGAATATGGCTCAGCAAGATGGGGAGGACCGAAGGACATTGACCCATTCATGGATCCGGTTTTCGAGAACAACATTATTCTCACGAGGACGGAGCGGCTCATGATGAGCAACCGCCCGAAAAATCCAGCCAATGCGAGAAACAAAAATGTGCTGATTGTCGGAGGATCCGGTTCAGGTAAGACAAGGTTCTGGATCAAGCCCAATCTTCTGCAGCTTCACAGTTCCTATGTCCTCACGGATCCGAAAGGAACGACGCTGCTGGAGGTGGGCCACGTTTTTGAGCGCGCGAATTACCGGATCAAGATATTTAACACCATCAATTTCAAGAAGAGCATGCATTATAACCCGTTCGCCTATATTCACAGCGAGAAGGACATTCTGAAGCTGACAACGACATTGATGACGAATACCAAGGGCGAGGGAAAGGGAGCGGATCCGTTCTGGGACAAAGCGGAAACACTGCTCTACTGTGCGCTCATTGGTTATATCCATTACGAGGCACCGAAGGAGGAACAGAATTTTGCCACACTAATTGAATTCATCAATGCAATGGAGGTCCGCGAGGATGACGAGGATTTCCAGAATCCTGTGGATCTGATGTTTGAGGATTTAAAGAAGCGCAAGCCGGACCACTTTGCGGTGCGGCAGTTCGCGAAATTTAAATTAGCTGCCGGCAAAACAATGAAATCGATCCTTATTTCAGCCGGCGCAAGGCTGGCACCCTTTGATATTCAGGAAGTCCGGGAAATCACCATGTACGATGAGCTGGAGCTGGATACGCTGGGAGACAGAAAAACAGCACTCTTTCTCATGATGAGTGATACAGACAGCAGCTTCAATTTCCTGATCAGCATGATCTACACGCAGCTGTTCAATCTGCTCTGTGAGAAGGCTGATGATGTTTACGGCGGGCGGCTTCCGGTACACGTCCGGTGTCTGATTGACGAGGCGGCAAATATCGGGCAGATCCCGAATCTGGAAAAGCTGGTGGCAACCATCCGGAGCCGTGAGATCAGCGCCTGTCTGGTGCTGCAGGCAAGATCGCAGCTGAAGGCAATTTACAAGGACAATGCCGATACGATCATCGGCAACATGGATTCCCAGGTATTCCTGGGCGGCTCGGAACCTACCACGCTGAAGGAACTTTCGGAGGCGCTCGGCAAGGAAACGATTGATACCTTCAATACCTCGGATACGCGGGGCAACAGCCCAAGCTACGGAACAAACTATCAGAAACTGGGCAAAGAGCTGATGAGCAGAGATGAGCTTGCCGTACTGGACGGCAGCAAATGTGTCCTGCAGCTGCGCGGTGTCCGTCCATTTCTGTCAGACAAATACGATCTGACAAAGCATCCCAATTACAAATACACAGCTGATTTCGATAAGAAACTCACCTTCGACATTGAGAAGTTTCTGGATACCAGAGCAAAACTTCACCCGAAGGATGAGTTTTTTGTTGTCTCTGCGGAAGATCAGGAGGTTTAAAAAATGGCAGATGAAAACAGAATACCGGATTCGGTCCCCGACTTTGTCAGGGAGGCTGAGGAAGCGATGGCAAGAGGGGAAACTTTTGAACCGCCGGCGGAAGTGACAATTAAGTTTGGAAGAGGACTCGTTGGCGATCCGTTTACCTCGAAAAGCGGGAAGGAGCTGGTGGAAGTAAAGATCCCGAATCCGGATCAAAGCGACAGCCGGCCCTGGGAATCCTTTGTGATTTCACCAAAGATGATTCATGACAACAAATTCGGCAAGGGTGTGTGGATGAAGCTCCCCGAGGACGGAACAACCAGACTGTCCAGATCCGTGAAAACAGGCATGAACGAAAACGGGATGCCTGTCTGGGGGCATGAAACCCGGGAGGTATCCAATACAGAGCTCAAATCCCTGCTGGAAGCTTACAAGAATAAAGACAGAGGCTCGGTACTTTCGGATCTGTCTGAACGGAGAGCAGGATCATCGACTGGAAAGCCTCATGGAAGATCTTCCATGAAGGAAAGATAAGAACCATTAATCCCAATTCAATCATCTAATTTTAAGGAGGAAATTCATTATGGAATTTTTCAACAGCGCAATCACCGTACTGCAAACTCTTGTTGTTGCACTTGGTGCAGGTCTTGGCATCTGGGGAGCAATCAACCTTCTGGAAGGTTACGGCAACGATAATCGTGCGACACGTTCGTAAGTGAAAAGCTTGCGCACAAAGTCGAAGGGCACTGACCCGAAAACTTTGGAGAACTGATATTCCGATTGGTGAAATGAGGGAGTAACGCCCTGAAGCGCCTACCTAATACTCCGAATGGCAGGAAACCTTGCAACAGGTTTCCCCAAAAGATGTTATAGAGCTCGGTGAAGTCGGCAGAGAGCAGTCGTAAGTATGGTTTTCAGACGATACACGAAAGCTGTCCAGCGGTGGATGGTGCTGCCTATATGCCGGGGTTCGGTTACCCATGGTCAGGATGATAGAGATATCTGACGAATTTCTGAATGTACGAGTCTAAACGTTGATACTGTCGAAAGGCAGTACACCTTTTACGGTGGTATCCGTGGATAAGTAAGACTGGTTGTTATGAAAGTCCATGCATCGTTACAGGCGGTGCGGTTATGCATGACCGGATACAGGCTTAGAGGAAAGACCTAAAGGTATCCAATGATAGGAATATCGGAACGTGGAAAGCTGGGAACACGGAGGCTGTTGCAGGCCGATGAAGTGGTGGATGGGAATACCTTCGCGAGAGGGCAATAACCATTCTTTATTCCAGTGAGAGCAGTGGCATGGTACCTGTGAAGCCGTGAACAAGTAAGCGGTGGAGGGACGGCCACAAGTCGAATTCAGTAAAAATCATAAAATACACAACAAACACAGCTTCGAGTATGACAAAGAAAATCCAAACCGGAAGGAGAGGATGCCTGTGCCCACTTCGGAGCAGCAAGAAAGGAAAAGCAAACAGAGAAAAATCCGCAATTCAGAGTATTACGATATGGAGTCAGCCTTTGACCGTCTGTATGCCGAAAGTAAAAATGGAAAAACCTTCAATCACCTGATGGAAATCATCGAGAGCGAGGAAAACATCAAGCTGGCGTATCGGACGATTAAAAAGAATACAGGAAGTAATACGGCTGGTGTGGATAAGCGGACGATAAAAAGCCTCATGAAATTAAGTGAGGAAGAATACGTCCGCCGGATACGAAATCAATTCAGCAACTATCACCCGCGTCCCGTAAGGCGTGTGGAGATACCAAAGCCCAATGGAAAGATGAGACCGCTGGGAATCCCTACGATCATAGACCGCATTGTCCAACAGTGTGTTCTACAGGTCATGGAGCCGATCTGTGAAGCAAAGTTCAGTGAGAATTCTAACGGGTTCCGCCCGAATCGTTCTGCTGAAACAGCGATTGCACAGTGTATGCGGCTGGTGCAGGTACAGCACCTGTATCATGTCGTTGATCTTGACATCAAAGGATTCTTCGACAACATCAACCATACAAAACTGATTCGTCAGATATGGGCATTGGGAATTCGTGACAAAAAGCTGATATGCATCATTAAGGAAATGCTGAAAGCGCCGGTCATTATGCCAAACGGTGAAAAGGTTTATCCGACCAAGGGAACACCACAGGGAGGAATCCTGTCACCTCTACTTGCAAATATCGTATTGAATGAACTGGATTGGTGGATTGCTTCCCAATGGGAAGAAATGCCAACCAAAACAGAATTCAAGATAAGAGAAAATGCGAGTGGCACAAAGATCAAGAGCCATGCCTACAGAGCTTTGCGCAGAAGCAGACTGAAAGAAATGCATGCGGTCAGATACGCAGATGATTTCAAAATCTTCTGTTCCTCTCACGAGGAAGCTGTCAGGGCCTATAAAGCTACAGAATTATGGCTGAAGGACAGACTGGGGCTAGATATCAGTCCTGATAAATCCAAGGTCGTGAACCTGAGACGGCAGTATTCTGAATTTCTCGGATTCAAGCTGAAAGTTCGTAAAAAGGGCAGAAAATATGTCATTCGGTCTCATATGAGCGATAAGGCGTACAAAAAGGCACATGAAAAGTTATCCGAAGAAGTGAAGAAGCTGGCTCATTCGTCAGAAGAAGCACAGTTCATGCAGTTACAGAAATACAATTCTGTTGTTGCAGGACTTCACGAATACTACTGTATTGCTACAGAAGTATCCCATGACTTCGGAAAGCTTGCCTTCAGTATTAACAAACAGCTCAGAAACAGGCTGAAAGGCGATCTGTCCAAAACAGGATATCTCAAGGATGGGTTTATCAAGCGGAAATATGGAGAAAGCAGACAGCTGAGATTTCTTCACAAGCGGCCTGTGGTTCCGGTGGGATTTGCACAGCCCAAGAACGCCCAGCATAAACGCAAGGCGGTCAATAAGTATACGGTGGAAGGTCGTGAGTTGATTCATAAGAATCTTCAAATTGACACAGAAACAATGCTTTGGGTGATGCGTAATCCTGTCCGGGGTCGATCTATAGAGTATGCGGATAACAGGATTTCACTGTATGCGGCACAGTACGGAAAATGTGCTGTCACTGGGGAGACAATGGCTCCTCATGACATCCACTGTCACCACAAGCTGCCTGTCAGCAAAGGTGGAACCGATGAATATGCCAACCTGATTTTGATTAAGAAGGATGTGCATACCATCATCCATGCAACACAGGACCCAACCGTCGAGAGACTCCTGAAATTCCTTAATCTTGAACCAAAACAACTTGTAAAGCTTAATAAGCTTCGTGCATTGGCAGAAATGCCGCCCATTATTCTTTGAATGAAATGCTGTAACGAAGTGTGTAAGTTGTGTGCTTCATGTCCCAAAACTACTGAATTCGATGGAACGCCGTGTGCGGTGAAAGCCGCACGCACGGTGTGGAGCGGGGGAAAATCCTGAGATAATTTCAAGGGATTACCTATCGCTATCCGGTGCGAAGTCCCAGGGCATGAAGCAGCTGATGGCAGGCGGCGGTGTCGCCCTCATCGGTATCACCCTTGTACCGCTGCTTTCCGGACTTTTTGGCTGATCTCCAAGTGAACTTATTTCTTGGGCAGAAAAACGTGTCAGGTGACTCATGTCACCTGACATACATATTGGGACAAGTATAATAAATTGAAAAATGCTGGACTAAGTGATATTATAGTTCAAAAATATCGAATATATTAAACTAAGATAATGCTTGTTCTAAAGAGGTGGAGATAATTAGACCAAAAAAGGTTAAGTCTAATAATCCTGAGAATATTAGAACCAGCGAAAAGCAAGTATAAAATTCCGAAAATCATTAAACTAATCGAGAGGAGTTCCAATATGAATTTTGAAGATATTTACCAGAACGTTCCAGAACCTCATGTCCCGGAAAAGCTGCCTATAGAATTAAGTAACATATTGTTTGACAAAGATATTATTCGTCTGATTTCAAGAGCAAATAATGCACTGGGCGCATATAGAGGATTCCTTGTAAATACTATAAATCCGATGCTACTTATTTCCCCATTGGTTTCACAGGAAGCAGTCCTGTCATCGAAGTTAGAGGGTACACACGCTACGATAGAAGATTTTATTAACTATGATGCAGGTAATCAGGTTTCTGTTTCTAAAGATGAAATGAAAGAGGTAATGAATTATAGAAGTGCGCTATTCTATGCATTACAAAAAATGTCGACGATGTATGACGATTCAGAGGAAGGAAGACATAAACTGCCGTTATGTACACGTTTGATTAAGGAGATGCATAAAATTCTTCTCGACAATGTACGAGGTCAAACAAAAACTCCTGGTGAATTTAAAACAGAGCAGAACTATATTGGTAGTGCGAGTGCTATATCATTCACACCATTACCTCCTGAACTGACGAACGAATACATGGGGAATTTAGAGCAGTATATTCATTATGATGAAGTGGACTTACTGGTTCAGGCAGCTCTTATTCATTGTCAATTTGAAATGATTCATCCTTTTAAGGACGGAAATGGGCGTATTGGGCGGTTACTAATACCTCTTTTTTTGTATTATAGAAATATGTTACCAGTGCCTACATTTTATATGAGCGCTTATTTTGAAAAAGATCGTGCTTTATATTTAGAGAAACTTTCTGCTGTATCTAAACACAATGATTATGCCACATGGATCAAATACTTCCTGGAAGGAGTTGTAGAGCAGGCTGAGATCAATACGCAAAAAGCGAAAGCAATGCTTGATATATATAATAAATTTAAGGAAATTTGCATTTCTGACATGAGTTCGAAGTATGCGATAACGCTTTTAGATGAGATATTTAAAAGACCTGCATTTAAGGCAACGCAAATACAGGATGATATTCCGGGAAGCAAGGCAACACTATATAATATGTTAGATGAGTTCGTAGCTAAGGGAATTCTCAATAAGGATGAAAAGGTAAGAAATACGACGTATTCCTGCCCAGCTATTTTAAAATTATTATGAGTCTGAAATAAATTATGGCAGAAAGTTTATAGATGGCAGATATAAAAAGATTTGCTTCTAAGGAAAAGACAGAAATATTACATAGCCAAGGCTGACCGATCATCAGCTTTGGCTATTTTTTTGCCTTTTCTCTGCAGGTGCACATGCCGGGAAGTGAGGCTAAGCTTTTAATATTCTGATCATATAAAACAAATAATCCGCAGGAGGAAATATTTATGGCGTTCATCAACATTGCAGTCCCGGTACTGCAGAAAGGAGCGTAGTTTTTGAACAGTGTACTCGAACAGATTGGTGAATGGCTCAAGGGACTATTGATCTCTGCCATCATGGACCAGCTTTCGGGACTGTTTGACTCGGTGAATACACAGGTTGGCGATATTGCAACGCAGGTGGGACAGACTCCGGCGAACTTTTCTCCCGGAGTCTTTTCCATGATCCGGAATGTTTCCGAGTCAGTCATCATTCCGATAGCAGGTCTGATCCTGACCTTCATTGCCTGCTATGAGCTGATCCAGATGATTATTGATCACAATAACCTTGCCAACTTCGAAACCTGGATCTTTTTCAAGTGGGTCTTCAAGACCTTTGTCGCTGTCACGCTGATTACCAACACATTTCCCATTGTCATGGCGGTGTTTGATGTCTCACAGCATGTGATCAGCAACGCCGGGGGAATCATTGCCGGAAGCACAGCCGTGGATGCGTCAGGGCTGGAAAACATGAAGGAAACGCTGGAAGCGATGGAACTTGGCCCGCTCTTCGGCCTGTTTCTCCAGTCCATGATTGTACAAGTAACCTTAAAGGTGCTTGGTGTCGTGATCTTTGTCATTGTCTATGGAAGGATGATCGAGATTTATCTCATGACGAGTCTTGCACCGATTCCGTTTTCTACCTTTGGGAATCGGGAACAGAGCATGGTCGGGCAGAATTATCTCCGGTCCCTGCTTGCGCTCGGCTTCCAGGGATTTCTCATCATGATCTGTGTCGGCATTTATGCCGTGCTGATTCAGAACATTTCCTATTCGGATGACATCATCGCGTCCATCTGGGGAATTCTCGGATATACGGTGCTTCTTTGTTTCACGTTGTTCAAGACGGGAACGCTCGCCAAGAGTGTATTCTCGGCGCATTGATGATGGCAGTCAGAAGGAGGTTCGTTAATGGCAGCCTATATTCCAGTCCCCCGTGATCTCACGAGGGTAAAAAGCAAGATTTTATTTAACCTGACGAAGCGGCAGCTTCTCTGCTTCGGACTGGCGGCACTGATCGGAGTGCCGTCTTTCTTTTTGATCCGGCGCAGCGGCAACATCAGCATGGCGGCAGTCTGCATGATCGTGATCATGATGCCGTTCTTTCTTCTTGGGATGTATGAGAGGGACGGTCAGCCGCTGGAGAAAATTGCAAAGCAGTTCATCGAGGCCAAATTTGTAAGGCCCTGTGTCCGTCCCTATCAGACCAACAATTATTACGCTGTCCTGATTCGTCAGGCGCAGGCAGAAAAGGAGGTAAATCGCATTGTTTTCTCTGACAAATCCGTTTCGAAAGACAGAACAAAGAATCCCAACCCTTCCAAAAAATCTGAGTAAATCCCAGATCCGGCAGATACAGAAGGTGATTGATCATGCCCGGAGGGATGATGGTATTCCACGCACCGCACAGCAGTCGATTCCGTTTCAGCGCATGTTTCCGGACGGAATCTGTCGTGTGACAGACCGCTACTACACCAAAACCATTCAGTATCAGGACATCAATTATCAGCTTGCCCAGCAGGAAGACAAGACCGCCATTTTTGAGGACTGGTGCTCCTTCCTCAACTTTTTTGACAGCTCGATTCACTTTGAGCTGTCCTTCATGAATATGGCAACGGATGCGGAGAGTTTTGAGAAAAAGATCCGCATTCCCGGCAGGAACGATCACTTCAACGAAGTGAGAAACGAATACAGCCAGATGCTGAAGACGCAGCTCGCGCAGGGAAATAACGGCCTCACGAAGACAAAATACATCACTTTCGGTATTGAGGCGGATTCCATGCGGGAGGCAAAGCCGAGACTGGATCATGTGCAGATGAACCTCATGAACAACTTCAAAAGGCTCGGCGTTTCGGCCAGGCTGCTGAATGGCAAAGAGCGTCTGCAGCTGATGCATGACATGTTTCACATGGGCGACAATGACCGTTTTTATTTTGACTGGAACTGGCTTGCCGGAAGCGGTCTGTCCGTAAAGGACTTCATCGCGCCGACTTCCTTCTCGTTTCCCGGCGGCAGAACCTTTACCATGGGCAGCCTCTGTGGCGCTATGAGTTACCTCCAGATTACGGCATCCGATCTTTCCGACCAGCTGCTCAAGGACTTTCTGGATATGGAATCGAGCGAAATTGTCACCATGCACATTCAGTCTGTTGATCAGACGGAAGCGATCAAGCAGGTGAAGCATACCATCACGGAGCTTGACCGGAGCAAGATCGAGGAACAGAAAAAGGCGGTCCGGTCCGGATACGACATGGATATCATTCCATCGGATCTGGCGACCTACGGCAGGGACGCAAAGGCATTGCTGAAAGAGCTGCAGCAGCAGAACGAGCGTATGTTTCTGGTTACTTTTCTTCTGATGAACACCGGAAGGGATGCGCAGGAGCTGGAAAACAATGTTTTTCAGGCATCCTCCATCGCCCAGAAGCATAACTGCAATCTCAGAAGGCTTGATTTCCAGCAGGAGCAGGGCCTGATGAGTTCCCTGCCGCTTGCGTATAACCAGATCGAGATTCAGAGGGCACTGACGACAAGCTCGACAGCCATCTTTGTCCCTTTTACAACGCAGGAGCTTTTCCAGTCCGGAAAGGAGGCTCTGTATTACGGCCTGAACGCACTCTCCAACAATCTGATCATGGTAGACCGCAAGAAACTGAAGAATCCGAACGGCCTGATCCTTGGAACGCCCGGATCCGGAAAATCGTTTGCGGCGAAGCGAGAAATCGCTAATGCATTTCTGGTGACGGATGACGATGTAATCATCTGCGATCCGGAGGCGGAATATACGGCACTGGTCAATTGCTTTGAAGGACAGGTGATTAAAATCAGCCCGACCAGTACACAGTATATCAATCCGATGGACATCAATGAGTCCTACTCGGAGGAGGATAACCCGTTGGCGCTGAAAGCGGACTTTATCCTTTCGCTGTGCGAGCTGATCGTCGGCGGCAAGGAGGGCCTGCAGCCGATTGAGAAGACGGTCATTGACCGCTGTGTGCACCGGATTTATCAGAAATATTTCGAGGATCCGAAGCCGGAGAACATGCCTCTTCTCGAGGATCTGTACAATGCGCTTCTGATGCAGGAGGAAAAGGAAGCACATCGTGTGGCAACGGCTCTGGAAATCTATGTGAAGGGTTCGCTGAATCTCTTCAATCACCACACCAATGTGGACATTGAAAACCGGCTTGTCTGCTATGACATCAAGGAGCTCGGAAAGCAGCTGAAGAAGCTTGGCATGCTGATTGTGCAGGATCAGGTATGGGGCAGAGTTACTGCCAACCGCAGCGCCGGCCGTGCCACCCGTTACTACATGGATGAGTTCCACCTGCTCCTCAAGGAAGAGCAGACGGCTGCGTACTCGGTGGAAATCTGGAAGCGCTTCCGGAAATGGGGCGGCATTCCGACAGGAATCACGCAGAATGTGAAGGATCTGCTGTCCAGCCGGGAGGTTGAGAACATTTTTGAAAACTCGGACTTCGTGTACATGCTGAACCAGGCAGCGGGTGACCGGCAGATTCTGGCGCAGCAGCTGAATATTTCCTCTCATCAGCTCTCCTATGTGACGCATTCCGGGGAAGGTGAGGGACTTCTGTTCTATGGCAGTGTCATTCTTCCTTTTGTGGATCATTTCCCGACAGATCTGAAGCTTTACAAGATCATGACGACAAAGCTCAGCGAGGTAAAGGCACCGGAAAGGAAGTATGAAGAGGCAGAAACGGTAAAGGATAAGGGAAAAGATGAGAACAGCAGAAAAGAGCCTCGCGGAAAGGAGGCATGATGGCAGGGAAAGCAACGCGCCTCCGGTTTACGGAGGATGAGCTGGAAAATCCGAAGCTGCGGCGGGCTGCAGAGAAGGCAGACCGGGCAGCGGACCGGGCGGACCGCGCTGCAGAGAAAATCCGGAAAAAGCGCAGACCGAAATTAAATACGGATCAGAGGTCACAGCGCAAGGTGCGCTTAACCTTTGAAAACGAGACTGCCCCTGCCTGCGAAACTGCCGGCGGGGGCAATCGTTTCAGAAGGACTTCTGAGTTCGTATCGGGAGCCGTGCATGGAAAGGTTGCCGCGGAGAATCAGGATGACAATGCTGCCGTGGAGGCGGCAAATACCGGAAGCGGTATGGCGGAAGGCGGAGTGCATGCCGTGGAACATGCATCTTACAGCAAAAAGCTGAAGTCCTGTGACAAGGCAGAGAAGCTGATGGACAAATCTGACATCGCAAACGTGGAAGCACTGTATCAGCAGCGGATGGCAGAGAACCCGGAACAGTTTTCCAATCCCATCTCCCGCTGGCAGCAGAAAAGAGCCATCCGCAGGGAATATGCTGCAGCCCGCCGTGCGGAGGAACACGCAGCAGAGGCAGGAAGTGCTGCAGGCAAGAGCACACAGGCAGTCCGGGGAATTGGCCAGAAGCTCTCGGAACTGAAGGATCATGTCTTTGAGTACGCGGCGGAGCATCCACATGTGCTCCTGATCACCGGAGGACTGGCTCTCCTGCTCCTGCTGGTCTGCTCCTCGATGTCTTCCTGCTCCTCTTTTCTGCCGGGAGGCTCCGGTGCTGTTGTGGCTACGACATTCACCGCCAACGATGAGGACATTATCGGGGCGAACGACGATTACAAGGCGATGGAAGCCGGTCTGTCGGAGCGGATTGACCGCATTAAATCGGATTATCCGAGCTACGACGAATACAACTTTAATCTCGACGAGATCGGACATGACCCGTATCAGCTGACGGCGTACCTGACTGTCTTCTTTGAGGATTATACGCGGGATGAGGTTCAGACAGCGCTGAAGCAGCTGTTTGATCAGCAGTACGAGCTGGAACTCGCGCCGGAGACAGAGATCCGTACCCGGACAGAGACAAGAACCGGACACCGCACCGTGCGCAACCCCGACGGGACAACAGACCGCGAGGAATATACGTATGAGGTTGAGGTGGAGTATGAGTATCACATCCTGAATGTCACGCTCAGAAACAAGAATCTCGGTCATATTATCACGGAATCGGGCGGGATGTCCGGGGACCAGGCCGAGCGGTATGCGGTTCTGTTGGAGACGAAAGGCAACAAGGCCTATCTCTTCGCGGATGATCCCTATGTAGCAACTTCGGATGCGTATCTGGATTATGACATTCCGGGTGAGGCACTTACCGATACGAAGTTTGCCAACATGATCCATGAAGCAGAGAAATATCTGGGTTATCCGTATGTATGGGGCGGATCATCACCGTCGACGAGCTTTGACTGCTCCGGCTTTGTCAGTTATGTCATCAATCACTGCGGCAACGGCTGGAATGTAGGCAGACAGACGGCGGAAGGCTTAAGAAACTCCTGCTCCATTATCCCGGCAGGCGCAGCACAGCCCGGAGACCTGATTTTCTTCCAGGGAACGTATGAAACCGCAGGTGCATCGCACGTCGGCATTTATGTTGGCAACAACATGATGATTCATTGTGGCAATCCCATCCAGTATGCGTCCATCGACACGCCTTACTGGAGGCAGCACTTCTACTGCTTCGGGCGACTGCCGAACTGAAATCACGGAGGTTCAGAACATGACAAAACTTGAGAAGATCGGCGCGGATCTGGAAAAGGCCCGCGTCAGACAGAAGGAATGGACGACGCGGGTTAAAAATCTCGAGGAACGATACCGTGAGGAGGAAAATGCCGTGATCCACGACATGGTTCATGCGGCAAATCTCTCACCGGAGCGGCTGGCGCAGATCATCGCCATGGCAGAGAAAGGTGCCGTCGGGATTTATACGCAGCCGGAGGAAACCAAAACAGAGAATGTGACTACAGAGGAGGATTCAGAACATGAAGATTAAAAACCTGATTGCAGGGATGCTGACTGTTGTTATGCTTGCAGGTCCTGGGACAATGACCTGTTATGCCGCTGGCAGTAGTGAAGCTGATGCTGTTTCTGTGAATGCGGCATCCACGGAAGAGACGGCGGACAGCGCTTCATCAAAGGAAGCTCCTGCCGTGTCTCCAAAGGGAGAAGAAAGTAAGGTTGCGGAGACGACAGGGGATCCTGCCGCAGACGGTGCTGCGGAGAACAATGAGAAAGCCCCAAATGAGGAAAAGCCTTATACCGTTACAGTAGATGAAAATGGAAATACGGTTTATTCCATCGGGGACTGGAAATGGAGCTGCGAACAATCGGATGAGAGTGCCTCTTCCGGAATCGTAAACGACAAGGTCAGCAGCTATCTTCATCTGCGCTCCGGAAGCGGAATGGAATATGACATCATCGGACATCTGCTTCCCGGCGAGGAGGTGCAGGTGGTCGGGGAAGACGGCGAATGGTATCAGGTCGTTGTTCCGGAAAAGACCGGGTATGTCAGCAAGGATTACCTGAAGGTACTGGAAAAGGAAAAGAAGGACGGAGCCATTGATCAGGAATTCATGGAAAAAATGCTGGGCCTCATGATGGAGAGCATGGAGGATGAGAAATCGTCTGCTCCTCTCACGCCCGATGGCAACATGACGCTGGTGGATGATATCGGATCTTCCACCGGGGCCGGCAAGCAGTTTATCACGCTGGTAACCAAGAACGGCAATTATTTCTATCTGATTATCGACCGCGATGAGGACGGCAATGAGAATGTCCATTTCCTGAATCAGGTAGATGAAGCTGACCTTTTTGCCCTGATGGATGAGGACGAAGCTACGGCGCTTCAGACAGAGAAAGATAACAAAGCCACAGAAAAGGAGAAAACAGCGGCGAAATCGGCTGCGGCGGCCACTACTTCGGAAGTGGAAGAAATAAAACCGGAGAAAAGCAAGCCGGCAAAGAAATCGGTCAATGTGCTTCCACTTGCTGCAGTGATCATCCTGCTGGCAGCGGCCGGCGGCGGATATCTCTATCTCCAGACCAAAAAGAAAAAGAAGACAGCACAGAAGCCGGATCCCGATGCAGATTATGAACAGGACGAATCCGAAGAGGAATATGAGATCCCCGATGAAGACGATGAGGAAGAGACGGCATCGGCCGAAGATCCTGTCGAAGAATCGGAAGAATCAGAGTCGGAAGAGCTGGATCAGGGCGAGTAATGCAGGGCTATGGCACAGCCCGGGGCGCGGGAATGCGCCCTTACATAAAAATGAACAGATTCTTTCCGAAAAGGAAGGAACAGATGCATAGCCCGCGGAGATTATTCCGGGGCTTTTTTAACAGAAGGACGAACAGGAGGAAGTCATTATGAAACTTGTTTATGTGAAGCTTTACATAAACTAACTTATGCATAGTCATACATTATGAGACGTAAACGTCTCCATCACCTCTCTTTCCATAATAAAATCGACAATTA